>WQZX01000010.1 GCA_009780515.1 Nocardioidaceae bacterium | reverse complement strand
GTCGTCGTCGGGCAGGCCGGTGGCCAGTCGCTGCTCGGCGTACGGGAGGGGGTCGACGTCGAACATCCGGGCGATGCCCTGGCGCCCCTCGACCTCGCAGAGCAGCACGTTGCGACCGGCACTCGCAAGGGCGAGCGCGAGCGCCGAGGCCACCGTCGACTTGCCCGTGCCGCCCTTGCCGGTGACGACGTGCAGACGCACCCGGCTCCAATCACTCACCGGCTCACCCTAGCGAGAGAGCGGGCTGAGTAGTGTCGGACGCATGAGCAAGTGGGAGTACCAGGTAGCGCCCGTCCTCAATCACGCAGCGACCCAGATCCTGAACAACTTCGGTCAGGACGGCTGGGAGCTGGTGGCGATCATCCCGAGCCCGCAGGGCAACGACATCGCCTACTTCAAGCGCCCCCTGGAGGGCTGATCGATGGTCGCCGAGGGCTCCGGTCCCGAGGAGCGGCTCGCTGCGCTCGGCATGAGCGTGCCGGACGTGGTGCCGCCGGTGGCGGCGTACGTCCCGGCGGTGCGGACCGGGTCTCTCGTCTACACGGCGGGGCAGCTCCCGATGCGGTCCGGTGAGCTCGTCGCGACCGGCAAGGTCGGGGGCGAGGTCAGTGCGGAGGTGGCGACCGAGTGCGCCCGGCAGTGCGCGCTGAACGCCCTGGCGGCGATCCGCTCGGTCGTCGGGTCGCTGGAGCAGGTCCGCATCGTCAAGGTGGTCGCCTTCGTGGCCTCCACGCCGGACTTCACCGGCCAGCCCGGGGTGGCCAACGGCGCCTCGAACCTGTTCGGCGAGGTCTTCGGCGAGGCCGGCGTGCACGCACGGTCGGCCGTCGGTGTGCCCGTGCTTCCGCTGGACGCGCCCGTCGAGGTCGAGGTCATCGCCGAGGTCCTGGCGCGATGAGGATCCCGCTGCCGCCCGTCCCCCTGCCGGAGGCAGTCGCCGACGTCGCCAAGGAGTACGCCGACGGCACCCGCTCGGCCGCGGAGCCGCGCAACGCCGCCACCGTGGTGCTGCTGCGAGACGCGGCGAGCGGGCCGGAGGCGTACCTGCTGCGCCGCCAGCTGAGCATGGACTTCGCCGGCGGGATGGCCGTCTTCCCCGGCGGCGGAGTCGATCCGCGCGACCACGCGCTCGCCACCGAGCTGTGGGCGGGGCCGTCGCTGGCTGAGTGGGCCGACTGGCTCGGCGTCGACGAGACCTCGGCCCTCGCGCTCGTGTGCGCGGCGGTGCGGGAGACGTTCGAGGAGTCGGGCGTGCTGCTGGCGGGTCCGTCGGCCGGCGAGGTCGTGGCCGACACCAGCGGCGAGGACTGGGAGGCCGACCGGGTCGCGCTGGAGGCGCGCGAGCTGTCGCTCACCGACTTCCTGACCCGGCGCGGCCTGGTCCTGCGCACCGACCTGCTCGGCGTGTGGGCCGGCTGGCTGACCCCGGTCTTCGAGCCGAAGCGCTACCGCACCTGGTTCTTCGTCGCGCGCCTGCCGACCGGGCAGGTAACCCGCGACGTGTCCACCGAGTCGTCCTCGGTCACCTGGCTCGCCGTCGGCGAGGCCGCCGACCGCGCGGACGAAGGCTCGCTGGCGATGCTGCCGCCGACGTACATCACCTGCCTGGAGATCGCCCAGCACCCGACCGTCTCGGACGTGTTGGGCGCCGCCGTCGGGCGGCGGGTGGAGATGTTCATGCCCCAGGTCGAGCCGCTCGGGGAGGGCTGGACCCTCTCGATGCCGGCGACCGCCCGACCGCTGGTGGCGGCGCGGCGGGGTCTCGACCGGGTCGACGCGGTCGGCGGCGTCGACGAGCCCGGGCGGCCGTGATGGGCGACTGGTCGGGCGGCGAGTACGGCGAGCGCGGCCGCTGCGTCCTCGCCCCCAACCCGGGGATGATGACGCTCGACGGCACCAACACCTGGGTGCTGCGCGAGCCGGGCTCGCCCTCGTCGATCGTGGTCGACCCGGGGCCGCTGGACGACGGGCACCTGGACGCGGTGGCCGAGGCCGCCGGCCAGGTCTCGGCCGTCGTCGTCACGCACCACCACCTCGACCACACCGAGGGCGCGCGCGCGTTCGCGGACCGCGTGGGCTGCGGCGTACGCGCCCTCGACCCCGACCAGTGCTGGCGCTCGGACCCGGTCGTCGACGGCGAGGTGCTCTCGGCCGGCGACCTGGCGGTCGAGGTGCTGACCACGCCCGGACACACGCGCGACTCGATCTCGCTGCTGGTCGGCGCCGACCGCGCGCTGCTGACCGGTGACATGGTGCTCGGCCGTGGCACCACCGTGATCGTGCACCCCGACGGCGACCTCGGCGGCTACTTCGAGTCGCTGGAGCGGATGCGGGCGCTGGTGAGCGACGGCCGGGTCGAGACGCTCTGGCCGGCCCACGGCCCGGTCCTCGACGACGCGGCCGGCGTGCTCGACCTCTACAAGGCCCACCGCCGGGAGCGACTCGCTCAGGTGGAGTCGGCGCTGGAGCGCCTGGGCATCACCCGTCTCGCGCCGGACGTCGCCGAGGATACCGAGCTCCCGCGCCGGGTCGTCGAGATCGTCTACGCAGACGTCGACGAGTCGCTGTGGGTGCCGGCCGAGTGGTCGGTCCGTGCCCAGCTGGCCTACCTGGCCGACTCCCACGCGTCGTGACGCACGAGGAGGGGCCGCGGGAACCGGTAGCCACGGCGAGCCTTCCTTACCGGTAAGGAAGGCTCGCTCGACGCCTGCTCCACAGAAGACCTCCGCCGAGCAGGACGCCCCCGGCGACACCGGATCGCCGCAGCGCGTGTGTCGGCGCGGGGGACATCGGCCAGGTCAGCGGGCTCGCCGCGACATGCGCTCCATGTCCATGATCACGACGGAGCGAGGCTCGAGGCGCAGCCAACCGCGCGAGGCGAAGTCGGCGAGCGCCTTGTTGACCGTCTCGCGGGAGGCGCCGACCAGCTGGGCGAGCTCCTCCTGGGTGAGGTCGTGGTGGACGTGCACGCCGTCGTCGGCGGTGCGGCCGAACCGCTCGGCGAGGTCGAGCAGCGCCTTGGCCACGCGGCCGGGCACGTCGGAGAAGACCAGGTCGGCGACGACGTCGTTGGCCTTGCGCAGGCGCGCGGCCAGCTGCGCGAGCAGGCCGCGGGCGACGGCCGGGCGGCCCTCGAGCCAGCGCAGCAGGTCCTCGTGCGAGAGGGAGGCGAAGTCTGCGTCGGTGACGGCCGTGACGGTCGCGGAGCGCGGGCCCGGGTCGAAGAGCGACAGCTCGCCGAACATCTGGCCGGGGCCCATGATCGCGAGGAGGTTCTCGCGCCCGTCGGAGGAGGTGCGGCCGAGCTTCACCTTGCCGTCGAGCACGACGTAGAGACGGTCGCCGGTGTCGCCCTCGTGGAACAGCACCTCGCCCCGACGCAGGTGCGTCTCTCCCATCGAGGATCGGAGGGCCGTCATCGCCTCGTCGTCGAGAGCGCTGAACAGTGGCGCCTGCCGGAGTACGTCGTTGTCCACGCTTCCTCCCAGTTGGTCCGCAGCACACTGGGACCCCCTGGTGGGGCCCGACCGGCGTACCGCTCAGCGCATCCTAGCCAGTGGTCCACTTCACACCTAGTCGTCGCCTCGCCCGGCGCGGTCGGAGGCGCCCCGTACTCTTGCTGCGTGCGGCCGATCGATACCTCCGGGGAGACGTCGACCCAGTTGGTCCGGCGTGCCCGGAAGATCGACCGGGTCCTCGCCGAGACCTACCCCGACGCCAAGGCGGAGCTGGACTTCGACGACCCCTTCCAGTGCCTGGTCGTGACGGTGCTGTCGGCGCAGACGACCGACAAGCGGGTCAACGCGGTGCGCCCCAAGCTGTTCGCCGCCTATCCGGACCCCGCCGCGATGGCCGCCGCCGACCGCGCGCACCTCGAGCAGATCATCGGCCCGCTCGGCTTCTTCCGCGCCAAGACCGAGAGCCTGCTCAAGCTCAGCGCCGCCCTCGTCGAGACGTACGACGGCCAGGTGCCCGGTCGCCTCGACGACCTCGTCACCCTGCCCGGCGTCGGGCGCAAGACCGCGAACGTCGTGCTCGGCAACGCCTTCGACCTGCCCGGCATCACCGTCGACACCCACTTCGGCCGGCTGGCCCGCCGGCTCGGCTGGACCACCGAGACCGACCCGGTGAAGGTCGAGCACGCCGTCGGCGCGCTCTTCCCCAAGCGCGACTGGACCATGCTCAGCCACCACCTGATCTGGCACGGCCGCCGCCGCTGCCACGCCAAGAAGCCCGCGTGCGGTGCTTGCCCGGTGGCGCGGTGGTGCCCGTCGTACGGCGCGGGGCCGATCGAGCCCGCCCTCGCGGAGGCACTCGTCCGCGACGAGGGGCCCAACTGATGCGTGCCCGGATCCTGCCGGCGTGCTTCGCGATCATCGCCGGCGCCGTACTGCTCACCTCCTGCGACTCGAGCCCGCACGCGGGCGGCTGCAGCGTGTCGGTGGCGTCCTCGGACCTCGTCGGCCTGCGCCAGCAGGCCGGCATCCCCGACTGCACGCCGGGCAGCCTGGCCGTCGACGCCAAGGCGCCGGCCGCATCGATGCCCGCCACCTCGCTCGGCTGCCTCGGCAGCAAGCAGAGGGTCGCACTCTCCGACATCAAGGGTCCGGCGATCGTGAACTTCTGGTCGTCGTCCTGCGGCCCCTGCCGCCAGGAGATGCCGGCGCTCGCCGCCTTCGCCAAGCAGTACGCCGGCCGGGTGAGCGTCGTGGGCGTCGACTACCTCGACACCATCCCGAGCGCGGGGCTGCTGCTCGCGAAGCAGAGCGACGTCCACTACCCGCTGCTCGCCGACCCCTGCGGCGACCTCGAGCAGTCGAGCCTGAAGCCGCCGGGAGTGATGCCGTTCTTCTACTTCGTCAAGGCCGACGGCAGCATCTCGGGACCGACCATGGGCGGCCTCGACTCCGTCAAGCAGATCGCCGATCTCGCGCAGCAGCACGGCATCGGCCTGTCGTCCCACCAGGCCGCGGGAGCGACGCCATGACCGATCCGACGCTCCCGGACTGGGTGCGCGCCGTCGCCGACGGTGCCGACCGGATCCAGGGCAGCCACCTGACGGCGTTCCAGGCTCCCGCGGACAGCGACCCACGGCGGGGCGCCGTGCTCATGCTGCTCGGGGAGGGCGAAGACGGGCCCGACGTGCTGCTCACCGAGCGTGCCCACGACATGCGCTCGCACCCGGGGCAGGTTTCCTTCCCCGGCGGTGGCATCGACCCGGGCGAGACCCCGGTGGAGGCCGCGCTGCGGGAGGCCGAGGAGGAGATCGGGCTCGCCCCCGAGGGCGTCGAGGTCTTCGCGTCGCTGCCCGACCTGTGGCTGCCGCCGTCGAACTTCTCGGTGACCCCCGTCATCGGCTACTGGCGCGAGCCGAGCGCGGTCCGGGTGGCATCGCCCGCCGAGGTCCACGCCATCCACCGGGTCTCGCTGAAGGAGCTGGTGGCGCCCGAGCACCGCATCCGCGTACGCCACCCGGGAGGCTGGGTCGGACCCGGCTTCCTCATCGGCGCGGACAAGGACGTCATCCTCTGGGGCTTCACCGGTGGCATCCTGACGCGCTTCCTCGACTTCATCGGATGGTTGCCGGAGGTGCAGGATCCTCCTGTCCACGAGCTGCCCGACCACATGCTCGCCGAGTACGACCGCCGCAAGGAGGACCTTTAAGGCATGTCTCCCCGGTCCACACCTGCTGCACGGCGTTTCGCATCCGATCTGGCTGCGTTGGCGCCGCTTGATAGAGGATCCGCTCTGTCGGCGCGTCGCCGCCTTGCCACATCGGCGCCAAACGCCGTTCGCGACGGCGCGGACCGAGGAGACATGCCTGGATGAACCTCCTCGACTGGCTCCTCCTCGTCCTCATCGCGGCCTACGCCCTCTCCGGCTACTGGCAGGGCTTCGTCACCGGCGCGTTCGCGACGGTCGGCCTGCTGACCGGCGGCCTGTTCGGCATCTGGCTCGCGCCGACGGTGCTGCGTGGAGCGAACCCCTCGCTCGCGGTCTCGCTGGGCGCGCTGTTCATCGTCATCCTGTGCGCCTCCCTCGGCCAGGCGCTGCTGCAGTACGTCGGCGCGAAGGTGCGCGACAAGATCACCTGGCGCCCCGCGCGGGTGCTCGACGCGCTCGGCGGTGCGGTGCTCAGCGCACTGGCGGTGCTGCTGGTGGCGTGGGCGCTCGGCGTGGCGATCAGCGGCACCCGGATCGGCCCGATCACCTCGATGGTGCGCAACTCCTACGTGCTCTCGAAGGTCAACACGGCGCTGCCGCAGGCCGCGCCGCGGGCGCTCCAGGCGTTCAACAACGTCGTCGGAACCGGCTTCTTCCCGCGCTATCTCGAGCCGTTCGCGCCGGAGCAGATCGTCAACGTCCCGCCGGGTCCCAAGAACCTTCCGTCCGACCCCGGCGTCGCCGCGACCCGCGTCAGCGTGGTCAAGATCCGTGGGGCCAACTCGTGCGGCCGCGGCGTCGAGGGCAGCGGCTTCGTCTACGCGCCCGACCGGGTGATGACCAACGCCCACGTGGTCGCCGGCATCCACGACCCGCAGGTGCAGATCGACGGGCAGACCGAGATCGCGCACGTCGTCCACTACGACCCCGAGCTCGACATCGCGGTCCTCGACGTCGACACCCACGCCGTGCCCCTGCTCCACTTCGCGACCGGCAGGTCCGCGGCGCAGGAGCGCGACCCGGTGGCGATCGAGGGCTACCCGCAGGACGGCCCGTTCGACGTCGAGAGCGGTCGTGTGCGCGCCGAGCCGCGCCTGCGGTCGCCGGACATCTACGGCTCCGGCACGGTCCTGCGCGACGTCTACTCGCTGCGCGGCCTGGTCCGCCCCGGCAACTCCGGCGGCCCGATCGTGACTCCGGCCGGCAAGGTCGCGGGCGTGGTCTTCGCCGCCTCGGTCACCGACCGCGACACCGGCTATGCGCTCACCGCCGACCAGGTCGCCGGCGCCGCCCGTGACGGACGCAGCAGCACGGCAGAGGTCTCCACCGGCGCCTGTGCGGGCTGAGGCGACAACCCGGCGCTGACGTGACGTGCGGCATGCTGGCGCCATGAGCCCCAGCTATCCGGCGTACCCGGCCCCCAGTGACAAGGCGCTGCGTCTCTACGAGGAGATGAGGACCTTCCTCGCCGAGGAGGTCTTCCCGGCCGAGGAGGCGTACGACCGCTTCCGCGCGGACGCCGCTCCCGGCGACCACACGGTGCCACCGGTCATCGAGGAGCTGAAGGCGAGCGCGAGGCGGCGCGGGCTGTGGAACGCCTTCCTGCCCAGCGAGTCGGGCCTGACCCAGCTGGAGTACGCCGTCATCGCGGAGCTGTCGGGGTGGTCGCTCGAGCTCGCTCCCGAGGCGATCAACTCGCAGGCGCCCGACACCGGCAACATGGAGCTGATCCACCTCGTCGGCACCGACGAGCAGAGGGCGCAGTGGCTGCAGCCGCTGCTCGACGGCGAGATCCGCAGCGCGTTCGCGATGACCGAGCCGGCCGTCGCCTCCTCCGACGCCACCAGCATCGAGACCCGGATCGTGCGGGACGGCGACGAGTACGTCATCAACGGCCGCAAGTGGTGGATCTCCGGCGCGGCCGACCCGCGCTGCAAGGTGCTCATCCTGATGGGCAAGACCGACCCCGAGGCCGCCACCCACCGGCAGCAGTCGATGATCATCGTCCCGGTCGACACACCCGGCGTACGCATCGAGCGGTCCTACCCGGTCTTCGGACGCCAGGACCAGCACGGCCACTGCGTCATCTCCTTCGACGACGCCCGGGTGCCGCTTACCAACCTGCTGGGCGAGGAGGGCGGCGGCTTCGCGGCCGCGCAGATGCGGCTCGGGCCCGGCCGGATCCACCACGTCATGCGGGCGCTCGGCGCCGGCGAGCGGGCGCTGGCGATGATGGTCGCGCGGTCCAAGGAGCGCACCACCTTCGGCAAGATGTTGGCCGAGCAGTCCGCGGTGCGCGAGAGGATCGCGGAGAGCCGGATCGAGCTCGACCAGGCGCGCGCGCTCTGCCACCTGGCGGCGTACGTCGTCGACAGCGAGGGCAACAAGGCGGCCCGCCACCTCATCTCCGAGGCGAAGGTCGCCGTCCCGCGCGCGGTCTGCAACGTCATCGACCGGGCCATCCAGCTGCACGGCGCTGCCGGCGTCAGCGACGCGACCGTGCTGTCCGCGCTCTACGGCTGGCATCGCGCGATGCGACTCTTCGACGGGCCGGACGAGGTCCACCTGGCGACGCTGGGCCGCGCGGAGATCATGCGCGACCCGCTGTTCGAGCTGCCGCAGACGATCCACAGCCAGTTCCGGCTGGGGGAGCGCGGCTGATGTCCGACGTCTCCTACGAGTACGCCGGCCCGCAGGCAGGCTCGGGGCGGGGCGGGACCGCCCGCATCACCCTCACGAACGGCGACCGCGGCAACCCGCTCACGCCCGAGGTCGCCGCCGACCTGATCGCCGCGGTGCTGCGCGCGAAGGCCGACGGGGCGCGGATCATCGTGCTCGGGGCGACCGGCCGGTTCTTCTCCGTCGGCGGCGACCTCTCCGGCTTCGGCTCCGCCGAGGACCCCGAGGCGCTCCTGCTCGAGCTCGCCGAGGGCGCCCACCGCTTCGTCACCGAGCTGGTGCGTTGCGATGCGATCGTGGTCAGCGCGGTCCAGGGCACCGCGGCCGGCATCGGCCTCCCGATCGCGGCCGCGGCCGACGTCGTGCTCGCCGCGGAGGGCGCGCGGTTCGGGCTGGCCTACGCGAAGGTCGGCCTCAGCCCCGACGGCGGCGGCAGCCTGCTGACCCACACCCTCGGCCTGCACACCACGCTCCGGCTCGCGCTGCTCGGCGACATGCTGACCGCGGCAGAGGCCCAAGCGGCGGGGCTCGTCGCTCGCGTCGTACCTCCCGAGGATCTCGACGCCGCCGTCGACGCGGTCGTCGAGACGCTGCTCGCTGCGTCACCGGACGGGCTGGCCGCGAGCAAGCGCCTCATCCGCGAGGCGGCCGAGGCGGCACCCGAGACGGCGCTGCGGCGTGAGGCCCTGTCGATCTCGCGGCTCGGTGGCTCGCCGAACGGCCGGGAGGGCGTGGCGGCGTTCCTGGGGAAGAGGGCGCCGCGGTTCGACTGTTGACCAGCGACCGCGCCCCCATCTATATATGGGGGACTTCATCTGCTCGGGCGTCTGGGGGACGACATGAACAAGGCAAGGCGCTGCGTCGCGGTCATCGGGCTCGTCCTTCTCGGCATCGTGGTGGCGATGCCGGTCGCCGAGGCTGCGAAGTGGCACACCAAGAAGCACCCGCTCTTCGCCGTCCATGACGGCACGCGCTACGCGAAGGCGTACGGCAACTTCTACAAGTACCGCAGCGAGTCCGCGCACAGCATGGCCTGGGAGTACGACATCCATCCCGGAACAGAGAACGGGCACGGGGTGTACGTCGAGACCCAGTTCTACTGGGACGGGCCGGCAGCGAAGATCGGCGAGTGCGGTGACCCCCGGTCCTACGGGTCGTGCTGGTGGCCGGATGTGAAGAAGCAGAGCGCGCGGACGACAGGCACCAGGCCTCACTGGGAGAAGCACTTCCGTGCGCGCGATCTCGATCCGGGTGAGAGTGCAGCGCGTGGCTACATCAAGGTGTGCCTGGATCGGCGTTACTTCAGGCCGGACTGGTGCTCGGCCCATGTCGTGAAGAGCTTCGGTTTCTGAGCGGGGACAGGAGATGGCAGAGGGCGGAGCGTCGCCTCCGTCGGTGATCGCGGCGGCATCCGGGCTGGCTCGTCGGTACGGCGCCGTCGAGGCGCTGAGCGGGGTGACCATCGAGATCGGGGCCGGAGTCACCGGACTGGTCGGCGTCAACGGCGCCGGGAAGTCGACGCTGCTCAACATCGCGGCCGGGGCGTTGGCTCCGACGTCCGGCACGTTCGCGATGGCCGGTGAGGGTGCCGTCGCCCTGATGCCCCAGCGGTTCGACCCTCACCCGCGGATGCGCCTCGACGACTTCCTGCACTACTGCTGCTGGCTCCGCGCGCTGCCCCGCCGGACCTGGGTCGAGCAGGTGGGCGCCGTGCTGGAGCGGGTCGACCTGTCGGATCGGAGCACGGCCAAGCTCGGTCAGCTCTCCGGCGGCATGCTGCGTCGCGCCAACCTGGCGCAGGCGTTGCTCGGCGACCCACGGCTGCTTCTGCTCGATGAGCCGACCGAGGGTCTCGACCCGGAGCAGCGCGCGGGCGTGCGCAAGCTGATCAAGCGGATCGGCGAGGAGGCCGCAGTCGTGGTGAGCAGCCACGACATGGACGACCTCGGCCTGATCGCCGACCGGGTGCTGATGCTGGAGCGGGGCGCGATCCGGTTCGACGGCACGGTCGCGGAGATGACGGAGATCGGCGAGCGCAGCCCGTTGGCGGCCGACGGCATCTCGGTGCTCGAGGCCGCCTTCCTGCAGCTGCGACAGGACGTGGCCGCGTGACGCTGCGTGCGGTGGCGTGGTCCGCCGCCGTCGATCTCGGCATCGTCGCGGCCGTGGTGTTCGGCTGGGGCCTCGACTGGCGGGGGGAGTGGAAGACCGCCGCCAGCCAGCTCATGATCGCGCCGTTCCTCCTCGGCCCGTTCATCGCCTGCGTCGCGGCCTGGGCGGCCTTCCAGCAGCAGCGCCTCGCGACCCTGGTCGCGGCCGGCCGGCGACCGTTCCTGAGTGTCGCGCGTGCCGGAGCGCTGGCGTGGGCGTGGGCGATGCTGGCCTGGACGGTGATGCTCGTCGGCACCTCGATCGCGACCGCGGTGCGCGTCGGCTCGGCCGATCTCGGTGGGCTGTGGCCGGCCTTCCTGATGGCGCCGGTGGCGCTCGCCTGCTACTCGGCGATCGGCGCGGCCGCCGGCAGGCTGCTGCCGTACTGGCTGACCGTGGTGCTGGTCGGACCGCTGCTGTTCGGGATCTGGGAGGCGATGGGCGAGGGGTGGGTACCAGGTCTGCTCGACCAGGGCCCGGACTCTCCCAGCCTCGCGGGGTTCGACTGGGATGCCACCTATCTGCTCGAGCAGACCGTCGGGGTGCTCGCTGTGACCGCACTGGCTTGCCTGCTCCCGGCGGCGCTCGTACGACGGTCGCCACGGGACGTCGGCTCGGCCGCGGTCGTCACGGTCGTGGTGGTGGTGGCCTCGAGCCTGGTCGGCACCGATCTGCTGCGTGGGGAGGTGGTGGAGAGCCCGCAGGCCGTGGCGACCGCGTGCGTCGGGAGGTCGCCGGTCGTCTGTGTCGCCCCCGAGCATGGCTGGATCGCGACTCGGGTGCGGGCGGCCATCGAGCCGGACCTCCGTCAGCTTCAGATGGTCGGCGTCAGACTGCCGTCGCGGTTCGCCGAGCTCTACGCCGGTAGCAGACGTGTGCCCCGTGCGGGCGCGATCTTCTTCGACATCGGCGGCACCTTCGGCCCCGGTGAGGCGGCAGGACTCCTGACGGATCCGGGGGCGTGTCCTGCCTTCGAGTCGCTCAACCATCCGCCCGCCGATCGGGTCTTCGACGCGCAGTGGTTCATCAAGGACTGGCTGTTGGTCCACACCGGACATCGACCGGATATCGCGACGGACCGCGAGTACGACTGGCTGCACCACGCGTCCTCGGACCAGCAGGACGGCTGGGTGCGAACGACCTATGACCGGCTGAGGACCTGCCGACTGGCTGCGGTCCAGCTGCCGACGATGGCTGCGAAGAAGTGATCCGCTCGGCCGTTCGCGCGTGGCTCGTCGCGCACAGCGCGCTGCCTGTCGGCGTCGCGCTGGTCGTCGTGGCAGCGGTCGGCGTGGTGATCCGGAGCGTCCAGGTCCCCTCTCTCACCGGCGGTGCGCTGCCCTTCCCGGCGTTCTTCCTGGTGCCAGGAGTGGTCGCCTTGATCGCCAGCGTCGGTCTGAGCCCGCGTCAGCACGCCATGGGTGGAATCCCGCGGCCCTGGCGGGTGAGGGTGGCCGTGGTCGCTTGGCTGGTCATGCTGCTGACGGCGTGCCTGGTGGCCGGGACGCCACTCGCGATGACGGTTCCCCACGGCGATGTCAGCGCCGGGGTCGCGGTCGCCGTCGCGGCAACGGTCGCCGTCGCGGGCGTGTCACACCGGATCGCCTGGGTCGTCGGCGCCATCTGGATCGGCGGCATGCCCTTCGTCGGCAACCGAGTGCCGGACCTCGAGCCGGTTCACCACGTGATGCGCGTTGCCCCCGGATGGACGCTCTACGCCTTCGTCGGCGTCGTGCTGGCGGGGTGGGCCGTCCTCGTGTGGTCGGCGCCTCGGCGGTTCGCCGTCGGTACCTACCCGTGATCGGAGGTCACTCGGCTGCTACCGGACACCCGCGCGCGTACGGCGAGAAGCTCCCCAGCCGGTCGAGCGCATACCCATCGGGATAGCTCTTGATCCTCGGCATGTCGGCGAGGAACCTCGGCCGGCGCTTCGAGGGCCAGTGCCGCAAGGCCCGGGCCCGAGCGGCCATGGCGACGCGGACCGCCCGACGCACGCGCGGGCCCGGGTCGTCGTACCTGAACGCGTCGAGGAGCGGGCGGTCCATGAAGGCACGGCTGAACCGCTCGACAGGCCCCTGCAGCGGGCCGGGGTAGAAGGTGCCGAGCAGGCTCAGGGTGGCGTCGGCGACCCGGCGGGCGCCCTCGTCGAAGGCGAAGTGGGCGCGCTCGTAGTCGTCCATCAGGTGCATGAACCCGTCGTAGGTCTCCGGGACGTCCTTGATGCCCATCCGCCGGCCGAGGGCGCGGTAGTAGGCGACGGTCGCGCGGAGCTCGTTCTCGCTCAACGGCCGCCAGCCGTAGGCGTCCAGCCACCGCTTCGGCACCACCACGAAGGTCGACAGGACGTAGCGCAGGTCCTCGTTGCCGATGTCGTACATCCGGTGCATCTGGTTGACGCGGCGGATGGCGGTGCGGCCCTCGTCGCTGTCCAGGCCGTGCACGAACGGAGCCTCGAGCAGCAGGGCGGTGTCGTCGTACCGCTTCTGGCAGGCGGTCGTGAACTCGCCGGTCTCGTCGAGCAGCCGGCCGATCGACGGCACGGCGTACGTGCGGAACAGGGCGAAGCTCAGCGCCTGGGTGATGTCCCACGGGAACTCGTAGAGCGTGAGGTTCTGGACGATCTCGACGTAGTCCGTCTCCGGGTCGAGGGCATCGTTGCGATCCCTCCACAGGGTCTTCGCCATGCATCGCAGCCTAGGCGGTCGCGGTGCGCGGGGCGAGAGGTAGAACGTGTTCCACCGTCGGCTAGAGTTCGACCGTGGCAGCCGACGTCTTCAGCCCCTACGACCTCGGGCCGGTGCGGCTCCGCAACCGGACGGTCAAGGCCGCCACCTTCGAGGGTCGTACGCCGGAAGGCGTGGTCACCGACGAGCTGATCGACTACCACGTGGCGCCCGCGCGTGGCGGCGTCGGGCTGACCACGGTCGCCTACCTGGCGGTCGCGCCCGAGGGCCGCACCCACAAGGAGTGCATCGTCCTCGGCGAGCACTCGCTGTTCGGCCTGACCCGCCTCGCCGACGCGGTGCACGAGGCCGGTGCGAAGATCGCCGGCCAGGTCGGTCACGCCGGCCCCGTCGCCAACGGACGCTCCAACGGCGTGCACGCGATCGCGGCCAGCCGGATGCCCAGCCCGCTGTCGATGCAGATGATCCGCACCGCGACCGAGGCCGACCTCACCCGCGTCACCCGAGCGTACGTCGACGGTGCCCGCACCCTCGTCCGTGCCGGCTTCGACGTGATCGAGCTGCACATGGCGCACAGCTACCTGCTCTCGTCGTTCCTCGCGCCCGGTCTCAACCGCCGCAAGGACCGCTGGGGCGGGCCGCTGGAGAACCGAGCCAAGCTCGCCCGGCAGATCGCGCGTGTGGTGCGGGAGGAGGTCGGTGACCAGGTCGCGGTCACCGCGAAGGTCTCGGTCAGCGACGGCTTCAAGGGCGGCGTCACGACCGAGGACGGTCTGGCGTTCGCGCAGCTGCTGGAGGCCGACGGCCACCTCGACGCGCTGCAGCTGTCCGGCGGCTCCTCGCTGATGAACCCGATGTACCTCTTCCGCGGCGGGGCGCCGGTCGACGAGTTCGCCGCGAACATGCCACCGGTGGTCCGCTTCGGCATGAGGACGCCAGTCGGTCGCAGCTTCATGAAGGCCTATCCGTGGGAGGAGGCGTACTTCCGGCCCAAGTCCTTGGAGTTCCGCAGGACCCTCTCGATGCCGCTGGCCTTCCTGGGCGGGGTCAACTCGCTCGCCACGATGCAGCAGGCGATGGACGACGGCTTCGAGCTGGTCGCCATGGGCCGCGCGCTGCTGCGCGAGCCGGACCTGCTCCTGCGCATCCAGCAGGGTCGCACCACCGAGGGCATCTGCATCCACTGCAACCGCTGCATGCCGACGATCTACACCGGCACGGTCTGCACCGAGTGGGCGCCGGACGAGGTCATCCCCGTGCCGGGAGTCCGGGCCGGGCAGGCCTGACGGGCGGTTAGCGGACGCCCCAGGAGTAGGTCTGCTTGCGCAGGCCGAGGTACATGAAGGTCTCGGTGGCCAGCACGCCGTCGATCGCGCGGATGCCGCTGGAGACGATGTCGAGCAGCCGCTCGTCGGACTCCGCGACCAGCTCGACCAGCACGTCGAAGCTGCCGGCGGTCATGACGACGTAGTCGACCTCGGGCAGGTCGGCGATCTTGTCCGCGATCGGCGGCACCGGGCCGGTGACCTTGACGCCGACCATCGCCTGGCGGGCGAAGCCGAGCTCCATCGGGTCGGTCACGGCGACGATCTGCATCACGCCGGCCTCCACCAGGCGCTGCACCCGCTGGCGTACGGCGGCCTCCGACAGCCCCACCACCTTGCCGATGGCGGCGTACGAGCGGCGGCCGTCCTGCTGGAGCTGCTCGACGATGGCCTTGGACACCGGATCGAGCACGGTCGTCGCTCGGACTTCGGTCATGCGGGGCATGCTCCCATGTTCAGGTTCCGTGCTCAAGAGGTGCTCAGATCGCGGATTTCGTTGCGATCCTGTTTCATGACCACCGATTCCCTTGCCATGACGGGTCGGGGATGGCAGCATCCCCCAATGCCCGCAAAGCGACCGGAGGAGATGACGCATGTCCCCTGAGCAGCCCGCAAGGCGCTCGGCGCCGACGCGCCGCGGCGTGCTCAAGGGAGTGGGAGCCGGCGCCTTCGCAGCGGCCAGCCTCGGCGTCCTCCCGCTGTTCTCGACGCCCGACCGCACGCAGAACCCCAACACCTGCACGACCCGCGACCTCTCGAACGTCGACCACAGCCTGGACGTCTCGAACTGGCCGATCTACATCGACCAGGACACCAAGAAGCGGCAGTCGACGATGACGGACTTCGAGAAGAGGTACGGCATCAACGTCACCTACAACGAGGACGTCAACGACAACGTCGAGTTCTTCGGCAAGGTGGTCAACCAGCTCGGCTCCTGCCAGACGACCAAGCGCGACCTGTTCGTGCTGACCGACTGGATGGCGGCCCGGATGATCAAGATGGGCTGGATCCAGAAGCACGACCCGGGCAGCGTGCCCAACCTGGACAAGAACCTGCTGTCGTCGTTGAGGCACGTCAACTGGGACCCCAAGCGGGAGTACTCCGCGCCCTGGCAGAGCGGCTTCGCCGGCATCGCCTACAACAAGAAGCTGGTCAAGCAGGAGGTCCGTACCGTCGACGAGCTCCTGACTCGCAGCGATCTGAGGGGTCGTGTGACGCTGCTCGCCGAGATGCCGGACACGATGGGCCTGGTCCTGCTCAGCGACGGCAAGGACCCGTCGAGCTTCTCCAACAGCGACTTCGAGCAGGGTGTCGAGAAGGTCAAGAAGGCCCGGGACTCCGGGCAGATCCGCGCCTTCACCGGCAACGAGTACGTGAACGACCTCCTCGCGGGCAACGTCCTCGCATGCTTTGCCTGGTCCGGCGACGTGGCGAGCTACAGCAACATCGAGTTCGTCGTGCCTGAGGAGGGAATGATGATCTGGTCGGACAACATGCTGATCCCCAACCTGGCCGCCCACAAGGCCAATGCGGAGAAGTGGATCAACTACTACTACGAGCCGGCGGTGGCGGCGCAGCTCGCGGCGTACGTGAACTACGTCTGCCCGGTCGAGGGCGCACAGCAGGCCATGGAGAAGATCGACAAGAGCCTGGTGGACAACCCGCTGATCTTCCCGACGCCCGACTACCTCAAGCAGACCCACAGCTTCATGGGCATGACCGAGCCCCAGGTCCGGCTGTTCGAAGGAGAGTTCAACGATGTCGCAGGTGCCTAGCCCAGCCGCCGGTGGTACGTCGGAGGGGCGCGATCTCGAGCTGACGCAGCTGACCAAGGAGTTCGCGTCCTTCACCGCCGTGAAGTCGCTGGACCTCGTGGTCCCCCAGGGCAGCTTCTTCGCGCTGCTCGGCCCGTCCGGGTGCGGCAAGACCACGACCCTGCGGATGGTCGCCGGGCTCGAGCAGCCCACGTCGGGGACCATCGCGCTGGGTGGTCACGACATCACCCGGACCAAGCCCTACCGGCGTCCGATCAACACCGTCTTCCAGAACTACGCGCTGTTCCCGCACCTCACGATCTTCGAGAACGTCGCGTTCGGCCTCAAGCGCCGGGGGGTCAAGCAGACCCACCCGCAGGTGCAGGAGATCCTCCAGCTCACCGAGCTGACCGAGCAGGCGGCCAAGAAGCCGGCCCAGCTCTCCGGCGGCCAGCAGCAGCGCGTCGCGCTCGCGCGGGCGCTGATCAACCGGCCCGAGGTGCTTCTGCTCGACGAGCCGCTGGGCGCCCTCGACCTCAAGCTGAGGCGGGCGATGCAGCTGGAGCTGAAGCGGATCCAGACCGAGGTCGGACTGACGTTCGTGCACGTCACCCACGACCAGGAGGAGGCCATGACCATGGCCGACACCATCGCGGTCATGAACGCCGGCGTCATCGAGCAGATGGGCAGCCCGGCCGAGCTCTACGACAACCCGCGCACGACGTTCGTGGCCAACTTCCTCGGCCAGTCGAACCTGGTCGGCGGCAAGATCCTGGGCGCCGACGGCGACAGCGTCGTGGTGGACATGCAGGGCACCAAGGTCTCGGTGCCGAGGCAGCGTGCGCACTCCACGTCCGGCGCCGGCTGGGTGGGCATCAGGCCCGAGAAGGTGCTGGTCGCGCCCCAGGGCGAGGAGATCGACGCCCCGGGCAACCACATGCGCGACGCGGTCATCGTCGACGCCAGCTTCATCGGCGTCTCGACGCAGTACGTCGTCAAGATGCCGTGGGGGCAGGAGATGCTGGCCTTCGAGCAGAACACCGGCAGGCGCGGCGTGATGGCGCCCGGCACCAAGGTCGACGTCTCGTGGCGACCGGAGTTCTCCTTCCTGCTCGATGCGAGCCAGGACGTCGGGGCCGGACGCGAGGACGCCTGATGGCAGCGACCGAGGTGACCGAGACGCCGGCTCCGGTCGTCGCGCCCGACGCGGGCAAGAGGCGCAGCCTCACGGGCTACGTGCTGATCCTTCCCGCCGCGGTGTGGCTGGGCCTGTTCTTCGTCGTACCGTTCTACTCGCTGCTCGCGAACTCGCTCTTCGACCCGAACGGCTCGGTGCTGACCGGCTACAAGGTCACCTACCACTTCGCGAACTTCTGGCACGCGCTGAGCGACTACCACGGGCCGCTGCTCCGCTCGCTCTGGTACGCCGGCGTGGCGACCGCGATCTGCCTGGTGATCGGCTACGTGCTGGCCTACGCGATCGCGATGAAGGCGGGGCGCTGGAAGAACGTGCTGCTCGTCCTCGTCGTCGCGCCGTTCTTCACCAGCTTCCTGCTGCGCACGCTGTCGTGGAAGCTGATCCTCGGCGACAACGGCTGGGTGGTGAACACCCTCCAGGCGGTGCACGTCCTCGGCAGCAACGGCCGCCTGCTGGCCACGCCTGTCGCAGTCATCGCCGGCATCACCTACAACTTCCTGCCGTTCATGGTGCTGCCGATCTACGCGTCGCTGGAGAAGGTCGACGGGCGCCTGATCGAGGCGGCCGGCGACCTCTACGCCTCTCCGATCCGCGCCTTCGGCAAGGTCACGCTGCCGCTGTCCATGCCGGGCGTCGTCGGTGGAACGCTGCTGACCTTCATCCCGGCGGCCGGCGACTACATCAACGCGGCGCTGCTCGGCAGCCCCAACCAGCGGATGGTCGGCAACGTCATCCAGGACCTTTTCACGACGACCGGTGACTACGCCGCCGCTGGTGCGCTGTCGGTGATCCTGATGGTGATCATCCTGGCGCTGGTCGTGTTCTACGTCCGCAAGTCCGGGACGGAGGAGCTCCTGTGAGCGCGCGGACGGCCGCCTCGGCGCGGAAGGTGACAACGGACCCGGCCCTCGAGGCCGTGCGCGCGGGAACGAAGCGAGGTGACCGGTGGTGAGCTGGATCCGCCGCAACATCGTCCTGATCCTGGGCCTGCTGGTCCTGCTCTACATGTACATCCCGAACGCGGTCGTCGTGCTGATGTCGTTCAACGACAGCAGCAAGCACCGCAACCTCTACCGGTTCCAGTCCTTCACGTGGCACAACTGGACGGGGCTGTGCGATCCCTCCGGGCTGTGCCACTCGGTGATGATCAGCGTCTGGCTCGGCCTGCTGGCCACCCTGATCGCGACGGTCATCGGGACGATGGGCGCGTTCGCGCTGGTACGCCACGACTTCCACGGCCGCGGCGCGATGAACATGATCCTGTTCCTGCCGATGGCCTCGCCCGAGATCGTGATGGGCTCCTCGCTGCTGGCGCTGTTCGTCGCCAGCGGCTTCGGCGGCCAGCTCGGCTTCTGGACGATTCTCATCGCCCACGTGATGTTCTGCCTGAGCTTCGTCGTCGTGACCGTGAAGTCCCGCCTGGCGGGCCTCGACGAGAACCTCGAGCAGGCGGCGATGGACCTCTACGCCACGCCCGCGCAGACGTTCTGGCGGGTGACCTTCCCGCTGGTCTTCCCCGGCGTGCTCGGCGCGGCGCTGCTGTCGTTCAGCCTGTCCTTCGACGACTTCATCATCACCAACCTCAACGCCGGCCAGACCGTCACCTTCCCGATGTACATCTGGGGTGCTGCGCAGCGCGGCGTGCCGATGCAGGTCAACGTGATCGGCACGATGATGCTGCTGATCTCCCTGGTGGTGGTCATCTCCGGGGAGGTCCTCAGCCGGCGTCGCGCCAAGATGTACGCCGCCGCCTGACCCGAGCGGCCGGTCAGCGCCTGCGGCGGGCCTTGGGCTCGGCGGCCCGCAGGCGGGCGACGATGCCCTCGCCGAGCAGCACCATCGCGTCGGCGAGCTGCTCGTTGGCCTTGACGATGTCGCGCGCCGGGTCGGCCTGCATCGCGATGAAGGCTCCGTCGAAGCCGGCGATGCCGAAGTAGTCGAGCTCGTCGGCGACCGCCTTCGCGACCTCGGGGCCCTCGTCGCGGAAGGACTCCTCGATCATCCGGTGCATGTGGACCCGGCCGTCGTCGCGGACCTTGGCGATCGTGTCGGCGACCTCGACGTCGGCCGCCTCGGCGCTGAGGATCAGGATCATGTGCAGCCGGAGGAACTCCTGGCGCGCCATGAAGACCTCGCTGGTCCGCTTGAGGAACCAGGCCATCCGCTCGCGGTGGGTGCCGTCCTCGGGCGGCTCCGCGTGGGCGGCGCGCATCGCCTCGAAGAAGTCGTTGAGGCCGCGCTCCATCACCGCAGACAGCACGCCGCCCTTGGAGTGGAAGTGGTGGTAGATCGCCGACTTCGGCAGGCCGGTGGCGTCGCTGAGGGCGGCGACCGAGGTGCCGGCGTACCCGCGCTCGGCGAAGAGTCGAGCGGCCCCCTCGAGGAGCTCCTCCCGCGAGCGTCGGCCGCGTCGGTTGCCGGTCGGCGCCTCAGTCATGCGCCGGAGTCTACGGGCGGCGTACGTCGGACCCCGACGTCGGTGAACTTTTGCTGAGAGCCCTTGACGCGATGTCGGTCTCGTGTGACCCTGGTCTCGATTGGACGGAACGATCGGTCCAAAACTTCGAGCAAGGACGTACGCCATGACGCAGCACCACGACGCCGACGTCGCGATCATCGGTTACGGCCCGACCGGCCTGATCGGGGCGCTGACCCTGGCGGCCAAGGGCGCGAGCGTGATCGCCTTCGAGCGCGACACCGACATCTACTCCCGCGCCCGGGCCGTCACGATCAACGACTGGACCATGCGGATCCTCCAGGAGCTGGGGATCGACGAGCGGATCGAGAAGGTCATCGAGCCCCAGCGCGCCCTGCGCTGGGTGACGTACGACGGCCAGGAGGTCATGCGCGTCGAGCACCCGCCGTCCTCGCTCGGCACCCGCAACACCAAGCCGCGGTTCTACAACATCTACCAGCCCACGATGGAGGCCGAGCTGCGTCGCTGCGCCGACGAGCTCGACGGTCTCGAGGTGCGCTTCGGCGCCGAGGTGATCGGCATCGAGCAGGACGCCGACGGCGTGACCGTCACGTCCCGCGACCGCGAGACGGGCGAGGAGACCACGACCCGGGCCCGCTACGCGATCGCCGCCGACGGCGGCTCCAGCCCGGTGCGCAAGGCGCTCGGCATCGAGATGCACGGCGACACCGTGCCCACCCAGTGGATCGTCATCGACTGCCATGCCAAGCGCTGGTGGCCCGACCGCGACTTCCTGACCTTCTGGACCGACGGCGAGCGTCCGGTCGTCGACATCGCGCTGTCCGCCGGCAACCACCGGTGGGAGATCCCGCTCAAGGCCGGCGAGACCGAGGCCGACTTCGCCACCGAGGAGCAGGTCTGGCCGCTGCTCGAGGCGATGGGCAAGACCCGCGAGGACGTCGACATCCACCAGTGGGCGTTCTACCGCCACCACGTGCGGTCCGCCGACCGCTGGCGCGAGGGCCGGGTCTTCCTGGCCGGCGACGCCGCGCACCTGATGCCGCCGTGGGCCGGTGCCGGGATGCAGTCCGGCATGCGCGACGTGCACAACCTCGGCTGGAAGCTGGCGCGCGTGCTGCGCGGCGAGCTGCCCGAGGCGTGGCTGGACACCTACGAGGTCGAGCGCCGCCCCAACGTCGAGTTCTTCACCGGCCTCGCGGTCGGGCTCGGCCGGGTCATCAAGCAGGAGGCCACGCCGGAGGAGATGGCCGCGATGAACGCCGTGCCCGAGAACACCGTCACCCCGTTCGAGCCGCCGCTCATCGCCCCGCCGGTGCTCGACGCCGGCTGGATCGCCGGCGAGCAGGGCGACGGCAGCGTCATCGGCCGCATGCTGCCGCAGCCGGTCGTGGGCGACGCCGTCGGCACGATGGCGCGCTTCGACGACCTCGTCGGCCACGACTTCGTCCTGCTCGGCGCCGACGTCGACCCGACCACTCTGCTGAGCGACGAGGAGCGGGCAGCGTGGGACGCGCTGGGTGCGTCGTACCGCGCGGTGCGGCCCAAGACGTCCTTCACCCAGGGCCCCGACGACCTCGTCGACCTCGACGAGGTCCTCCTGCCCTGGTTCGCCCGGTACGGCGTCCAGGTGGTCGCCGTGCGCCCCGACAAGTTCGTGGCGGCGGCCGACAAGACCGGCCTCGGCGTCCCGACCCTCTGATCTCGACAAGCTCGATCAACTTCTAGCGACCCGATGATCTTCTAGCGACCCGATCAACTTCTAGCGACAAGGAACCGACATGACTGGAGTCAAGGAGCTCGCCTACGTCGTCTACGAGGTCTCCGACCTCTCCGACTGGGAGCACTTCGGCGTGACCCTGCTGGGCATGCAGCTCGGCGAGAAGCTCGACAACGGCTTCACGCTGCGCACCGACGAGAAGGCGCACCGCTGGGTGGTCACCGAGGGCCCGGCCGACGACCTGGTCCGCAGCGGCTACGAGGTCGAGTCGAACCACTCGCTCGACGCCCTCGTCGCCAAGCTGACCGAGGCGGGCGTCGAGGTCACCGAGGGCGACGCCGCCCTCGCCGCCGCGCGCAAGGTGGACCGTCTCGTCGTCGTCACCGACCCGATGGGCAACGAGCTCGAGCTCGTGGTCGGCCTGGCCGACGCCGACGAGCCGTTCCACAGCGCCAGCCTGCTCGGCCACTTCGTCACCGGCACCGGCGGCGCCGGCCACCAGGTGCTGCTCTCCAAGGGCGTCAGCCGCGAGGACTACCTGGCGTTCTACCAGGGCCTGCTGGGCTTCCGGATCAGCGACATCATCATCGAGGAGCTCGCTCCCGGCATCGTCGCCGACCTGATCTTCCTGCACTGCAACCCGCGCCACCACAGCGTCGCGTTCGGCGACATGCCGCACCCGAAGAAGACCCACCACTTCATGGTCGAGGTGGACGACATCCGCGACGTCGGCATGGCCTGGGACCGCTGCCTGCAGGCCGGCCAGCCCTTCGAGATGACGCTCGGCAT
The DNA here is from genome assembly GCA_009780515.1 of Nocardioidaceae bacterium. Lineage (GTDB taxonomy): Bacteria > Actinomycetota > Actinomycetes > Propionibacteriales > Nocardioidaceae > Nocardioides. The sequence continues at coordinate 42,036 of WQZX01000010.1, read as the reverse complement.
GCACCCGAACGACAACATGTTCAGCTTCTACGTCAAGACGCCGTCGGGCTTCGCCGTCGAGTACGGCTGGGGTGGCCTGCTGATCGACGACGACACGTGGGAGGTCAAGACCCTCGACAAGCTGAACAACTGGGGCCACCACCCGATGCAGGCCGAGGTCGCCTGGCTGCAGGCCGGGATCGAGAGCGACCCGATGCCGGCTCCCGGCCCGGGCGGCCCCGAGGGTGCGCTCTGATGGCGCTCACCGAGGCCGACGTCGCCAAGGACGTCGCCACGGCCGACTTCGTCATCCACTACAACGAGGCCGGCCCGGCCGACGGCAAGCCGGTCATCCTGATCCACGGTGGTGGTCCGGGCGCGACCGGGTGGAGCAACTACAACCCGAACATCGGCGCGCTCGCCGACGCCGGCCTGCGCGTGATCGCGGTCGACCTGCCGGGCTGGGGTGGCTCGTCCGAGGTCGACTTCCTCAGCTACGAGCCGCTCGACGCGGTCTGCCAGCTGATGGACGCCATCGGCATCGAGAGGGCCGCGTTCGTCGGCAACTCGATGGGCGGCCACACCTCGATCCGGATGGCGATCGAGCGCCCGGAGCGGGTGACCCACCTGATCACGATGGGCGCGCCGCTGCAGCTCAAGCCGTTCCTCTTCGGCGCCACCGGGCCGAGCGAGGGCATCAAGATCATGTACCAGGGCTACTCCGACTACAGCCCCGAGGCGATGCGTCGTCTGGTCGAGATCATGGTCTTCGACGTCGAGCGGTTCGCGACGCCGGAGCTCTGCCAGCAGCGCTCCGACGCGGCGTCGCAGCGTCCGCAGCACCTCGCGAACGTCGCCAAGGCAGGCATCCGCGGCCCGATCCCGATCTGGGCGGACCTCGACCGGCTCGCCGAGATCAAGGCCCCGGCGCTGCTCATCCACGGGCGCGACGACCGCGTCGTGACCTTCGAGGGCACGCTCTTCGCGGCCGCCCGGATCGCCGACAGCCGGGTGCACCTGATCAACCGGTGCGGCCACTGGGCCCAGCTCGAGCACGCCGACGAGTTCAACCGCCTGGTGACGGACTTCGTCCTGCACCACTGACCGACCTCCTCCTGCCCGACTGCTCCCCCGTGCAGCCGGGCAGGAGGACCACCTCCCGGGAGTGAGATTGACCAGCCACGTCACGTCCTCCGCCGCGACGGTCGCCGCCGCGGCGGACCGGCTGCGTGCCGCCGCCGAGGGCGGTGAGCCGTGCGCACCCGTGCGCGACCTCATCGGCAGCGACGACATCGCCGCCGCGTACGCCGTGCAGCAGGCCAACGTCGAGGCACGGCTGGCCGCCGGTGCGCGGATCGTGGGTCGCAAGATCGGGTTGACGTCCGTCGCGGTCCAGCAGCAGCTGGGTGTCGACCAGCCCGACTTCGGCGTGCTCCTCGACGACATGGCGTACGACGACGGCCAGGTGGTCCCCGCGACCGCGGTCCTGCAGCCGCGGGCCGAGGCGGAGGTCGCGTTCGTGCTCGGGGCGGATCTCGCCGAGGGCGACCTCGACGCGGCGCAGGTGCGCCGCGCGATCGCGTACGCCGTCGCCGCCATCGAGATCTGCGGCAGCCGGATCGCCGGCTGGGACATCACCTTCGGCGACACGGTCGCCGACAACGCCTCGTCGGGCGCCTACGTGCTCGGCACCGACTGCGTCGCGCTCGCCGGCCTCGACACCGCCGCCGTCACCATGTCGATGGAGATCGACGGCGTCGAGGTCTCCACAGGCACGGGTGCGGCCTGCATGGGCGACCCCGTCGCCGCGGTGGTCTGGCTCGCTCGGCAGGCGCGCGAGCTCGGATCCCCGCTGCGCGCGGGGCAGGTCGTCCTGTCCGGAGCGCTCGGCCCGATGCGGCCGGTCGCGCCCGGCAGCACCGTCACCGCGTCGGTCTCCGGACTCGGCGCCGTCACCTTCACCCTCGAGGGAGAGTCATGAGCAGGACCGGCAGGACAAGGGTCGCGATCATCGGGTCGGGCAACATCGGCACCGACCTGATGATCAAGGTCGTCCAGAACGCGAAGCACGTCGAGATGGGTGCCGTCGTCGGCATCGACCCGGCCTCGGAGGGGCTCGCGCGGGCGCGCGACCTCGGCATCCCGACCACCCACGAGGGTGTCGACGGGCTGATCGCGATGCCCGGCTTCGACGAGATCGACATCGTCTTCGACGCCACCTCGGCCAAGGCCCACGAGGCCAACGCCGCCAAGCTGATGCCGCTCGGCAAGCGGATGATCGACCTGACCCCCGCGGCGATCGGGCCGTACGTCGTACCGGCGGTCAACCTCGAGGACCACCTCGACGCGCCCAACGTGAACATGGTGACCTGCGGCGGTCAGGCGACCATCCCGGTCGTCGCGGCGATCGCCCGCGTCGTCCCCGTCGAGTACGCCGAGATCGTGGCCTCCATCGCGTCCAAGAGCGCCGGCCCGGGCACGCGCGCGAACATCGACGAGTTCACCGAGACCACGTCCGCGGCGATCACCGGCGTGGGTGGCGCGAAGCGCGGCAAGGCGGTCATCATCCTCAACCCGGCCGAGCCGCCGCTCATGATGCGCGACACCGTCTTCGCGCTGGTCGACCTCGCGTCGGCGGGCACCGACCGTGACGCCGTCATCGAGCAGGTGCGGGCGAGCGTGGAGAAGATGGTGGCCGACGTGGCGGCGTACGTCCCGGGCTATCGCCTGGTCCAGCAGGTCCAGGTCACCGAGATCCCCGAGGACCAGCCGGTCCACACGCTCCTCGAGCCGGGCGCGGAGCGTCCGACCCACCAGGTCTCGGTGTTCCTGCAGGTCACCGGTGCGGGCCACTACCTCCCGGCGTACGCCGGCAACCTCGACATCATGACGTCGGCCGGCCTGCAGGTCGCGGAGCGCATCGCAGCGGCCAAGGAGGCCTGAACATGAGCAAGATCTTCGTCCAGGACGTGACGCTGCGCGACGGCATGCACGCGGTCCGGCACCGGATCACCCCCGAGGACGTCAAGCGCATCGTCGTCGCGCTCGACGAGTCCGGCGTCGACGCGATCGAGGTCGCGCACGGCGACGGCCTCGCCGGCGGCTCGCTCAACTACGGCCCCGGCTCGAACACCGACTGGGAGTGGATCGAGGCCGCCGCGTCGGTGCTGAGGAACGCCCGGCTGACCACGCTGCTGCTGCCCGGCGTCGGCACCATCCACGAGCTCGAGCGCGCCTACGACCTGGGCGTCCGGAGCGTCCGCGTGGCCACGCACTGCACCGAGGCCGACGTCTCGGCCCAGCACATCGAGACCGCCCGCGAGATCGGCATGGACGTCTCCGGCTTCCTGATGCTCTCCCACATGGCACCGCCCGAGGAGCTCGCGAAGCAGGCACTGAAGATGGAGTCGTACGGCGCCCACTGCGTCTACGTCACCGACTCCGGCGGCCGGCTGACCATGAACGACGTACGCGACCGGGTGCGGGCCTACCGCGACGTCCTCGACGACGCGACCGAGATCGGCATCCACGCCCACGAGAACCTCTCGCTCTCGGTGGCCAACTCCGTGGTCGCGGTCGAGAACGGCGTCCACCGCGTCGACGCCTCGCTGGCCGGGCACGGTGCGGGCGCGGGCAACTGCCCGATCGAGGCGTTCGTCGCGGTCGCGAACCTGTCCGGCATGGAGCACGGCTGCGACCTGTTCAAGCTGCAGGACGCCGCCGACGACATCGTCCGGCCGCTCCAGGACCGGCCCGTCCGCGTCGACCGCGAGACCCTCACCCTCGGGTACGCCGGCGTCTACTCCAGCTTCCTGCGGCACGCCGAGAACGCCGCCGCCCGCTACGGCGTCGACGTCCGCGACATCCTGATGGAGTGCGGCGAGCGCCGGCTGGTCGGCGGCCAGGAGGACATGATCATCGACATCGCGCTCACCCTCGCGGCGGCGCGGGAGTCCGCCTGATCAGTCCCTGATCCGCATGTGGTTGAGCAGGATCGCGTCGCGGACCCTGGTCGGCAGGTGCTGGTTGAGGAAGAAGAACAGCGTGCTCATCCGGTCGACCTGGTTGAACAGCGCCGGCTTGTCGCTGAGCACGACCGCGGCGATCTTCGCCGCGGCGACGGCGGGCGTGGTGGCCTGCTCGACCAGCTCGTTGTCGCGCTCGATGAAGCGCATCGCGCGCTCGTAGTACGGCGAGGTCGGCTCGGGCAGCTTGAGCGCCTTCTTCGCGAAGCCGGTCGAGACCTGGGCCGGCTCGATGAGGGCCACCTTGATGCCGAACGGCTCGACCTCGAACTTCAGCGACTGGACCATGCCCTCGACCGCGAACTTGGTGGAGGAGTAGATCGACTCGAAGGGGAACGGGATCCGGCCGACCAGCGAGGCGACCGCGACGAGCTTGCCCTGCCTGCGCTCGCGCATGCCCGGGATGAACGCCTGGAACAGCGCCGCCGCACCGATCACGTTGATCTCGAAGGCCTTCAGCGCCCGCTCGAGGTCGACCTCCTCGAACGGCCCGAAGAACGGGATGCCGACGTTGGACATCACCGTGTCGACGTACCCGAAGCGGGCGAGGACGTCGTCGCGGAAGGCGCGTACGCCGGCGCGGTCGGTGATGTCGAGCGGGACGAGGTGGTGCTCCACGCCGTAGGTGTCGAGCTCGTCGGCGAGCGTCTTCAGGCCCGCCTCATCGACGTCGAAGCCGGCGATGGAGACGCCCTTGGCCGCGAGCAGCAGGGCGGTCTGCCGTCCCATGCCGTCGGCGAGGCCGCTGATCACAACGCGCTGGGTCATCTGGTTCTCCCTTTTTCGGTGGTCGAGCTTGTCGAGACTCAGCGCCCGACGAAGGTCGGGTCGCGGCGTTCGAGCGATGCGGTGACGCCGGTGGCGGCGTCCTCCGTCTGCCAGAGGCGCTCCTGCTCGTCCAGCTCGTGGTCGAGCGTTGCGCGCAGGCGGGCGAGCAGGTCGGCGCGCGCGGTGGCGCGCATCGAGCGCACCGCCAGCGGCGCGGCGCCGGCGATCTCGTGGGCGAGCTCGACCGCACCGGCCCGCTCGCCGAGCGGCGCGGTGAGCCGGTCGGCGAGGCCGATCGCGGCGGCCTCCTCGCCGTCGACGCGGCGTCCGGTGAGCAGCATCTGCTGGGCGCGGGTGGCGCCGACGATGCGCGGCAGGCTCAGGCTCAGCGCGAAGCCGCAGTGGAAGCCGAGCCGCGCGAAGTTGGCCTCGAACCGGCTGCTCGTCGACGCCACCCGGAAGTCGGCGGCGCAGGCGAGACCGAGGCCACCGCCGACGGCGGCGCCCTGGACGGCGGCGACGACCGGAACCTCCAACCGGAAGATCCGCTCGGCCTGCTCGTAGACCTTCGCGGCCGAGGCGCGTGGGTCGAGGTCGCCGGTCGCGTCGGCGAGCTGGGCTCCGGCGCAGAAGTGCCTGCCCTCGGAGCAGAGCACGATCGCGCGGGCGCCGTCCGTCGTCGCCCGCTCGCCGGCGTCGGCGATCGCGGCGAGGACGTCGCGGTCGAAGAAGTTGGCCGGCGGCCGGTGGACCTCGACGACGGCGACGTGTCCGTCGTGGGTGGTGGTCACGTCGGTCATACCGCCAGCGCTCCCGCGTCGGTGGCGACGCGCGCGACCCGGCGGCCGGCCACGACGGCAGCGCCGATCCGGTCGGCCAGCGCGAGCTCGGTGCCCCAGTCGCCGCGCCAGGCGTTGAGGCGGCGGGTGAGGTCCTGCAAGGGGTACTCCCGAGTCATCCCGATCGCACCGTGCGCCTGGTGTCCGGACTTGATGCTGACGGCGGCGTTCTGGTTCGCGAGCAGCTTGGCGGCGTACGACGGGAAGGACGCGTCGCGGCCCGACTCCAGCTCGGCGGCGGCGCGCTCGGCGCTCACCCGCGTCGTGACGGCCATCTGGGCCAGGAAGACCAGGTGGCGGCGTACGTGCTGGAAGGTGCCGACCGGACGCCCGAACTGCTCGCGCTGGTAGACGTAGGTGTCGGTGAGGTCGTAGACGGCCTGCATCGCGCCGGCCATCTGCACGGCCCGCAGCACACCCCCGCGCTGGGCGAGCCGGTCGGCCGAGACGGTGCCGGGCAGCACCTCGGCGGACGCCCCGGCGAAGGTGAGGGTGTCGCGGGGCTGGCCCGCCAGGTCGCGCCCGGCGGTGGTGGTCGCGTCCGCCGGATCGAGGACCACGAGGTCGGACCCGGCGAGCGCCACGATGCGTGCCACGGAGCCGCCCCAGGCGACGTCGCGCAGGGTGCCGGTGGCCGTGCCGTCCGTGACGGTGAGCGAGTCCTGCGGGGGAGCGACCGACCAGGGCGCGCCGGCCTCGACCCGGCCGCCGGCGGAGGCGACCAGCCAGCAGGCCAGGTGGTTCTCCAGCACCGGCAGCGGTACGGCGTACCGGCCGGTCGCATGCAGCAGCGCGACCAGATCGGCGACCTCGCCCCCGGAGCCGCCGGCCGACTCCTCGATCCCGATCCACGGCAGGCCGAGGTCGGCGACCGCGCTCCAGAGCTCGTCGAGCAGCCCCGCACCGTCCGCGGCGAGCACGACGTCGTGCCCCACCTTGTCGGTGAAGAGCCTGGTGATCATCTGCTCCAGGTCGCTCATCGGGGTCCCCGATCGATTGTCGGGCGGAGGAGCGAAGCGGGGGAGGCCGAGAGTCGAGCGGGGTGGTTCATCGCTTCAGCTCCTTCGCGATCAGGTTGTGCAGGATCTCGGTGGTGCCGCCCCGCAGCGTCCAGGACGGGTTGTCCAGCACCGCCGTCGCGAGCAGTGCCTCGAACGGGTCCTCGGAGGTGGGATCGGGCATCCGGCCGAGGTGGCGGCAGACGATCTCCACGCACTCCTGCTCGAAGCGGGTCGCCATGTCCTTGACCAGCGCCGCCTCGGTCTTGGGCAGCTCGCCCGCGTCGACCATCCGCGCGACGGAGAGCGACATGCCGTGGAAGGCCCAGCAGCGCGTGACGATGCCGGCCAGGTCGGCGCGCAGCTGGGTCGACGACGCCGTGAGCTCGCGCTGCACCCACCGCTCCAGCACGGGCATCGCCGACATCCAGCGGTCGACGCCGCCGCGCTCGAGGACGAGCTCGCCCTGGTTCTGCGCCCAGCCCCAGCCGACCTCGCCGAGCCGGCGGGCGTCGGGCACGAAGACGTCCTCGAAGGTGAGCAGGCAGAAGTTCTCCTCGCCGTCGATGAACGGGATCGGGTCGATCCGCAGGCCCTCGGTGGGGCGCTCGACGATGAACTGCGTCAGGCCGGCGTGCTTGTCGTCGCCGGTACGGAACAGGCCGAGGACGAAGTCGGCGAGGTGCGCGCCGGAGGTCCAGATCTTGCTGCCGTTGATGATCCAGCCCGCGGGGCGGTCGCCTGTCGCCTCGACCGGCTCGGCGTGCGAGCGGATCGAGGCCAGGTCGCTGCCCGAGTCGGGCTCGGACATCCCGATCGCGAACGAGATCTCCCCACGAGCGATCCGCGGCAGGAACTCCCGCTTCTGCTCCTCGGTGCCGTGCATCGCGATGCTCGGGCCCGACTGCCGGTCGGCGATCCAGTGGAAGCCGACCGGGGCGCCGCGGGCGAGCAGCTCCTCGACGACGACCAGCCGCTCGACGGCGGTGCGGCCGCCCCCGCCGTACTCCTCGGGGAGGGCCATGCCGAGCCAGCCCTTGGCGCCGAGGTCGCGGGAGAACTGCGGGTCGTACGCGCCGACCATGCCGAGGCCGAGGGGATAGCCGCCCTCGGGCAGCCGCTCGTCCAGCCACGCCCGCACCTCCTGCTGCAGCGCGCGCTCCTCCTCGGTCAGCTCGGTGGCCACCAGGCCCAGGCCACTCATGCCTCGTCCCTCTCGTCGATCCACATCGGTCCCTCGGCGAGGGCCTCGGCGGTGTTCTCGCCGATGCCCGGCGCCGGTCGTCGTACGGCGGCGGGGGTGCCCGTGAAGTTCGCGGTCGTCGGCAGCACCCGGTAGGCACCCGCGACCGGGTGCTCGGCGAGGGGCAGCTCGTCGACCAGGTCCTGCAGCGTCGCCATGCGTACGGCGGGGATGCCGGCCTCGGCGCAGAAGTCCAGCCACTCCTGGGTGGTGCGCTGCCTCACGACGTCGACCATCAGCGGGTAGACCTCGTGGGCGTGCCGGATCATCGAGGCGAGGCTGGTGAAGCGGGGGTCGTCGTCGAACTCGTCGTGGCCGGCAGCCTTGAACAGCGCCAGGAACTGCTGCGGCGAGTAGGGCAGGATCTGCATCCAGCCGTCGGCGGTCTGCCGCGGCCGACGCTCGGGCGTCATCACCCGCGGGTAGCCGGTCGGCGGCAGGTCGCCCTGTGGCGTGGGCGGCTGGGGGATCGCCCCGGAGCCGTGCTCGGCGAGCACGAACGCCGTCATCGCCTGCACCATCGGCACCTCGACGTGCTGCCCCCGGGCGGTCCGCTCCTTCTGGAACAGCGCGGCGGTCACCGCCTGCGCCATCGCGAGGCCGCACACCTTGTCGGCCATGATCGTGGGCAGCAGCGAGGGCGTGCCGTTGACCCGCGCCATCATGTCGCCGATGCCCGTCGCGGTCTGGATGATGTCGTCGTACGCCGGGGCGTCCTCGCGCTCGGACCCGAGCGCCCAGCCCTGGCCCTGGCAGTAGACGACCTCGGGGTTGATCGCACGCACCGAGTCGTAGTCGAGCCCGAGCCGGCGCAGCGCGCCCGGTCGCATCGTCGCCACGACCACGTCGCAGCCGGCGACCAGCCGCCGCACGCTCTCGGCGTGCTCGGGGCTCTTGAGGTCGAGGCATACCGAGCGCTTGTTGCGCAGGATGTTGAGCGCCACCCCGGAGAACTGCGGTGCCGGTCCCGGCCCCATCACCCGGTTGGTGTCGCCCTCGGCCGCCTCGATCATCACGACGTCGGCGCCCTGGTCGGCCAGGATCTGGGTCGCGAACGGCCCCATCACCACACGGGTCAGATCCAGGACGCGTACGCCGTCCAGCGGTCCGGTCATCGGAGTCCCTCCAGGTAGCGGTCGGCGGTCAGGGCGGCCGCGCAGCCGGAGCCGGCTGCGGTCACGGCCTGGCGGAAGACCTCGTCGGCGAGGTCGCCCGCGACGAAGAGCCCGGGAACGGCGTCGGTGCCGCCGGGTGGCAGCAGCTCGTCGCGGCGGGTGTGCCCGACGGCCACGAAGAGGCCCTGCGCGTCGATCAGCGTGCCGTCGTCGAGCGCGACCCCGGTGAGGCGGCCCGAGTCACGGCGCAGCTCGGCGACCGTGGCGCCAGTGGTGATCTCGACGTTGGTCAGCGACCGGACCCGCTCGACCATCACGGGCGCTGCGCGGAACGCGTCGCGCCGATGCACCAGATGCACCCGCCGGGCGTGCTTGGCGACCGCGAGGACCTCCTCCATCGCGCTGTCGCCGCCGCCGACCACGACGACGTCGCGACCGGCGTACAGCGGTGCCTCGCAGACGGCGCAGTAGGCGACACCCTCGGTGTCGGCCTCGCCGGCCAGCCCGAGGCGTCGGGGTGCCGAGCCGGTGGCGAGCACGACGGCCCGCGTGCGGATCATGCCCTGCGCGGTGGCGATCTCATGGGTCTCGGCGTACTCGATGCGCTCGGCGTCGAGGGTGAGGACCGTGGCGCCGGCGCGCTCGGCCTGCTCGCGCATCCGTGCCATCAGGTCGGGTCCGTCGATGCCGTCGGGGAAGCCCGGGAAGTTCTCGACCACGCCGGTGTCCATCAGCTGCCCGCCGGCCGCGGTCCCCGCCAGCACCACCGGCTTGCGGCAGGCGCGGGCGAGGTAGACCGCCGCGGTGTAGCCCGCCGGGCCGCCGCCGACGACCACCGCGTCGGCGTACGACGGGAGGGTCGGTGGGGCGGGGGCGTTGGCCCAGATGCTCACCGGCGCCTCACTCCGACTCGAGGTCGTTCGCCCAGCTCGCGGACTCGTTCAGCGGGGCCACCCGGTGGTCGCCGATACGCACCGTCGAGCTCCACATCGCGCCGAACGTCGGCATCCACGCGGAGTGCTTGCCCGTGCCGCCGGCGACGATCAGCCGGATGTCCTCGGGGGCGCGGGCGATCGGCACGCGGTAGCCCCACTCCTCGAGCTTGAGCCGGTAGCCACCCCACAGGCTGGCCTCCTCGAGCTTCTCAGCCCCGACGCGGGTGGCGTCCACGCGCGCGTGCTCGAAGAGGTACTCCTGCGCGGCGCGGCGGTCGAAGCCGGAGTCGTGCAGCACCTGTGCGTGCTCCGGGCCGAGCACGACGAACTGGTCGCCGCCGCGGTAGATCGTGTTCGCGCCCGGGGTCGACATGGTCGCGGCGATGGTCTTGAGCAGGTTCTCGCCGGTGGTCGACTGGTTGTCGTTGATGTTGTGCGGACCCTCGACGGCGCCGATCGTGACGACGTCGTCGGACTCCTCGAAGCCGAGCTCCTGCGCGAAGAAGGGCCACGGGCTGTCGGCGCGGTTCTCGGCGAAGCAGAACGACCACTTCGCCGGCGTGCCCTGGGTCGCGCGGTCGATGTCGCCGGCGACCTCGCCCTCGCCGGGGCGCGCGCCGCCGATGTTCATCGCGACCAGCCGCACGGCGCGCCCGATGGTGCCGTTCGCGCGGAAGCCGGAGCCCATGCAGCCGGCGCCCGACGCGATGCCGAGCTCGGCGGCCAGCGGTCCCTGCACCACGACCATCAGCGCGCACGGGTGCGTGGTCATCTGCATGCCGTAGAGGTTGAAGTCCGGCTGCTGCATCGCGACCACGGCCGCCTCCAGCACCGGCATGTACGCCGGCAGGCAGCCCGCCATCACGGCGTTGGCCGCGAGCCCGCGCAGGGTGAGCTCGGCGCCGCGCGGCGCGATCGGGCCGAGGCTGGCGTCGGGGTCGGCGGTCGCGGCTGCGAGGAACCGCTCCACCCGCTCCGGCGTGGGTACGACGACGGGCAGTCCGTCGGTCCAGCCCCACTTGTGCAGCTGCTCGGCGGCGTCGTCCTCGTCGTTCGCCTCGGCGATGTCGATCAGGTCGGTGGCGGTCACGCTGCGTCCTCCTGGCTGGTGGCGGTGGTGAGGGCGGCGACGACCTCGTCGACGGCCGCGGGCGTGACGCGGTCGAACGCCTCCTGCGGCGCGATGCCGCCGACGGGGTGCTGCACGACCGACAGGCCGAGCGACTCGGCGCCCTGGATGGCCAGCACCTGGCGCGAGAAGCCCTCGAACTGGGTCGACGCCATGCCGCTGACCGGCAGCCCGCGCTGCGCGAGCGCGGCCATGTCCGCCACGGCCCACGAGGCGCACGAGCCGCAGTCGAGCATCGCGACGACGGCGGCGTCGCACTCGTCCTTGATCTGGTCGAGCAGCTCGTCGGTCGCTGCGATCGACGGCACCCGCTTGGCGTACAGGCGCGGGGTGATGCCGAAGCGCTCCACGAGCGCGGTCGCCACGCCCTCGAGCACCTTGTCGGCGTTCATCTTGCTGTTGCTCAGGAAGCCGACGGTCATGCCGCTGAGGTCGGTCGCGGTGGTGCGCGCGATCGATCGCGGTGCCGCCTCGTTGCTCGTCGGGTTGACGATCGTGATGCCCATCGGTGCCTCCTTGACGTGGGATGCCGTGACCCGGATCATAGGCATCTCGGAAGTTACGAACAAGAGATATTACGAGATTCGTAATAAATGGGAGGGGCGCAGATGGGCTCTCGACGGGCGCTCGGCGCTGAGGTCTCGTCCGACGGCACGTGGACCAACTTCTCCCGGCGCGTGAGCGTGCGCCCGCGTCGTACCGTCGCGCCGGCGGACCTCGACGAGCTCCGCCGGGTGCTGGAGGAGGCCGTCGCCGACGGTCTGCGCGTGCGTGTCGTCGGCGCCGGACACTCCTACAACGACGTGGCCGTCGCGCCGGAGGTCCAGGTCTCGCTCGATCGGCTCGACCGGGTGCTCGACGTCGATCCGGCCGCGGCGCAGCTGACCGTCCAGGGCGGCGCCCGGCTCTTCGAGATCCGCGCCGAGATGGCCAGGCACGGCCTGGCCTTCGCGAACATGGGGGACATCGACCGCCAGTCCATCGGCGGCGCGCTCTCCACCGGGACCCACGGCACCGGCCTCCGGATGCCGGCGTTCGCCTCGCAGGTCGTCGCGCTGGAGCTGATGCTCGCCGACGGCTCGACCGTGCGGTGCACCGCCGACGAGGGTGGCGACCTGTGGGACGCGGCCCGGGTCGGCCTCGGCGCGCTCGGCATCATCGTCTCGGTCACGATCCAGGCGGTGCCGGCGTACAACCTGCGGCGGTCGGACTCGGTGGTCACCCGGGAGCAGGCGTTCGCGCTGCTGGCGGACCCGCCGACGCTCGACCGGCACGACCACATCGGGCTGTACTTCATGCCCTACATCGACCAGGTGCTGATGTGGACCGCCGAGCGCACCAGCGACCCGGTCGACAAGCCGTCGGCGCTCGGCGAGTGGTTCCGCGACGTCGTGAAGGTCAACTACGGGCTCGAGGCGATGGGCACGGTGGCACGCCGCGCGCCCCGGCTGGTGCCCGCGCTGTCGCGCGCGTTCGCGAAGGGGATCAAGCCCGAGACCACGGTCGACACGTACGACAAGGTGTTCCTGCGGCCGCTGTTCGTGCGCCACGACGCGTGGGAGTTCGCGGTGCCGCTGGGCTCCGCCGGTGACAGCGTGCGTGCGCTGATGGCCAGCATCGAGGGCTCCCGCCTGCCCTATGCGTTCCCCTGCGAGACGCGCATCGCGCCGGCCGAGACGGCATGGCTGCACCCGACGTACGGCCGGCCGTCGGCCTGCATCGGCGCGGCCATCTACCCCGGCGTCGACGTCGAGGACGCCTGGGCCGAGGCGCAGCGGGCGGCCGTCGCCGCCGGCGGGCGGCCGCACTGGGGCAAGTGGCACACGCTCGGCGCCGCCGAGCTGAGCGGGCTCTACCCGCGCTGGGACGACTTCGCGGAGCTGCGCGGCCGGCTCGATCCGTCGGGGCTGTTCGGCAGCCCTGCCATCGACCGCCTCCTCGGGCCGGTCGGTGGATCGACCCTCTAGGGTCGGGCCATGGCGAAGAAGGGGTCGGGAGCCAGCGATCGCGAGATCGAGGGGCTGATGCGCCTGGTCCACGTGATCGAGGCCCAGCACCGCGCCCGGCCGACCTCCGCCCTCGACCTCCGCGCCCGCATGCTGATCCAGGAGCTCGGTCTCAACGGCGAGACCCCGATCGTCTCGGTCCGCCAGTCGCTGCGGCTCTCACCCTCGACGCTCACCTCGCTCGCCGACCGGCTCGAGCGCGACGGGTACCTCGAACGCCGCCGCCACCCCACCGACCGACGGGCCGTCGTACTTGCCCTCACCGCGACCGGGAAGCGTGCCTACCTGGCGGAGAAGGAGTTCTACCGCCACCTCATCGACGACTCGCTCAGCCCGCTCGATGCCGACGCACGGGCTCATGTGCTGGCTGCGTTGGGGGGCATGACCCAGCCCGTTGGCGAGCTGTAACACGTCGTTCGCTCGTCCTCCACGCCGATCGCGGCTGTAACACGTCGTTCGCGGAACTGGTCGGTCGTGCACTGCTGTTGTACGCCGACGCAGCGATCTTCTACAGCAGTCCACGGCGTGCAAGATCAGCGAACGACGTGTTACAGCAGCCGACGGCCGGCAACATCAGCGAACGACGTGTTACAGCTCCCGACCCGACCACAGACACCCTCCGCCAATGCAGCTCAGATCTGGGCCCAGGCCTTCTCCAGCACCCCGCGGATGATCTGCTCCATCTCGTCGAAGTGCTCCTGGGTGCAGACCAGCGGGGGCGAGAGCTGGATGACCGGGTCGCCACGGTCGTCGGCGCGGCAGTAGAGGCCGGCGTCGTACAGGCCCTTGGAGACGAAGCCGTAGAGGATGCGCTCGCACTCCTCGTCGGTGAAGGACTCCTTGGTGGCCTGGTCCTTGACCAGCTCGATGCCGTAGAAGAAGCCCTCGCCGCGGACGTCGCCCACGATCGGGAGGTCGTTGAGCTTCTCCAGGGTCGCGCGGAAGGCCGGGGCGTTGGTCTGGACGCCGTCGAGGATCTTCTCGTCCTCGAAGATCTGCAGGTTGCGCAGGCCCACGGCGGCGGAGACGGGGTGGCCGCCGAAGGTGTAGCCGTGCGCGAACGACGCGGCGCCGGTGCGGAAGGGCTCGAACAGGCGATCCGAGGCGATCATCGCGCCGAGCGGGGAGTAGCCGGACGTGAGGCCCTTCGCGCAGGTGATGATGTCGGGCTCGTAGTCGAACTTCTCCGCGCCGAACATGGTGCCGAGCCGGCCGAACGCGCAGATGACCTCGTCGGAGACCAGCAGCACGTCGTACTCGTCGCAGATCTCGCGGACCCGCTGCCAGTAGCCGGGAGGGGGCGGGAAGCATCCGCCGGCGTTCTGGACGGGCTCCAGGAACACCGCGGCGACGGTGTCGGGGCCCTCGTTCTCGATCGCGACCGCGATCTGGTCGGCGGCCCAGCGGCCGAACGCCTCGGGGTCGGAGCCGTCCAGGAGGCCGCCGGTGATGTCGGAGGCGCGGTAGACGTTGGTGTTCGGCACCCGGAAGGTCGAGGGGACCAGCGGCTCGAACTGCTGCTTGAGGTTCGGCAGGCCGGTGATCGAGAGGGCGCCCTGGGTGGTGCCGTGGTAGGCGATCGAGCGGCTGATCACCTTGTGCTTCATCGGCTTGCCGGTGAGCTTGAAGTAGTTCTTGGCGAGCTTCCACGCCGACTCCACGGCCTCGCCGCCGCCGCTGGTGAAGAAGACGCGGTTGAGGCTGCCGGGCGCGTACGACGCGATCTTGTCCGCGAGCTCGATGGCGGCCGGGTGGGCGTAGGACCACAGCGGCATGAACGCCAGCTCCTGGGCCTGCTTGGCGGCGGCCTCCGCGAGCTCGGTGCGGCCGTGGCCGAGCTGGCTGACGAACAGGCCGGCGAGGCCGTCGAGGTAGCGCTTGCCGTGGTTGTCGTACAGGTAGACGCCCTCACCGCGGACGATGACGGGCACGTCGTGCTCGGGCCCGCTGCCGTCGTACCGGCCGTGCTGGGTGAAGTGCATCCACAGGTGGTCCTTGGCGGCGCGCTGCAGCTGGGAGTCGTCCATGGCCCCATGGTTGCCGCCAGAGGCCGCCGATGCAAGCCCTGGGCGAGGGATTTCGTGGTCACGGCGGGCTACGACAACGGATTCCGCATGAAATACCCGGTTTGACCCTCCTGAATCCGTCGTCGAGCCGCTATGGTCCCTCCATGGCTGAGGCAACCGAGCACACCTCCTTCCGCAACGTGGTCGACGGCGAGCTGGTCGAGGCGGTCGCCGGGGCGACCTACGACGTCGTCGACCCGGCCACCGGCACGGTCTACGCGCGCGCCCCGCTGTCGGGCCCCGAGGACGTCGATGCGGCGTACGCCGCCGCCGACCGCGCCTTCGACGGCTGGGCAGGCACGACGCCGAAGGAGCGTGCCCGGGCCCTGCTCCGGATCGCCGACGCGATCGACGAGCGCGCCGAGGAGATCTGCCGCGTGGAGGTGAGGGACACCGGCAAGCCGTTCCAGGTCACCATGGACGAGGAGATGCCGATCAGCGGCGACCACTTCCGCTTCTTCGCCGGAGCGGCACGGGTGCTGGAGGGCAAGGCGGCGGGGGAGTACCTCGAGGACCACACCAGCTGGATCCGTCGCGAGCCGGTCGGCGTCGTGGGCCAGGTGACGCCCTGGAACTACCCGCTCATGATGATGATCTGGAAGATCGCGCCGGCGATCGCGGCCGGCAACACCGTCGTCCTCAAGCCGAGCGACACGACCCCCGCGAGCTCCACCCTGCTGGCCGGGATCTGTCAGGAGTTCCTGCCGCCCGGCGTGCTCAACGTCGTCTGCGGCGACCGTGACACCGGCCGCGCGCTGGTCGCGCACGGCACGCCGCAGATGGTCTCGATCACGGGCTCGGTCCGGGCCGGGATGGAGGTCGCGGGCTCGGCAGCAGCCGACCTCAAGCGGGTCCACCTCGAGCTCGGCGGCAAGGCGCCGGTCGTGGTCTTCGACGACGCCGACGTGGCGAAGGCGGCCGAGGCGATCGCCACGGCGGGCTACTTCAACGCCGGCCAGGACTGCACCGCCGCGACTCGCGTGCTCGCCGGGCCCGGCATCCACGACGACCTCGTCGCGGCCCTCGCGGACGAGGCGCGCGCCATCCGCACCGGCATGCCCGACGACGACGTCCTGTACGGCGCCCTCAACAGCGCCGACCAGCTCGCCCGGGTCAGCGGCATGGTCGATCGTCTCCCCGACCACGCGCGCATCGAGACCGGCGGCCGTCGGGCCGACGTCGCCGGCGGCGAGGGCGGCTACTTCTACGAGCCGACCGTCCTGTCCGGCCTGCGCCAGGACGACGAGCAGATCCAGACCGAGATCTTCGGCCCGGTCATCACCGTCCAGCGCTTCGCCGACGAGGCCGAGGCGCTGCGGATGGCCAACGACGTGCAGTACGGCCTCTCGTCGTCGGTCTGGACCAAGGACCACGGCCGCGCGATGCGGATGAGCCGCCGCCTCGACTTCGGGGTGGTGTGGATCAACACCCACATCCCGTTCGTGTCCGAGATGCCGCACGGTGGTTTCAAGCACTCCGGCTACGGCAAGGACCTGTCGATGTACGGGCTCGAGGACTACACGCGCATCAAGCACGTCATGAGCTACATCGGCGACTGAGCGGAGCGAACATGGCGGATCACGGCGTCAACACGCCAGGGATCGGTGGCTACCTGCTGATGACCGTGGTCGCGCTCGTCGTCTCGCCGTTGGTGCTGGGCAGCTTCTTCGGGATCGCCGGCGCGGAGAGCACCGACAGCGTGGGCACCGTGATCGGCACGACGCTCTGGATGATCGTCGTCGTCGCGATCTTCCAGCTGGTGATCGCGGTGCCGCTCGCGCTGGTGTCGCTGCCGGTCGTCCACCTGCTCTGCCGCCGCGTCCGTGCCCAGTGGGTGCACGTGGTCGTGTTCGGGATCGTGCCGCTGCTGGCGTTCATGGTCTGGGTCGGCATCGAGGCGGGTCGCGACGGCTGGACCTGGAACGGCGCCGGAGAGGCGGCCTTCATCGGCGGGGTGGCGGCGATCGGTGCGATGGCCGGCCGTGCGGTCATGATCCCGCTCGTGCACCGGCGCCGCCGCGACGACGCGATCGTCGCGGCCGCCACCGCCGGTGCCGCCGGCGTCAGCGGCCCCATCCCGAGCTGACCGCGCTGCGGCGTACGGCCTCCCAGGCGTCGAGGTACGCCGGCATCGCGTCCTCCGCCTCGCTCTCGAGGTCGGCCGCGAGGCGGACGAGCGAGCCGGCCGGCTCCGCGGCACCGAGGTCGCGCGCGAGGCCCGCGGCGACCACGAGGTCGTGCTGGTCGCCGAGGACGTCCTGCAGCTGCTTCAGCGC
The DNA here is from genome assembly GCA_009780515.1 of Nocardioidaceae bacterium. Taxonomy (GTDB): domain Bacteria; phylum Actinomycetota; class Actinomycetes; order Propionibacteriales; family Nocardioidaceae; genus Nocardioides. Next base: position 24,657 of record WQZX01000010.1, on the reverse strand, counting down.
ACCGATCGCCGCGGACGCCCCGAGTCCGTCGAGCTGCTCGGCGGCCTCGAGGAGGTAGCGGAGCCGCTTCGCGGCCTTGCGCACCTCGTGCAGCGCGGCCCACCGGTCGGCATCGGTGGTACGACGACCCGCGCGCTCGACGAGACGGGCCACGCGTCGTACCTCCCGGCGGGCGAGGCGCGGCACCTCGTCGCGCGCCGGCCGGTCCGCGTGCGCGGTGGTGGGCGGGTCGGCGACCAGGCGGCCCAAGGCGTGGAGCAGCGCCTCGGTGCGTCCGCCGGCGGCGACGGCCGCGGTGCGAGCGCGCTCGCGACGGCCCGCGAGCACGGAGCGCACGAGGGCGCGGTCGGAAGGGTCGTCGATGCGCGGGAGGAGGACGTCGCCGACCACCTCGACGTCGCGCGGGCCGCCGAGCGCGCGCCGCAGCGCCCGCGCCTCCTGCCGCACGGGCCGTGCCGCCCGCTTGCCGTACGCCGCCGCGCCGGTCGCCAGCGTGCTCTGGATCCTGCGCAGCGCGACCCGCAGGTCGTGGAGGTCCTCGCCGCCCACCGGTCCGCCGGGAGCGTCGGTGGTGAGGCGGCGTACCTCCACGGCCTGGTGGGCGAGGTAGTCGTGCAGGCACGCTCCGAGCGACTGGCGGACCATGGCCGCACCTCCCGTATGCTGACGTCCTGGACCCACTCTCTCGCGCGGGTCCTTGCCGATCCATCGTCCGCGCGAACGAGCTGTGGGATGAGCCACATTGATTCCACCCCGGCGTGCGTACCCGCCCATGGGGGTGCGAGGGTGGCGGCTGCGGACGACGGCGTCCACGTATCAGGCAGCAACATCTCGGTGGCGTCGCGTCCTCTTTTCTGAGGTAACGTCGCCACACCCTGAACAGGACCGAAAGGCTGGCAAGGCATGGTGGATGTGGAGCGGGCGCTCGATGAGGCAGGCCTCACGAACCCCCACGTTCGTGAGTACGTCGCGCACTGGGCGGGGGTGACGGGCGCCGACCGTGTCGAGGTCGTATCGGAGGCGGACGACGCGCGCCTGATCCAGGAGGCGCTCGACGCGGGCGAGCTCTTCCCCGCCGGCGAGGGCCGCTACTACTCGCGGTCCTACTTCAAGGACACCGCGCGGGCCGAGGAGCGCACGATCGTCGCGACGTCCGACGAGCGTGACAAGGGCACCTACAACAACTGGAAGCCCGCGGCGCAGATGAAGCCGAAGCTCGTCGAGCTGATGACCGGCGCCTCGCAGGGCAAGACCATGTACGTCATCCCCTACCTGATGGCGCCCAAGGGCTCGCCCCTGGACAAGTTCGCCGCCGGTGTGGAGCTGACCGACAACCGCAACGTGGTCATGCAGATGATCCGCATGGCGCGCGTCGACATCGACTACATCAACGGCATCGGCGACGACTTCGTCAAGGCCGTGCACGTGACCGGCGACCTGGAGAACCTCGGCCAGGGCACCGCCGACGACAAGCGCTACTTCGTGACCGTCGCCGACGAGCGCACGATCCTGCACTTCGGCTCGTCGTACGGCGGCAACGCGCTGCTCGGCAAGATCGCCCACGGCCTGCGCCAGGGCTCCTACGACGGCTGGAAGAACGGCTTCCTGGTGGAGCAGTTCATGCTGCTCGGCATCACCGACAAGGAGACCGGCAAGAAGTACAACATCTGCGGCGGCTTCCCGTCGGCCTCCGGCAAGACCAACCTCGCGATGACGCTGGCGCCGGACATGCTCGGCGACCGCTACTACGTCGAGTTCTACGGCGACGACATCGCCTGGATCTGGGTCGACGACGAGGGCGTCCTGCGCGGCTTCAACCCGGAGAACGGCGTCTTCGGCGTCGCCAAGGACACCAACGAGAAGACCAACCCGACGGCGATCGAATCGATCCAGCCGAACATGGGCGCGATCTTCACCAACGTGGCCTACAACGAGAAGACCCAGGAGGTCTGGTGGGAGGGCAAGGGCGAGAAGCCCACCGACCTCGACGGCTGGCTCGACTGGAAGGGCGAGAAGATCGCCGACCGTGAGGGCGAGGCCGTCGACGCGCCCTGGGCGCACCCGAACTCCCGCTTCACCACCCAGCTCGCGAACGTTCCGAACGTCGCCGACGACTGGGACGACCCGGCCGGCGTGGAGATCCACGGCATCATCTTCGGCGGCCGCACCCGCGACCGCGAGCCGCTGATCCGTGCGATCGACGACATCGCCGAGGGTGTGTACGACGGCCTCACGCTGGGCGCCGAGGCGACCGCCGCGGCCGACGGCCTCGAGGGCGTGCTGCGCTACGACCCGATGTCGATGCGTCCCTTCATGTCCTACCCCGAGGCCGACTACGCCGCCCACTGGCTCAAGGTGATCGGTGCGGCCAAGAACAAGCCGGTCTTCGCGCACGTCAACTGGTTCCAGCGCGGCGAGGACGGCCACTTCCTGTGGCCCGGCTACCGCGAGAACCTCCGCCCGCTGGTCTGGCTCATGCAGTACCGCAACGGCGAGGTCACCGGGGTCGAGACGCCCGTCGGCGTCATCCCCGCCCGCGACGAGCTGCTGCTCGACGGGCTCGACGACCAGGGCCTGGCCGACCTCGACACCGTGCTGACCATCGACAGGGAACGCTGGCAGCAGGAGATGGGCTACCGCGAGAAGCACCTCGCGCAGTTCGAGGGTCTGCCCGAGGAGATCTGGGAGGCCCACCGCCGGGTCGCCCAGGCGCTCGAGGGTTGATTGAGCCGAGAGCAAGGCTGAACGAGGGCCCGCATCCCGCGAGGGGTGCGGGCCCTCGGCCGTGTTGGGGCCGCGGCTCAGGTGAGCGCGCGATCCAGGAGGAGGGCCAGCGCCCGGTCGGCGTCGAGGGTGCCGACGGCGTCGGTCGTACGCCGGCTGACCAAGGCGGCCAGACCCTGCACCCCGGCCCACAGCGCCAGTGCCTCCTCGCCCGGCACCTCGCGGGCGACGGGCACGCGAAGGGCGGCCGCCGACCTGCTCCGTTCCGGCGGCCTGTGAGCGGTCCACCCCGAAGGCTCGCGCTCGCCCGACCGGCGACCGCATCGCGGGCACACCGGCGCCGTACGCCGCCACCGATGACCTGATGGGCCGCATCCGGGCACTCACGGGCCAGGACTACGTCGACCGTTCGTGATCGGGCCACCAGGGCTACAAGTTCGACGGGATCGCCTCCGGGAGGGCTCAGGACGGACCGAACTTGTCGTGCTGGTGCCCGTCACCCCGGGCGGTGCGGTCCCAGCCGGGTCAGGCGCGCGGCAACGGCCTCGCGTGCCGGGTCCGCGTCACACCGGGCCGGTGTCGGCGTACGCTCCGCGCCATGCGTGCCGTCGTCTGCCACCAGTCCGAGCTCTCGGTGCAGGAGGTGCCCGACCCGACGCCCGGGCCCGGCCAGCTGGTGATCGAGGTCGAGCGGTGCGGGATCTGCGGCTCCGACCTGCACGCGCGGACCAACGGCGACGAGACGGCCAAGGACGTCGCCGAGCTCGGGTACGACGACTTCATGCGTTCCGACCAGCACGTCGTGATGGGCCACGAGTTCGTCGGCACGGTCGCCGACTACGGTCCGAAGACGCGGAAGGCGTGGCCGGTCGGCACCCGCGTCGTGTCGCTGCCCGTCCTCCGCCAGGGCGGCGAGATCCAGCTGACCGGCCTGTCGGAGAAGGCCCCCGGCGGGTACGCCGAGCGCGTGCTCTGCACCCAGTCGATGACCATGCCCGTGCCCGACTCGGTGTCCGTCGAGGCCGCCGCGCTCGTCGAGCCGATGGCCGTCGCGCTGCACGCCGTGCGCAAGGGCCAGGTCGGGGCCAAGGACACCGCCGTGGTGCTGGGCTGCGGCCCGATCGGCCTCGCGGTGATCTCGATGCTCAAGGCCAGCGGGGTGCGGCACGTCGTGGCGTCGGACTTCAGCGCCGGTCGTCGTGCGCTCGCCGAGCGGTGCGGCGCCGACGTCGTGGTCGACCCGGCCGCGGAGTCGCCCTGGACCGGCTTCAAGGACAGCAGGCGCTACCTGACCGAACCCACCGCCCTGGCCGGCATGGGCATCGACGCGATGGACAAGCTGACCGCCGTACCCATGCTTCCGTGGGCGCACGTCATGCGGGCGGCGGAGAAGGCGGGGGCGACGCCTCGGGGGCCGATCGTGTTCGAGTGCGTCGGAGTGCCCGGGATGATCGAGCACGCGATCACCAACGCGCCGCTGCTGTCGCGCATCGTCGTGGTCGGCGTCTGCATGGCGCCGGACAGCTTCCGCCCGTCGATGGCGATCAACAAGGAGGTCGAGCTGCGCTTCGCGTTCGCCTACGACCCCAGCGAGTTCCACCAGACGCTGCAGTGGATCGCGAAGGGCAAGGTCGACGTCGCGCCCCTGGTCACCGGGACGGTCGGCCTCGGCGGTGTGGCCGGTGCGTTCGGCGACCTCGCCGATCCGGAGCGGCACGCGAAGATCCTGGTCGACCCGAGCTCGTGACAGTTTCACCGGCCGGCCGGTGGACCTGTCACTGGGACGAAGAACCTTCCTCGTCCAGGTGACAGTTTCTCCGGCCGGCCGGAGAAACTGTCACGTCGGAGTGACCCGCCGGCGCCGGCGCCGGCCCACCACCGCGACGAAGATGAGCGTGGCGACGACTGCGATGCCCACGAGGATGCCGACGAGGGTCACGCCGGTCAGGTAGAGGCCGCCGAGGTTCAGGTGTACGCCCGGGTACCAGGTCAGCGTGCCGACGATGGCACCGTGCCGCTTGCCGTACTCCGTCGGGATGCTCCACTTGTTGATGAGGTGGGAGTGTCCCGGGTCGGACTGAGTGACCGGCGGCTCCTGCGAGCCCATCCAGTGGATGCGGTGGTCGTGCCAGGTGGCGACGTCGGTGGAGGCGATCCTCACCCACACCGGCGGCTTGTCGGCGTTCGCCTGCTGGGGCAGGGTGCCGATCGTCTGCTCCTTGTTGAGGTACGTCGCCGGCGAGAGCTTGTTCTGCCAGACCCCGTGGTCGGTGATCTTGAGGTAGGGCTCGTGCTGGTAGCCGTCGACGTACAGCGGCGTCGAGGTGGTGTTGGTGACCGTGATCGACTCGCCGTTGGGCGCGGCCTTGGCGCTCACGCCGGCGACCTTCGGCTGGATGCCCGTCACGACCGTGCGGAACTGCGCCAGCAGCGCGGCGTCGGCCGGCCGCGGCACGACGACCACGACGGCCAGCGCGGCCAGCAGCGCGACCACGACCTGGTGGAGCGCGAGCCGACCGGAGGTGCGCACGCGAGCATCCTCTCGTGGACGGAGGGGACGCATCGGGTCAGGACCGCTTCCGCGTGGCACCGAGCACGACGCCGCCGGCCGCGAGGAAGAGCGCGACGACCGACAGGCCGAGCGCCCAGTCGGCGCGCGTGCTGCCGCTCGAGCCACCGGAGCCAGAGGAGCCAGAGGAGCCGGCGGCGGATCCGCCGGAGGTCTCACCGCCGGCCGGGGTGATCGTCACCGTCGGTGCGGGGTGTGCGGGCTCGGGCTGGCCGGAGACGGTCGGGTCGATCCAGCGCACGATGTCGCCGTTGGAGTAGGTCTGCAGTGCCTTGAACACCAGCGAGCCGGAGTCGGGCAGCGGGCCGAGCGAGACGTCGAACTCCTCGAACTGGCCGGGCTGGATCGCCGACTTCTTCGAGGTCGCGGTCCAGGTGATCTCCGAGACCGCCGAGGAGAACTGGCCGTCGTCGGTGGTGATCGGCTTCTTCAGGTGCTTCTCGGCGACCTTGTAGGTCCAGCCGGGCAGGGGCTTGACCTGGACCGCGCCGAAGGGGTGGTCCGCCGGGAAGAACACCTGCACCTTCGTCGTCGAGGCGTTGTCCTCCTCGGTCGGCACCTGGAAGGCCAGCGTGCTGTCGCCGCCACCCGGGGCGGTGGGCGGGTCGACGGTCACGTGGGCGAAGGCCGGTCCGGTCAACGCGACGAGGCCGAGGGTCGTCGTACCGGCGAGGGCGAGGGACATGCCGCGTCTGCTTGGGCGCATGGTCATACGATGCCGGACGGAACTGAGGACCGGATAAGACAGGCTGCCTGCATGACGTCAACGCTGCGCACCGCGGTCGTCGCGGCGTTCGCCGGTCTGCTCGTGCTCCTCGCCGCGCCCGCCTTCGCCCATGCCAGCGTCGAGGGCAGCAGCCCCGCGCCGGGAGCCCTGCTGCATGCTGCGCCGACCCAGGTGACCATCACCTTCGACGAGAACGTGACCGCGGTGCCGGAGGCGGTCCGGGTCTACGGGCCGGGCGGCTCGCGGGTCGACAGCGGCTCGCTGCTGCGGCCCGGCGGAGACGACGCCAAGGTCGGCGTGGCCGTCGACGCGCACGCCGAGGGCACGTACCTGGTGGCCTGGCGGGTCGTGTCGGCCGACTCGCACCCGGTCTCGGGTGCCTTCACGTTCTCGGTCGGGCGCCGCTCCGCGGCTCCGAGCGCTCCCGCGATCACCTCGGACACGACGCTGTCGGTGGTCCTTGGCGCGGCCCGCGCCGTCGGGTACGCCGGCTCGGCGCTGCTGCTCGGCGGCACGCTGCTCCTCGCGCTGGCGGGCGGCACGGGCTCGCTCGGGTCGGCGCGCTCGCGCCGGCGCCTGCTCGGCCTCGGCGTCGGCTGCCTGGTGCTCGCCGCCCTCGTCGCGCTCCTCCTCCAGGGCGGTTACGACGCCGGCATGGGCCTGTCCTCGTTCGGCAGGCCGGTGCTGGTGAAGGGCGTGCTCGGCACGACGTTCGGCCGCGGCCTGCTGGTGCGCCTCGTCGGCGCGCTCGGGTTCGCGGCGGCGCTCTGGAGGGTCCGCGGACGGCTGCGCGCGGCGCTGCTCGTCGCGTTCGGGGCAGTCCTCGTCGCGTCGTTCGCGATGACCGGCCACGGCGTGACCAACGCGCTGATGTTCGTCTCCACCAGCCTGCACGTCGCCGTCGCGTCGCTCTGGATCGGCGGCCTCGCCGGACTCGTCGCCTGGGCGCTGCGCGACCCCGCCGCCCACGCCGATACGCTCGCCCGTTTCTCCCGGGTCGCGCTCTGCTGCGTCGGCGTGCTCGTGGTGACCGGCGGCTTCCAGGCCTGGCGGCAGGTCCGCGAGTGGGGCGCGCTCACCGGTACGACGTACGGCCGCGAGCTGCTGGTCAAGCTCGGCCTGGTCGTCCTCGTGCTCGTCGCGGCCGGCCTCTCCCGCCAGTCGGTACGACGGCGGGCGGACGCACCGCTCGGCGTCCTGCGTCGCGCGGTCGGCGTCGAGCTGGTGCTGGGCCTGTGCGTGTTCGGGGTGACCGCGTCACTGGCGGCGACGCAGCCGGCGTACTCGGCGTACCACCCGGTGGTGTCGGCGGACCTGAAGGCCGGGCCGGACCTCGTGCAGCTCTCCGGCGTGCCGACCGGCGAGCAGCAGATGGACCTCCACGTCTACGTGTTCGGCAAGGACCAGCAGCCGAGCACGCCCAAGCAGATGACCGTCACGGTCTCGCTCGCGTCGGCCGACCTCGGACCGCTGCCCATCACGCTGACGAACGCCGGCCCGGGCCACTACGTCGGGCAGGTCGTCGTACCGGTGCAGGGCGACTGGACCGTCGCCGTCACGGTGCGGACGTCCGCGATCGACGAGTACACGGTCACGAACCCGCTGCCGATCCGCTGACGGGTCAGCCGCGCGCGAGCGCCCGCCCCAGGTTGCGGCCGCTGAAGATGCAGCCGCCGAGGAAGGTCCCCTCGAGCGCGTTGTAGCCGTGCACGCCGCCGCCGCCGAAGCCGGCGACCTCGCCGGCGGCGTACAGGCCCGGGATCGTCTCGCCGGTGGGTCGCACGACCTGCGAGTCGAGGTTGGTGGCGATGCCGCCGAGCGTCTTTCGGGTCAGGATGTTGAGGCGTACGGCGATGAGCGGGCCGTGCGCCGGGTCGAGGAAGCGGTGGGGCTTGGCGACGCGGACGATCTTGTCGGTCCACGACCTGCGGGCGTTGGCGATCGACATCAGCTGGAAGTCCTTGCTGAAGCCGTTGGTCAGCTCGGCGTCGCGCGCCTCGACCTGGCGGCGGAGGGTGATCGCGTCGAGCTCGGGACCGCGCGGGGGGGAGTCGGAGCGCACGACGCCGTTCATCTTCGTGACGAGCTCCTCGATCGTGTCGGCCACGACGAAGTCGACGCCGTGCTGCTTGAACGCCTCGACCGGGCCGGGCGCGCCCTTCGCCGCCCGCGACCTGAGCATGAACCTGAGGTCCTTGCCGGTGATGTCGGGGTTCTGCTCCGAGCCCGACAGCGCGAACTCCTTCTCGATGATCGACTGCGTCAGCACGAACCACGTGTAGTCGTGGCCGGTGCGGCCGATCTCGGCGAGGGTGCCCAGGGAGTCGAAGCCGGGGTAGTTCGGGGCGGGCAGCCGCTTGCCGGTCGCGTCGAACCACATCGAGCTCGGGCCGGGGATGATCCGGATCGCGTGGTCGGGCCAGACGGGGTCCCAGTTGTGGATGCCCTCGGTGTAGTGCCACATCCGGTCGGAGTTGACCAGCCGCGCACCGGCGGCCTGCGCGATGCCGAGCCCGCGCCCGTCGACGTACGCCGGGACGCCGCTGATCATGTGCCTCGGCGCCGGACCCATCCGGTCGACGGGCCAGTTGGCGCGGATCATCTCGTGGTTGTGGCCGATGCCGCCGGTGGTGATCGCGACCGCCGGGGCGTCGTACTCGAACTCCCGGGCGACCTCGCGGGACGACGCGACCCCGCGCTCCTCCGAGGACGGCTCCAGAACTGCGCCGCGCACGCCGGTGGCCGCGCCGTCGTGGAGCACGACCTCGTCGACGCGGTGGCGGAAGGCGAACCGCACCAGCCCGCGTCGCTCGGCCTCGAGGACCGGCTCGAGGAAGACCCGGACGACCTCGGGGCCGGTGCCCCAGGTCAGGTGGAAGCGGGGGACGGAGTTGCCGTGACCGGCGGCGTCGCCGCGGCCGCGCTCGGCCCAGCCGACGAACGGCAGCACCCGCAGGCCGAGCGAGCGGACGTAGTCGCGCTTCTCGGTCGCGGCGAACCGGACGTACGCCTCGGCCCACTTGCGCGCCCAGTGGTCCTGGCCCGGCGTGCCGTCGGGCTGGTCCTCGGTGCGGTCGAAGCCGGCCGAGCCCTGCCAGTCCTGCCAGGCGAGCTCGTAGGAGTCCTTGATGCCCATCCGGCGCTGCTCGGGGGAGTCGACGAAGAAGAGCCCGCCGAGCGACCAGAACGCCTGGCCGCCGAGGTTCTTGCTGTTCTCCTGGTCGAGGACCAGGACGCGCTTGCCCGCCCGGGTCGCCTCGTACGTCGCCACCAGGCCGGCCAGACCCGCTCCGACGATGATGGCGTCCGGCTTGAAGTCCTCGATCTTCGCGGTCACGCGTCCGAGGGTAGGGGCCGGATGCCGCCCGCGGGAGTGAGGGTCGCCGGATTGGGCAGCGCGAGATGGGTGGGAGTGGTGCGACCGCGCAGCGTCGTCGCGCCGGCGTCGAGCCACAGGCCGGCCTCGGACGCGCCGGCCTCGCGGGCGGCGACCACGGAGTCCCACGCCGCGACGACTCCGCCGGGGAGCTCCTTGGCGAGGTCGGTGAGGCGCGACGCGGAGTTCACGGCGTCGCCGATGACGGTGTACTCGAAGCGCTGCTCGTGGCCGACGTTGCCGGCCACGACCGTGCCGGTGGCGACACCGATGCCCGCCCCGATCTCGGGCAGCTCCTCCTGCAGCCGCACCGCGATCGCGCGCGCCGCCGACAGCGCGGCCGCCGCGTGGTCGGGCATCTCGGCGGGCACGCCCCAGACCGCCAGCACCTCGTCACCGATGAACTTGTTGACCAGCCCGTGGTGGCGGCCGACCTCGTCGACCACGACCCCGAAGAAGCGGTTGAGCACGCTCACCACCTCGTCGGCCGGCCGGTTCGAGGCGTACGACGTGGAGCCGACCAGGTCGACGAACAGGACGCTCGCCACGCGGGTGTCGCCACCGAGCGAGATCTCGCCGGTGTCGGAGGCGGTCGCCGCCGCGGCGACCTCGTGGCCGACGTGGCGGCTGAACAGGTCGCGGATCTTCTCCCGGTCGCGCAGCCCGCGCAGCATCTCGTTGAAGCCGCTCTGCAGGGCGCCGAGCTCGGTGCCGTCGTACACGGGCACCTCGGCGTCGTAGTTGCCCTCGCCGACCTCGCGCAGCGCGATCCGCAGCGACTCGATCGGCGCCCGGACGGAGCGGGCGTTGAGGTCGGTGAGGAGAAGCCCGGTGGCGAGGACCACGAAGCAGACGGTGATCGTGACGATCGAGAGCTGGTCGACCGTCGCCCGGTCGCTCCGCAGGGTGGTGATGGTGACGAGCAGCAGCCCGACCACCGGGGCTCCCGTGCCGACCACCCAGAACAGCACCATGCGCGGCCCGACGCCGACGTAGCGCACCCGGCGGGTGACGGTCATGCCGGCCAGCGCGCGGGCCGAGACCGGCCGCAGCGCGAACTCGCAGAAGAGGTAGCCGGCACCGGAGGTGACCATCGCGCCGACCAGACCGGTCAGCGCGGCGACCATCGCGCGCTCGGGCTGCACGACCAGCAGCGTGACGACCGCGGAGGCGACCGACAGCATCCAGAGCGCGAAGAAGATGAGCGTCAGGTCGAGCGGGACGCGCAGGCTGCGCATGCGCTGCTCGTCGGTGGGCTCCTCGCTGCGGATGGCCCAGCGCAGGGTGCGGACGGCGTGGGTCGTGCCGAGGACGCTCCCGACGATGGCCGAGACGCCGATGACGGTCGGCATGCCGATCCACAGCGCGACGCGGCTGCTCGGGGTGAGCGGCGCCAGCGGCACCGCCCACAGGTTGATCGCGACCGTGACGAGGCCGCCGATGCTGTTGGTGCCGAGCAGGAGCACCGTGATCAGCGCCTGGATGCGGATGCGCAGCCGCCGTGGGTCCTGGCCGCGCGGCCCCAGCAGCCGGGAGCCGAAAGGCGTGTGCCGCGCGGGAGGCGTCGCGGCGTTCATGAGCGCTAGCCTAGTGCTTGCTGCCCGCTAGCGCCGGATCGTCACGGCGTTCTGGTTGGATCGGGCCATGGGCACGACCAGCGGGTTCGACGCCGCCGAGATCACCGATGCCTACGCCGGGTTCCACGCCCGCGTCGCGGGGTTCGTGGAGAGCGGCGACTGGTCCGGCTACGCCGACCTCTTCACCCCCGACGCGACGTACGTCGAGCACGCGATGGGCACCTTCCGCGGGCGCGACGAGATCCGGGCGTGGGCCATGCGCACGATGACGTCGTACCCGGGCCGGGTGATGACCGGCTTCCCGCTCGCCTGGCAGGTCGTGGACGCCGAGGCTGCGCGGCTGGTCTGCGAGGTGCGCAACCCGATGCCCGACCCCGGCGACGGGACCGTGCTCGAGGAGCCCAACATCACGATCATGACGTACGCCGGAGGCGGGCTGTTCTCGCGCGAGGAGGACGTCTACAACCCGCTGCGCTTCCACGCGATGGCGCTGCGGTGGGCGCGGATCGCCGCCGAGCACGGTCGCGCGGACCACGACGTGCTCGCCTGGCTGGAGAAGTGGCGCTGAGCGCGGTCACCACCGATGCGTGAGGATCGGGGCATGGAGCGAATCACTGTTCTCGGACTCGGACGCATGGGCGCGGCGATGGCTCGCCGCTTCGCCGACCAGGGCTGGGACGTGGGCGGCTGGACCCGCTCCGGCGGCACGGTCGAGGGGATCGCGTCGTACGACACGGCGGCGGACGCGGTGCGCGACGCGGACGCGGTGGTGCTGTCGCTGTTCGACGGCGCCGCCTGCCGCGACGTCCTCGATGCGATCGAGGGGGCGCTGCCCGACTCCACACCCGTGGTGAACACCTCGACGGTCGGCCCCGACGAGGCGGCCGACCTCGCCGAGCGGATCGGCGGACGCTACGTGCACGCGCCGGTGCTCGGCTCGGTCCCGGCCGTCGAGGCCGGCACGCTCAACGTCCTCGCCGCGGGCGCGACCGACCAGGTGCGCGACCTGCTGACCGTGCTGGGCAACGTGCGGGTGCTGGGCGACGCCCGCGCCGCCGCCGCGCAGAAGCTCGTCGTCAACGCCTCGCTCGCGGGTTCGCTGGTGCTGGTAGGCGAGATCGTCGGCCAGGCCGAGGCGCTCGGCATCTCCCGCAAGGACGCGCTGGACGTCCTCAGCGCCGGTCCGCTCGGCGGGATCATCTCGACCAAGCGCAAGAACATCGACGACCCCGACGCCCCCGTGCAGTTCAGCATCGGCGGGCTGGCCAAGGACATCGGGCTGCTCGAGTCGGCGACCGGTCGCACCCTGACCTTCGGCGACGCGCTGCGCTCCGCGGGCGACCTCGACGGCGACATCACCGACGTCACCCGACCATGATCGCCGGCGCCGCGAGGCGAGTGATCCTCGAGATCACCGGCTGGGGCATGCTCCTCGCCGGCATCGCGGCGCTGATCCTCCCCGGGCCCGGCCTCCTGCTGGTGCTCGCCGGGCTCGTGGCGCTCTCCCGGCGCCACGCCTGGGCGGCCCGCTGGGTCGAGCCGGTGCGGGTGCGGGCGGTGCGCGGGGCCGCCCACGGCGTGCGGAGCCGACCGCGGATCCTCGGCTCCTGCCTCGGAGCGCTCTGCCTCGCCGCCCTCGGCGTGCTGTGGCTGGTGCACCCGCGTGAGCCGTCGTGGTGGCCGCTGCGGCGCACGTGGTGGCTGTTCGGCGGGTGGTGGACGGGCGCCACGCTGCTGGTGTCGTCGCTGGCCGCGTTCGCCCTGATCGGCTACTCCTACCGGCGGTTCCACGCCGACCCCGACGCCCTCGCGGCGCTCATCGCTCCGGAGACCGACCGGTAGTCGGGGTTGCGTCGTACCTCCCCACTAGGGTCGGCGGCGATGACCCTCTTCCTGCACCGCGCGCCGCGCACCGACCTGCTCGCGGACGGTCTCGCCGGTCTGCTCGCGGAGCCGCTGGCGGACCCGTTCGCCGAGGAGGTCGTGGTCGTGCCCGCGAAGGGCGTCGAGCGCTGGCTCGGCCAGCGGCTGTCGCACCACCTCGGCGTCGGGAGCCGCGGTGGCGACGGCGTGTGCGCGGGCGTGCGGTTCCTGCACCCGGGATCGCTGGTCGCGATGCTGCTCGACCGCGACCGCGACGACCCGTGGCACGCCGACCAGCTCGTCTGGCCGCTGCTGGAGACGATCGACGCCTCTCTCGGCGAGCCGTGGTGTGCGGCGCTCTCGGCCCACCTCGGCCACAGGATGACCGGCGAGGTGGGCGAGCTGCGACGCAGCCGCCGCTGGTCGGTCGCCCGGCGGCTGGCCGGCCTCCTCTCGTCGTACGCCGTGCAGCGGCCGGCGCTCCTCACGGAGTGGCGCGAGGGGCGCGACACCGACGGCGTGGGTGGCGAGCTGGCCGCCGACCTGACCTGGGAGGCCGAGCTGTGGCGTCGGCTGCTGCCACGGGTCGGCGTCGAGGCGCCCGACCAACGGCACGCCCGGGTCTGTGCACAGCTGCGGTCGACCGAGGAGACCGGTCTGGACCTGCCGGGCCGGCTGTCGCTGTTCGGGCACACCCGTCTCGCCGCGAGCGAGATCGAGCTGCTGTCCGCGCTGGGCGAGCGGCGCGACGTCCACCTCTGGCTGGCTCAGCCGTCCGGCGCGCTGTGGGACGCGGTCGTCGCGTCCGGCACGGGGGTGGTCGCGCGTGACGACGACGGCTCCGCCGACCTGGTCGGCCACCCGCTGCTGGCGTCGCTGGGCCGTGACTCGCGGGAGCTCGCTCTCACGCTGGGCGAGATCGGGCAGGACGTCTCGACAGGCTCGCCCACCCTCGGGAGCTCGACCCACGAGCGCGAGTCGCTGCTCGGGCTGCTGCAGGCCGACCTTCGGGCCAATCGCGCCCCCGACGCGTCGGAGCGGGAGCGGCGGGCGGTCGTGGCCGACGGGTCGGTGCAGGTGCATGCCTGCCACGGCGTCGCGCGGCAGGTCGACGTGCTGCGCGAGGTGCTGGTCGGGCTGCTCGCGGACGACCCCACGCTGGAGCCCCGCGACATCGTGGTGATGTGCCCCGACATCGAGACCTACGCGCCGCTGGTCTCGGCCGGCTTCGGCCTCGGCGAGGTCCTCGGCGACGGGTCGTCGGCCCACCCGGCCCACGGTCTGCGGGTGCGGCTGGCCGATCGCGCGGCCAGCAGCACCAACCCGCTGCTCGGCGTCGCCGTCGCCCTGGTCGAGCTCGCCGGCGGGCGCGTCAGCGCTCCCGAGGTGCTGGACCTGCTGTCGCGGGAGCCCTGCCGCCAGCGGTTCGGGCTCACCGACGACGACCTCGCGCGACTGACCACCTGGGTCGCCGAGTCGGGGGTCCGCTGGGGGCTCGACGCGGAGCAGCGGGCGACGTACTCGCTGGAGGGCTTCGAGCACAACACCTGGCGGATGGGGCTCGACCGGCTGCTGCTCGGTGTCGCGATGAGCGGCGACGACCACCGTCACCTCGGCCGCGGCCTGCCGCTCGACGACATCGGCGGCGGCGAGGTCGAGCTGGTCGGGTCGATCGCCGAGGCGGTCGAGCGGCTGGCGGCCTGCCTTCGCCGGCTGGAGGGCGCGCGCAGCCCGGCCGACTGGTTCGGCGCGCTGCGCGACGGCGTGCTCGACCTGTGCGAGGTCGCCGGCGACGACGCGTGGCAGCGTCCCCAGCTCGAGCGCGAGCTCGCGCGCGCCGAGGCGGGAGCCGCGGGCGGCGACGTCGCGCTGCGGCTCGCCGACGTGCGCGCCCTGCTGCACGACCGCCTCGCCGGCCGCCCGACGCGGTCGAGCTTTCGAAGTGGCCACCTCACCGTCAGCACGATGGTCCCGATGCGATCGGTGCCCCACCGCGTGGTCTGCCTGGTCGGTCTCGACGACGGCGTCTTCCCCCGCAACCCGGCCGTCGACGGCGACGACGTGCTCGCGCGCCGGCCGCTCGTGGGCGAGCGCGACCCGCGCAGCGAGGACCGCCAGCTCCTGCTCGACGCCGTGCTCGCGGCCGGCGAGCGGCTGGTGATCACCTACACGGGCGCGGAGGAGCACTCCGGTCAGGAGCGGCCGCCAGCCGTGCCCCTCGGTGAGCTGCTCGACGCCCTCGACCGCACCGTCGTTGCGCCGGTGCGCGACACGGTGGTCGTGCGCCACCCCCTCCAGCCGTACGACGTCCGCAACCACGAGCCGGGGGCGCTGGTCGGCAGCCGGCCGTTCAGCTTCGACCGGGCCGGTCTCGGTGGCGCGCGGGCCATCGTCTCCGAGCGCCGGCCGGCCCCGCCGTTCCTCGATGCGCCGCTGCCGGCCCACCCGGCGGCCGACGTCACCCTGGCCGAGCTCAAGTCCTTCCTCGTCGCGCCGGTGCGGTCCTTCCTGCGCAACCGCGCCCAGGTCGCCACGCCGTACGCCGCCGACGAGGTGGCCGACGCGATCCCGATCTCGATGGACGGCCTGGACGTGTGGAAGGTCGGCGACCGGCTGCTCCGCGAGGTGATGGGCTCCGAGGACCCGGCGGCCACCGCCGAGGCCGTGATGGTCGCCGAGCAGCTGCGCGGCACGCTGCCGCCGTACGACCTCGGGCTGTCGGCCCTCGGCGACGTCGTGGGGGCGTGCCAGCGGCTGTTCACGGCGACCGCGGGGCTGCGCACGGCCGCCTCGCGGACCCTCGACGTGGACGTCGACCTCGGCGGCGGGCGGCGCCTGACCGGCACGGTCGCGCGGGTCTACGGCAACAACGTCGTGCGGCTGTCCTACTCCCGCCTCAAGCCACGGCAGCGGCTCGAGGCCTGGCTCGACCTGCTCGCGCTGAGCGCGTCCTACCCCGACGAGCACTGGACCTCGCACGCCGTCGCGCGGGAGCGGTCGGGTCCCAAGCGGGCGCTCGGCGGCCCGATCGACCACCGCGCGACCGGCTGGCTCGCCGACCTCGTGGCGATCCACGACCTCGGCCAGACCCGCCCGCTGCCGATCCCGCTGGCCACCGCCAACGCCTGGGCCGAGGCCCATCACCGCTCGCTGCGCGGCGACCCGGTCGACGTCGCGGGCGCCGCGGCGCGGCAGTGGGTGACCGACCCCTACAACGCCTACGGCATCACCGCCGAGGACGCCGAGCCCGGCCACCAGCTGGTGTTCGGCCGCGACGCGCCGCTCGACGTGCTGCTCGACGCCGGCCTGCCCGACCTGGCCATGCGCGTCTGGGCGCCACTGCTGTCGGGCGGGGAGAGGATCGGGCCGCTGTGAGCGAGGAGATGCGCCCGTTCGACGTACGCGGGCCGCTGCCGCAGGGCACCACCCTGCTCGAGGCCAGCGCCGGCACGGGCAAGACCTGGACGATCGGCGCCCTCGTCGCCAGGTACGTCGCCGAGTCCGGCGTGCCGCTCGACCAGCTCCTCGTCGTGACGTTCGGCCGCGCCGCCAGCCAGGAGCTGCGCGACCAGGTACGCCGCCAGCTGGTCCAGGCCGAGCGCGCGCTCGCCGACCCGGCGGCGGTGGCCGACGCCGACCGCACCGAGGTGATCGAGCACCTCCTCGACGCCGACCCCGGCGAGCTGTCGCTGCGCCACCGCCGGATCGCCGAGGCGCTCGCCGACTTCGACGCGGCGACCATCGCGACGATCCATCAGTTCTGCGCGGCCGTGCTCGAGTCGCTCGGCGTGGCGGCCGACACCGACGCCCGTGCGCGACTGGTCGAGGACCTCGACGACCTGCTCGTCCAGGTGGTCGACGACCTCTACCTGCGGGCGTTCGCGCGTCAGCCCGACGGCCCGCCGCCGTTCACCCACAAGGACGCCCTGGCGATCGCGCGGGCCGCCGTCGGCGACCCGCAGGCGCTGCTGCAGCCGGCGGACGCGCCCCGCGACGACCGCGCCGGCATCCGGGTCGCGTTCGCCCAGGCGGTGCGCGAGGAGATGGAGCTGCGCAAGCGCCGCCTCGGCGTGCTCTCCTACGACGACCTGCTCGGCCAGCTGGCCGACGTGCTGGCTCGTCCCGACGCGCCGGCGCGCGACCGGATGCGGTCGCGCTGGCGGATCGTGCTGGTCGACGAGTTCCAGGACACCGACCCGGTGCAGTGGACCGTCTTCGAGCGCGCCTTCCACGGCCACGCCACGATGGTGCTGATCGGCGACCCCAAGCAGGCGATCTACGCCTTCCGCGGCGGCGACGTCGCCACCTACCTCGACGCCTCCTCGACCGCCACCGCCCACTTCACCCTCGGCACCAACCGGCGAAGCGACGCCGGCCTGGTGCGCGCGGTCGGCACGCTGATGGACGGCGCCGAGCTGGGCGACCCGCGCATCGTCGTACGCCACGTCGACGCGCACCACCAGGGCAGCCGGCTGGAGGGGGCCCCGGACGCGACGCCCTTCCGGCTCCGCGTCGTACGCCGCGACTCGTTCGGCAAGGGTGCGCGCAGCATGCTCAGGGTGCCCGACGTACGACCCCACGTCGCGCGCGACCAGGCCCTCGACATCCGGGCGCTGCTCGGGGCGGGGGCGACCTTCGACGGGCGGCCGCTGCGGCCCAGTGACATCGCGGTGATCTGCTACCGCCACGCAGACCTCGCCGCCGCGCGGGAGGCGCTGCTCGAGGTGGGCGTGCCGGCGGTGATCGCCGGTGGCGGCAGCGTGTTCGCGACGCCCGCAGCCACCGAGTGGCTGGTGCTGCTGGAGGCCCTCGAGCAGCCCCACCGCGCGCCCAAGGTCAGGGCGGCCGCGATCACCCCCTTCCTCGGGTACGACCTCACGACCCTCGACGCCGGCGGCGACGACCTGACCGACACCATCGCCGAGCGTCTCCGCGGCTGGGCCGACGCGCTGGCCGACCGGGGCGTCGCCGCGGTGCTCGAGACGGCCAACGTCGGCGGCCTGCCGGCGCGGCTGCTCGGCGTCGTCGGCGGCGAGCGGATGCTCACCGACGTGCGCCACATCGGCGAGATCCTGCACGAGGTGGCGCTGCGCGACCGGCTCGGCGTCGTGGCCCTGCTCGCCTGGCTGCGCGACCAGGTGCGCGAGGCCCAGGACGGCCGCAGCACCGAGCGCACCCGCCGCCTCGACTCCGACGCGGCCGCGGTCCAGCTGGTGACGATCCACGCGTCGAAGGGCCTCCAGTACCCCGTCGTCTACCTGCCCTCGCTCGCCGACCGCTGGGTGAGCGACCCGGTGCGTCCCCTCTTCCACGACGCCGCCGGCCGCCGCTGCCTCGACGTCGGCGGCTCGGGCCCCGACTGGCGCGACAGCTGCGCCCGCTGCCAGGCCGAGGAGGCCGGCGAGTGGCTGCGGCTGCTGTACGTCGCCCTCACGCGCGCCCAGTCGCAGGTCGTCGCCTGGTGGGCGCCGACCCGCAACGCCGAGGCGTCCCCGCTCCACCGGGTGCTGATGCGCGAGCTGGGCGCGGACGGTCCCGTCGGCGGCGACGTCGCGACGGCTCCGCCGGTGCCCGACGACGACGCCGTCATGGGGATCTTCGCCAGGTGGCGCGACCTCGGCGGCCCGGTCCCGCAGCCGGCGTACCCCGATGAGCGGGTGGTGCCGCTGCCCGTCTCGCCCCCGCCGGTGCTGGAGGTCCGGACCTTCGACCGCTCGATCGACACCGACTGGCGGCGTACCTCCTACTCCTCGCTGAGCGCGGTGGAGGCCGTCGCCGCGGTGGCGAGCGAGCCGGAGGTCAGCGCCAAGGACGACGAGCCGGAGGTGGAGCTGGTCTCGACCCTCCGACAGGCTCAGGACGACGCATACCCGACCGCCCTCGGCGACCTCCCGGACGTGCCGTCGCCCATGGCCGGCCTGCCGGTGGGCGCGACCTTCGGATCGCTCGTGCACGCCGTGCTCGAGCACGCCGACCCGAAGGCCGCCGACCTCGGCGCCGAGCTGCGCGCCCACGTCGACGACCAGCTGGGCTGGTGGCCGGTCGAGGGCATGGACCCCGACGAGCTGACCACGGCGCTGGTCGCGGTCTGCGACACACCGCTGGGCGACCTGCTCGACGACGAGAGGCTGCGTGACTTCGGGCGGGGCGACCGGCTCTGCGAGCTCGACTTCGAGGTGCCGCTGGCCGGCGGCGACCACCCGTTCGGCGGTGCCGACGTCCTGCTCGGCGACATCGCGGCGCTGCTGCGCCGGCACCTGCCCGAGGGCGATCCCGTCCGTGCGTACGCCGAGCGGCTCGACGTCCCGGCCCTCGGCGGGCAGGTGCTCCGCGGCTACCTCACCGGCTCGATCGACGTCGTGCTCCGGATGGGCGAGGGCGCGGACGTTCGCTACGTCGTGGTCGACTACAAGACCAACTGGCTGGGTCCGCGCGACGAGCCGCTGACCGCGGCGTCGTACTCACCGGAGGCGGTCGCCGCGGCGATGGGCCACTCCGACTACCCCCTCCAGGCCCTGCTGTACGCCGTCGTCCTCCACCGCTACCTCCGCTGGCGGCAGCCGGGCTACGACCCGGCGCGCCACTTCGGCGGCGTCGCCTACCTCTACCTGCGCGGCATGTGCGGGCCGGGGACGCCGGCCGTCGACGGGCAGCGGTGCGGGGTCTTCACCTGGCGTCCGCCGGTCGCGCTGGTCGAGGAGCTGTCCGAACTGCTGGACGGCGCTGCCGAAGGGATTCGGGCATGACCACGACGGATGCGAGCCCGTGGATCGCGCGCGGCGCGACCGGCCTGCTCGCCGCGTTCAACGAGGCCGGGGTGCTGCACGCCGCCGACGTCCGGGTCGCCCAGCGGGTGGGCGTGCTCGGCGGCGAGACCGACGAGCGGGTGCTGCTCGCTGTCGCGAGCGCCGTGCGCGCGGTGCGGCTGGGCTCGGTGGGCGCCGACCTCGCGGCGCTGCCGGCCTCGATCGGGGCCACGGAGACCGAGCTGCCCTGGCCCGACCCGGACGACTGGGTCGCGGCCGTGGTCGCGTCGCCGCTCACCGCGGCGCAGGTGATCCACCACGACCAGGGGCTTGTCTACCTCGACCGTTACCACCGGCTCGAGTGCGAGGTCGCCGAGATCCTGCGCGACCGGGTCGCCGCGCCGCCACCCGTCGTGGTCGAGGACGTCCTCGCCGCCAGCCTCGAGCGCGTCGGCGGGCCGCACCTCAGCGAGGAGCAGGCCGCCGCCGTCGAGCAGTCCGTACGCCGCCGTACCCTCGTGCTGACCGGCGGACCCGGCACCGGCAAGACCACGACCGTCGCCCGGATGGTCTACGCGCTCGCGCAGCAGCACGCCGCGGGTGCCGACGGGCACCTCCGGCCGTTCTCGGTCGCGCTCGCGGCCCCGACCGGCAAGGCCGCGACCCGGCTGCAGGAGGCGGTCGCCGCCGAGCTCGCCGGGCTCGGCATCACCGCCGACGAGCTGTCCCCGCCGCACGCGCGGACGATCCACCGGCTGCTCGGCTGGCGCCCGGACAACACGACCCGCTTCGTCCACGACCGCGGCAACCGGCTGGGTCACGACCTGGTCGTCGTCGACGAGGCCTCGATGGTCGACCTGACCCTGATGGCGCGGCTGCTGGAGGCGGTCCGGCCCGACAGCCGGCTGATCCTGGTCGGCGATCCGCAGCAGCTCACGTCCGTCGGCGCGGGCGCGGTGCTGTCCGACCTCGTGGCCGGCTTCGAGGGCCGTGCGGACTCGCCGGTCTGCGCGCTGCGCACCAACCACCGCTCGACCGAGGACATCAAGGCGCTCGCGGCCGCTCTGCGTGCCGGTGACGCCGACGCCGTCCTCGCCGTGCTCCGGTCCGGCTCCGCCGAGGTCGAGTACGACGAGACCGACGACCCGGAGTCGGTGCTGCGGGAGCGTTGCGTGGCGGCTGCCCGTGCGGTGCGCGAGGCTGCCACGAGCGACGCGCCGGCCGCCGACCGTGCCGCCGCGGCCGACGAGGCGCTCCAGGAGTTCCGGCTGCTGTGCGCGCATCGCGAGGGGCCGGCCGGCGTACGTCTGTGGAACCAGCACATCGAGCAGTGGCTGGCGGAGGAGACCGGTCAGCCGCTCGGCGGGCGCTGGTACCCCGGCCGTCCGCTGCTGGTGACCGCCAACGACTACGCGCTCGACATCTACAACGGCGAGACCGGCGTCGTGGTGGTCGACGAGGGCCGTCCGCGGGTGTGGATCTCCGGTGCGCGGCAGCGCACGCTCGCACCGAGCCGGCTCGACGCCGTCGAGACCATGCACGCCATGACGATCCACAAGAGCCAGGGCAGCCAGGCCGCGGAGATCGCGGTGCTGCTGCCCGACGCCGACTCGCGCCTGCTCAGCAGGGAGCTCTTCTACACCGCGGTGACTCGGGCCCAGCGCAAGGTGCGCGTCGTCGGCACCGAGGCCGCGGTGCGTGCGGCGGTCGCCACCACCGCGCAGCGCGCGACCGGGCTGCGCGGCCGGCTGTCCGAGCCGAATCAGGACCCGCCGTATCCAGTTTCTGGCCGGTGAGTCCCGGCGAGACGATGCCGGGTTAGCGTTGGGCCATGTCCTACCTCATGCGCGTCGAGCTGCCTGACGTCCCCGGGTCCCTGGGCCGGGTCGCCACGGCGATCGGTATGTCCGGAGGGGACATCGAGGCCATCGAGATCGTCGAGAAGCGCCCCGACGGGACCGCGCTGGACGATGTGCTGCTCGAGATCCCGCAGGGCACCATGCCCGACTCCATCGTCTCCGCCTGCAGCGCGGTCGACGCCGTGAAGGTGCTCTGGATCAGCCACTACCCCTCCGGCGGCAGCCTGGTCCTCGACCTCGAGGCGGTCGAGGAGATCACCGCGAACGCGGCCCACGCCTTCGACAAGCTCGTCGACCTGCTGCCGGCCACCTTCCGCGTCGACTGGGGCATGCGCGTCCACCGCGCCAAGGGCGTCGCCTATGCGACCAGCGCGGCGCCGGACGAGTTCGAGTTCGTCGAGATCGAGGAGCCCGTCCGGCTCGAGGTCGACGGCGACGAGAACACCGTGTACGCCGCCGCGCGCCTCGACGGCAACGACATCATCGTGATCGGCCGTCGTGGCGGCCCGGAGTACGTCGACTCCGAGCTCGCCCGCCTCGGCCACCTCTCGGCGCTCGCGCTCACCATCGCCAACGCCTGAGACCCGTCACCGGTTGACGGGCTCGAGCAGGAAGACCGGGATCTGCCGGTCGGTCTTCTTCTGGTACTCGCCGTACGTCGACCAGGTCGACACCGCGAAGTCCCACCACTCGCTGCGCTCCTCGCCGGAGAGCTCGCGCGCGGTGTAGGGCTTGGCCTCGGGCCCGTCCTGCACGTCGACCTCGGGGTGCGCGCGGAAGTTGTCCGCCCACGTCGGGTCGTCGGGGGCGCCGCCCTTCGACGCTACGGCGACGTACTTGCCGTCGCGCTCGACCCGCATGACCGGGTTCTTGCGCAGCTTGCCCGAGCGCGCGCCGACCGAGGTGATCACGATGATCGGGTCGCCGGAGTCGCGCAGGGTGTTCGCCTCCGTCCCGCCGGAGGCCTCGTACGCCGCGACCTGGTCGCGGACCCACTGCTGGCTGCTGGGGACGTACTCGCCTGTGAGTGTCATGCATCCAGAAGACCACGCGCTCGGCCCGTCTTCCAGGGTCGGACGTGCGACCGGCCCCATCCGCCGAAGGGTGAGAGGCGGATGGGGCCGGGGTCAGGCCGCGTGCGCGGGTGTCACGCGAAGCTGACGGCGTCCTCGATCTCGAGGCGCGGCAGCCGGTCGAACCAGGCGCCCTCGGCGCCCGGGTGACCGATGTTCACGACGAGCAGCGACTTCCAGCGGCCGTCGGCGAAGAAGTCGGCGTCCAGCGCCTCCTTGTCGAATCCGGCCATCGGGCCGGCGGCCAGGCCGGCCGCGCGGGTCGCGAGGATGAACGCGCCGACGCCGATCGCGGCGGAGAAGTTGCCCATCCCGTGGCGCATGTCCTCGTTGGCCTCGAGCGCGTCGGCCATGCCGGGGTTGATCGGGAAGACGGTCGGGACGTGCTCGTGGAAGCGGGTGTCGTAGGCGAGGACAGCGGTGACGGGCGCGCCCTCGGTCTTGTCGCGGTTGCCGTCGGCCATGTGCTTGAGCAGGCGCTCCTTGCCCTCCGGCGTACGGACGAACAGGACGCGCAGGGGCTGGACGTTCGCCGCGGTCGGCGTCCACTTCACCAGCTCGTAGATGTCCTTGAGCTCCTCGTCGGTGACTGGCTGGTCGGAGAAGCTGTTCACGGTGCGGGCACCGGTGAAGACGATGTGGCGGCCGCGGTCGTCGAGGCGCTCGAGGGCGGTGGGCGTGGCGGCGGAGGTGTCCGAGGTCATGCAGGTTTCAACTACCAGGACGGTACGACGCATTCCGGTCCCGCGTGTGGGCTGGGTCACCCCGCTCATCCCGGTGGTCGAGGAGGTCGCGCAGCGACCGTCTCGAGACCAGGGGCCGCCCAGGGTCGGACCAGGGTGCATCCCGATGTGCCGGGGCCGCCCGCCGCGGCAGGCTGGGGCACGAGAAGGAGGACCATCCATGTCCCAGAACACCTACGGCGCCCACCCCTACGCCTCCCGCCCGACGACCCTCACCCCCGACCAGCAGCGCACCTGGGCGGTCGTCGTCCACGTCGCCACCGGCGCCGCGACCCTGCTGAGCGCCGGCTTCCTCGGCTTCCTGGCCGCCCTCGGCGTGTTCCTGGTCTACAAGGACCGGGGCGCGTTCGTACGCCGCGCTGCCGCCAACGCCGTCAACATCCAGCTCAACGGTCTGCTGTGGGCGATCGTGCTGGGTGTCCTCGGCATCCTGACCTTCGGTCTCGGCTGGTTCCTGCTCGGCGTCGTGCCGATCGTGATGGTCGTGCTGCACGCCCTCGCTGCGATCCACGCCGCCCGCGGCGACCAGGCCGATCCGCCGTCGACGCTCCGCTTCGTGGGCTGAGGGCCGCCCTCGATAGCCTCACGACATGAGTGCGATCGAGGGCGTCAGCGAGATCTTCGACCCGGCCGACTGGGACGACGTGCCCGGCTTCGAGGACCTGACCGACCTGACCTACCACCGCGCGAAGGCCCACGGCACCGTCCGGATCGCGTTCGACCGGCCCGACGTGCTCAACGCGTTCCGCCCGAACACCGTCGACGAGCTGCTCCGGACCCTCGAGCACGCCCGCACCTCCGCCGACGTCGGCTGCGTGATCCTGACCGGCAACGGACCCTCGGCCAAGAACGGCAAGTGGGCGTTCTGCACCGGCGGCGACCAGCGCATCCGTGGCAAGGCGGGCTACCAGTACGAGGAGGGTGAGGCGGGCGCCGCGCACACCGGCGGCGAGGAGCCGTCCGTCATCGACAAGGCGAAGCTCGCCCGCCTCCACATCCTCGAGTGCCAGCGGCTGATCCGCTTCATGCCGAAGGTCGTCGTCTGCGTCGTATCCGGCTGGGCGGCCGGCGGCGGCCACTCGCTCCACGTCGTCTGCGACCTCACGCTGGCCTCCCGCGAGCACGCCCGCTTCAAGCAGACCGACGCGGACGTCGGCTCCTTCGACGGCGGCTACGGCTCGGCGTACCTCGCCCGCCAGGTCGGTCAGAAGTTCGCCCGCGAGATCTTCTTCCTCGCCGAGGAGTACGACGCCGAGGCGATGTTCCAGATGGGCGCGGTCAACCGCGTCGTCGAGCACGCCCGGCTGGAGAAGGTCGCGCTGGAGTGGGGCGCCAAGATCAACGGCAAGAGCCCGACCGCCCAGCGGATGCTGAAGTACTCCTTCAACCTCCTCGACGAC
>WQZX01000009.1 GCA_009780515.1 Nocardioidaceae bacterium | reverse complement strand
CGAGACCGGTGTAGGCCGTGACACCCCCGCCGGTCTTGGGAGTCACCACAGTGGCCGCAGCGTCGGTCAGCCGGCCGGTCGCGGCGTCCCAGGTGTAGGCACGCCGCAGCCCGTCGGCCTGGGTGCCACCGGCCGCGCCCGGGCTGGATCCGGTGAAGCGCCCGGTGGCCAGGACGGTGGTCTGGCCGATGTTGTCGTAGGACTCGTCAGCGAGGTGGACGTTCTGACCGGCGACGTTGGCCGCGCCGCTGGTGGCGGTGGTGCCGTCGTTGGTGACCATCGAGGCCACCAGCCCGCCCGCACCCCCGGCACCGCCGGCGGGGCCGCTGCCGGGCGTGTAGGTGGTGGTCACGGTCTGCGCCGGGAGGTTGCCGACCGCGGGGTAGGTCTCGCTGGTGGGGTTGCCGGCCTGGTTGTAGGTGGTGTCCCACTGCCAGCTGGTGGTGGCGTCGGCGTTGGCGGGGGTCGGGTCGGCCACCCACTCGGGCACCGACTCGGAGGTGGCCGTGGGGTTGCCGCGCTGGTCGTAGGCGTCGACGGTGGTGACGTCGTTGCCGCCGTGGCCGCCGGACAGGGCGGTGATGTTGGCGATCGGGACGCTCTCGGACACCTGGCGGCCGAGGGCGTTCGTGACCGGGGCGCCGTCGGTGCCGGTGCCGTGGTCGTAGGTCCAGGAGGCCAGCACCACGGGGTTGTCGCTGCTGGAGTGGACGTCGGTCTCGTCCAGGCGCTGGGTGGGGCGCTCGTCGTTGTCGTACTTGGTGGTGATGACCGAGGTCGGGTTCGGGACGGTGGGATCGTCGGGGTTGTCGAGGTCGAGGGTGGTCGAGCGGGCGCCGGTGGGGCCGGTGGTGACCGTCGAGGGCTGCCCGGCGGCGTCGTAGCTGGTGGTGGTGACGCCGGTGTCGGGGTCGTAGGCCCAGATCTGGCGGCCGGCCTGGTCGTAGCCGTAGGACCAGGTGTAGTCGGCGCTGGTGCCGGAGCCGGTGGTGCCGGCCGCGGTGGTGTTGGCGATGCTCTTGGTCATCGAGGTCAGGTCACCGAGCGGGTCGTAGCCGTAGGTGGCCTTGTCGAGGATCTTGTCCGTGGAGGCGTTCAGGCCGGTGGGGTTGTGGGCGGTGTGGAGCTCGACGGCCGTCGCGAGGCCGCGGGCGTCGGTCTTGGTGTAGGTGACGCCGCCGGAGGCGGGCTGGGCGATCGTGCCGTCGCCGAGGTAGGTGGTCGAGGTCGAGTCGACGACGGCGCCGAGCGACTTGTCGGTCACGGTGGTGGGCCGGCCGGCGGGGTCGTAGGCGGTGGTGGTGTAACGGGCCACGTCGCCGGCGGCGGGGTTGAGGATCCCGGATCCGGGGGCGCCGGTGTTGGGGACCGCGGCGGCGGTGAACGCGGTCTGGCCGCGGGCGTCGTAGCCGGTGACCGCGACGTCGCGCTGGCCGGTGTCCTCGGGCTGTGGGGTCTGATCCTCGATCTGGCGGCCCCAGCCGTCGTAGTAGGCGTACTCGTCGTCGTAGACCGCGGCGGAGCCGCTGGTGTCGCGCAGGGTGCGGGTCTTGACCAGCGAGGGGTGCGCGGCGCTCCAGAAGGTGTAGGCGTAGGTCAGGTTGGCCGGGTCGGAGGCGCCCTGCCCGGGCTCGCGGACCTCGGTGAGCTCGCCGAGCGGGTCGTAGGAGAGCAGGGTGTGGCCGCCGTTGGGGTCGGTGACCTCGGTCGGGAGACCGCGGCCGGGGTCGGCGTCGGTGGTGGTGACGAGGTCGTCGCCGGCGGAGTTGATGTCGACCTGGGTGGTCTTGACGCTGGTCGTGAGAGCGCCGGCGGAGCCGCCGGGGTTGTAGTCGGTGGTGGTCGCCGGCCCGACGCCGGCGGCCGACCCGTCGAGGTAGGCCGGTGCGGTGGTCCTGGTGACGCGACCGTAGGAGTCGTAGCCGGTGGTCGTGCGGATCGTGCCCTGGTCGGCCGTGCCGTTGCCGTCGGCGTCTGCGGTCGAGCCGGTGGAGACCTCGACCGCGGTCGGGAGGCCGGCGGTGATGTTGGTGCCTCCGGCGGTGGTGCTGCCGTCGTAGTAGGTGGTCTGGTCGCTGAGCAGGCCGCTCGCGTCGGGCGCCGCGTCGCCCGGCCCGCACGCGCCGGAGGTGGCCCAGGTCCGGACCCGCGAGGTGGCGCGGACGAACGCGGAGGTGTTCATCGCCCAGTCGGTGCGGGTGCAGGTGTCGCCAGCACTGTCACCGCTGCCGAAGCCGGGGTCGCCGCTGCTGGATCCAGAGTCGACTGTGTCCTGGGTGGCCAGCAGCCGGCCGGTGCCGATGCCGGTGCCGGGCGTCGTGTCGTACTCGTAGCTCATGACCCGCGCGACGTCGGTCCCGGCGCCTGCCGAGGTTCCATCGGGGTTGAACCGGGCGGTCACCTGCCTGGTCGCCTCGGGGATCGGCATGCGGGCGGACTTCACCCCGGGAACGCCGCTGTCGCGGTTGTCGATGGTGTAGACCTCGTCGGGCTGCCAGGTGTTGTAGGTCCGCGAGATGACCGCGCCGGCGTTGGGCTGACCGTCGGGGACCTCGATCGCGGTCTCGGCGGTCTGACCGTTGAGCCAGGACTTGTCCGTGGGGTCGGCCGCGCTGGTGTCCGCGCCGCTGTCGCCGTGCTCGATGGTCGAGATCCGCGCGGTCTGGCCGGTGCCGTTGGCGACGTCGGAGGGGTTGGCCGGGGTGCCGTCCAGGCCGCGGTAGCGCGAGACCCGGTCGCGGGACAGGTCGGTGCCGTCGGTGTCGAGCTGGCGCACCAGGGTCACCGCGTAGCCGCGCCAGTCCGACCAAGACTCGTGGGCGGCGGGCTTGGACGGTGAGGCCGTGTAGCGCCACCCGGGGTCGCCGAGATACTCGTACGTCGTGGCCTGGGCCTTGCCGAGCACGGTGCCCGCGCCCCCGCCGATGCCGTAGCCGACCGCGTTGTCGGACTGGTCGATGCGGGTCACGACGTACTTGTTGAACCACGACCACAGCAGCTGCTTGGGGGTGTCGTCGTTGAGCCACTCCGCGTCGAAGCACTCTCTGCTGCTGGCCCACTTGCCCGCCAGGCCGTTGACGTAGGACTCGTCGCACGCCTTGCCCTCGGCGTGTCCGTAGGTGACCGTGGTCAGGCCGCCGGTGTTGTTCAGGACCGACCCGATCCGGAACTTGTAGTACTGGTTCTCCGTCGGCGCCGCGACGCGGTCGGCCAGCGAGACGCCGGTGAACTCGGTCGCCGGCTCGGCCAGCGAGCTGCCGGAGGCTCCCGCCGACGTGTCGTGGCCGGTGCGGGTGATCGCGCTCAGCCACAGGTCGTGGGTGTCGCCCTGGCTCGCGCCCTGCTGGTCGGTGTCGGGATCGGGGAAGGTGTGGTCGAAGGTCCAGCTGTCGACCGTGCGGGCGTCGCTGCCCGTGCCGACGTTGGTGGTCGCGCCGGTGTACATCGCGGTCGTGAAGAACGAGGGCGCCGGCTGGCAGCCGGTCTGGTCCTGGCTGCACAACAGGTCCAGCGGGACATCCGGGTACAGGCTGCCGACCCCGAACTGGTCCGGGGCGTCGGCGCCCGAGCAGTCGGTGCTCGCGTCGTCGTCGGTGTTGTTGGTGCAACGCAGGGCATGGGAGACGGTCAGCGTCTCCTGCGCATCCCCGGTGGCGCGATCCACGCCGTAGGAGACGCTCGAGAGCAGCGTCGCGGAGGTGTAGACCGTGTTCGTGGTCCCCCACCTCAGGTAGTAGTTGGTCTCCGGGGTGTAGTCGTAGGTCGTGACGTTGCCCGAGGGATCCACCACCCGGTCCAACATCCACTGCCAGCCCTGCTGACACCACTGGCCCGCAGCATCCGACGAGGCGTCGTGGCACGGCTCGCCCGGATCGTTGCCGTAGACAGGGACCGTGGCCACCGAGTTGCTGCCGTGCCCCCAGCCGAACCAGTACTGCGTGCCGTCCGGCGTGGTCACGTCGAAGGCCTCGTTGTCGTTGTCACTATTCGACGGCACGCTCGACGGGTCGCCCGAACCCGACCCTCCAGAATCAGTCGAGGAGAACCGGGTGATCCTCCACCCCGGGTCGTCCTGCAGCCGGAACGTGTTCGGCGAGGACTCGTCGCGCACCATCCGGTCCGTGCGCCCGTTCAGGTCCAGGGTCAGGTCCTCGACCACCGAGGGCCCCGACGAGCCGTTCACGCTGTGCCAGCACATGTCGAACCTGCCGGTCGCGCCGTCGTCGTCGCAGGAGTAGTAGGACCGGGTGATCGAGCCCGGATCCAGCGTCCAGCCCAGACCCGCAGGGTCGGCCTGGCCGTTCGCGGCCGAGGTCATCCCGTCGACCGCACCCGAGGAGTACGACAGCCCCAGCTGTGGAGTCGAGCCGGCCGTCGCGGGCGGCAGCGCCAACGGGTAGTCGTAGGAGAACTCACCCGACCCCGGCCCCACCTGCCACGAACCGGCCGCCGGGACCGGCGTCGCGCCATACCCGCCCGTGCCCGAGGACACCGAGTACACCGCAGGCGCCCCGGCCGCATCCGCGGACACCGCAGCCGGGGCCAACGTCGTGAACGTCAACGCCTGCTGGCTCTGGTCGTTGGTGGCCGTCACCGGGGTCGGCGTCTCGCACCTCGCATTCCCGGGCGAGGTCAGGTAGCAGGCCGGATAGGCCGTCACCTTCAACCGGTCCGCCCAGCCACCGCCGTACAGCTGGGCATAGTCGGCGTAGGACACCTGGACGTCGACACCCTCGACCGGAGCAGCCGACGACCTCGCCAGATCGGCCGGGTCGTCCGAGGACACCGCCGCGTCCGCACCCGCGGCGTCGGTCACCTGAACCGTCATCAGGTCCGAGGCCGATGCGCCCTTGGCACCCGAAGCCGTCCCCACCGCGACCTGTCCCCCGCTCCCCGACGAGCTCGACGATGCACTCGACGATGCACTCGACGATGCACTCGAGGACGCGCTCGGCGGCTGACCGGACGCGGACGCCGACGGCGACCCGGAGGCGCTCGGCGAGGAGGTCGCCGAGGGCGACACCGACGGGCCGGCCGAGGAGCCCGGCGAGCCCGCGCGGCCGAGTCCACGCGCCACCGCCGCGGGCACCCGGACCTTGACCGGCTCCCCCGGCACCGCCGTCCAGGACGGGTCCGCGGCGACCGCCGCCACGGCGTCCGACGGCAGGTCCTCCTTCACCGGACGCGGCAGCCGCGACGTGGACGCGGCCGGATCACGCCGGCGCCCGACCGCGTGCAGCGACCGCGCCGACGACGAGTGCACGTCGTGCCGGGCCGCGACCACCGGCGCGGCGACCGCGCTCTGCGCCATCGTCGCGGTCGACAGACCGCTCAACACAAGCGCCAGCGAGACCAGACGAACCAGCCGGACGTACCGAGACCGCTGCATGGGTCCTCCCGAGAACGAAGCCGAACCCCCAAGGCCTCGCACACAACCCCTGGCCGATACTGGTTGGGAAGACAAACCAGGAGCAAATCGCATAATTCGGGCACATCCCGGCCGATCGGACACGGAGCGCCTGGACCATCGAGGCCATTGACGCCGACCGATCGGACATCGGCGGTTGGGCCGAAGGTCCCGGGTCGTCGTCCCCCAGTTCCTCGGAGCCCCTGGAGGAGTCGGCCGTGCGTCGTTAACCGAGCGTTCGGCTGCGCGACCCGCGGCGTAAAGCGGTGATCCCTAACTTTCGAGCGTCTGTGGTTCGCCCGTCATCGGGGCGGTGGCGAGGCCGCTCGGAGAGGCAGCGCGATGGATCACCTTGCGATCAGGGCGCGGGGCATCACGAAGACCTTCGGCGACGTCGTCGCCCTCGACGGCATCGACATCGACGTCGCGAGCGGGTCGATCCACGCGGTGGCGGGGCCGAACGGCGCCGGCAAGACGACCCTGTTCGGCATGCTGCTCGGGCTGGCCACGGCCGACAGCGGCGAGCTGGAGATCCTGGGCAGCCGAGTGGGTCGCCGCCTCGCCGTCCCGGGCGGCGTCGCCGGATTCGTCGACGGACCGGGGCTCTACCCCTCCCTCACCGCGCGCAAGAACCTGCGCGCCCTCGCCTCGCTCCGTGGGTACGCCGCGTCGAGCATCGACGACGCGCTCGACCAGGTCGGGCTGATCGACGTCGCCGACGACCCGGTGCGCGGGTTCTCGCTCGGGATGCGCCAGCGGCTCGGGCTCGCAGCCGCGCTGCTCGGCACACCCCGGCTGCTGGTGCTCGACGAGCCGTCCAACGGCCTCGACCCGGCGGGCAAGCGGCAGGTGCACGGCGTGATCGGCTCGCTGGCCGAGGCCGGCGCCACGGTGGTCATCTCCAGCCACCGCATGGACGACCTCGCCGCCCTGTGCACCGAGGCGACCCTGCTGTCCACCGGTCGCGTCGTCTTCTCCGGCCCGCTGGCCAAGCTCGCCGCCGAGGGCGGAGACCTCGACTACCGGGTCGTCACGTCCGACGCGACACGCGCTCGCGGCGTGGCCGGCGGCATCCGCCGCATCACCGTGCTGCCGCCGACGGGACCGGCCGGAGCGACCGCACCCGCCGACGCGCCCGTCGACGCGCCCGTCGTCGTACGCGGCTCGGTGGAGGCGATGGACCGGCTGGTGAGCGGACTGGTCGGGGCGGGCATCGCCGTACGCGAGCTGGCGCCGGTCGTGCCGCCGCTGGAGGCCGCGTTCCTCGCGCTGACCGGGAGCGACGAGGACGAGGAGGACACCCGGTGAGCACCCTCGCCCCCGAGCGCCCGGCCCCGGCCGAGGAGGTCGCGCCGATCCGGCCGGCGCCGTTCCGGCGTACGTTCGGCTTCGAGCTGGTCAAGCTCGTCGCCCAGTGGCGCATCCGCGTGCTGCTCCTGGCCTGCCTCGTCGCACCGGGCGCGTTCGTCGCGGCGGTCGGACAGCAGAGCTCGCTGCCGGCCGACACCGTGTTCGGCCGCTGGATGGCGCTCAGCGGCTGGGCCGGGCCGCTGGTGATCCTCGCGTTCTGCGGCACGTGGGCGCTCCCGCTGCTCACCTCCCTGGTCGCCGGCGACGTCTTCGCGGTCGAGGACCGGCTCGGCACCTGGGCCCACCTCGTCGTGGCTGTGCGCTCGCCACGGCGGATCTTCGCGGCCAAGGCGCTCGCCGCGCTCGTGGTCGTGGTCGGTCTGATGGCCTGCATCGGCATCTCGGCCACGGTCGGCGGGGTCCTGGGCATCGGCAGCCGCCCGCTCGTCGGCCTCGACGGCCACACGCTCGGCGTCGGCGACGCCGCCGAGCGGGTGCTCCTGGCCTGGCTCTGCATCGTCCTGCCCACGCTCGCGTACGCCGCCGTGGGGCTGCTCGGCTCCGTCACCATGGGCCGCTCGCCGATGGGCCTCCTGCTGCCCGCGCTCGTCGCGCTGCTGCTGCAGGTGCTCGCGATGCTCCCGCTGCCCGCCGTCGTGCGGATGGCGCTGCCGAGCGACGCGTTCCTGGCCTGGCGCGGCCTGTTCACCGACCCCGTGCAGACCGGCCCGATCTGGGCGGGGCTCCTGGTCAGCCTCGCGTGGGTCGTCGTGGCGACCGGGGCGGCGTACCGCCTGTTCGTACGACGCAACTTCAGCGACCGCACCCACGACGGATCGGGCCGACGCATCACCCTCGAGGGCCTGGTGCCGCTGGCCGTGGTGAGCGTCGTGGCGGCCATCGTGCTCGCGGTCGTGACGCCCGCGGCCGGCTCGGGCATCACCCGGGCGAAGCTGCAGGACGCGCTGTCGACCGCGTTCGGCCACCTCTACGTCCTGCAGACGCGCGAGCTCCACCGGCCCGCGGTCACAGAGGCCGCGATGCGGGCGAGGTCCGCCTGCCACAAGGGCGGCCCGAGCGACGCGGACAGCGGCCCGGGCAACGACTGGCGCTGCGTCGTCTTCTGGCACACCCCCGGCACGGCCTTCGTGGGCCAGGCCGTCTTCCAGCTCGACGTCGCGGCGGACGGCCGCTTCGTCGCCGACGGTGACGGCCCGAAGGAGGTCAACGGCTCCTTCCAGCTCCACACCGCCGACGGGGACGAACCCAATCCCCTCTGGCAGCTCGACGGCCTCGTCGACCTGCTCACCAGGTAGCACCGCACCACCCCCGCCTTCCCCAAGAAGTGGCTCTCCCCCAACCCAGGCAACAGGAAGGACACTCCATGAACGTCACGCGTCGTCGTCGACGTCCCACGGACTCCCGGACCCGCAGAGGTCCTCTCGGAGGCAGAGGCCTCCGTCTCGTCATCGCCGGCGGTGCCGCGCTCGCGCTCACGACCGGCGGCGTCGCCGTCGCGTCGACGACAGGGTTCGGCAACCACACCGTCGGCTCCACCTACCCGGACGGCAGCCTCCAGGTCTCCGACAACCAGACCATCAACCCGGTCGGCGACCGCCTCATGACGCCGTTCGGCAAGATCATGGGCTCCACGATCAGCCCGAACGGCAAGCTCGTCGCGGCGACCAGCACCGACCGCTCGGTCGACCTGCAGGTCTTCGACATGGGCAGCTATCAGCCGGTCGCCGCGGCCGGCACGGAGACGCCGGCCGCCGCGAACTCGGCCGCGATCGCCGCCGGCTTCGCGACCGACTCGAGCACGTCGTCGATCGCCTACATCAACACCCCGATGGGCCAGACCAGCGCCGGCACCTGCACGCCCGGCGGCACCAGCGCCGACGGCACAGTCGGCCAGGGCAACCCGACGTTCTCGCCCGACGGCAGCAAGCTCTACGTCCCCGTCTCGTGCGGCTTCGACGTCTACTCCGTCGACGCCAACGGCACGCTGAGCTCGCCGACGACGCTGTTCCTCCCGACGACCACGGCCGCCCACCCGATCGTCTCGGGCACGGCCAACCCGTTCAGCACGACCACCACCGAGCTGCCGCTGACCGCCGGCTCGACGTTCGGCCCCGACGGCAACCTGTACGCCGCCCTCAACGGCCAGGACGCCGTCGACGAGATCGACCCGTCCAGCGGCAACGTCGTCAACCAGTGGAAGGTCGGCGTCGCCCCGCGCCAGCTCGCGTTCTCGCCCGACGGCAAGCTCTACGTCACCGACGAGGGCGGTCGTACGCCGACGGCCGGTGACACGACGATGCAGTCCTACGGCAGCGAGGTCGTCGCCGACGGCACCACGGGCTCCTCGACGACGGGCACCGTCTCGGTGATCGACCCGTCCAACACCCCGAGCGTCGCCTCGACGATCGGCGTCGGCCTCCACCCGACCGCGATCTACGCCGACGGCAGCACCCTGTACGTCGCCAACACCAACGACGACACCGTCTCGGTCATCGACACCACCTCGGGCAAGGTCGTCCAGACGATCAGCACCCAGCCCTGGACCGGCTCGAAGGTCGGCTACCAGCCGGACTCCATCGACGTCGTCGACCACCACCTGCTCGTCTCGCTCGGCCGCGCCAACGCGATCGAGGTCTTCGGCCTCGGCAGCTCCGCGCAGGACCCGGTGAGCGAGATCGGCCTGCTGCCGACCGACTACTACCCCTCGGGCGTCTTCACCGACTCCACCGGCAAGATCGTCGTCGCCAACCGCCGCGGCATCGACGCCCGGGCGCCGTTCGTGACGTCCTCCCAGGGCGAGAACACCACGACCGTCTCGGGCCACGGCACGCACTCCACGACGGCCTCGCTCACCCGCTTCGCCTGGCCGACGGACGCCACCATCAAGGCCGACACCTCCAAGGTCTTCCAGGAGAACGGCTGGAGCGCCGACCCGGCGATGACCGCCAAGCAGAAGGTCAAGACCTGCAAGACGGTCACGAGGAAGGTCAAGCTCACCGGCGCCGCGCTGAAGCAGGCCAAGGCGCACCACAAGAAGACCTACAAGATCGTCAAGAAGAAGGTCTGCACCACCAAGACCGTCACCGTGCCGAGCTCCAACCCGGTCCCGACCCGGATCGGCACGCGCTCCTCGAAGATCAAGCACGTCTTCCTGATCGTCAAGGAGAACCGCACCTACGACCAGGTCTTCGGCGACATGAAGCAGGGCAACGGCGACCCGTCGCTGGCACAGTTCGGCCAGCAGGTGACCCCGAACCAGCACGCGCTCGCCTCGCAGTTCGGCCTGTTCGACAACACCTACGACGTGGGCACCAACTCCTCCGAGGGCCACGACTGGATGATGATGGGCGACAACCCGGAGTACAACGAGTCCTCAGCCGGCGAGTACACCCGCTCCTACGACACCGAGGAGGACGTGCTCGGTCACCAGCGCTCCGGCTTCCTCTGGGGCGCGGTCGAGGCGGCCGGCGCCACGGCGAAGAACTACGGCGAGTTCGAGTACGGCGAGGGCAAGCCGGGCAAGGCGACCGTGGCGAACTCCCCGTCGTGGCAGCAGTACTACTGCGCCGCCACGGCGTACGACGCCTCGGGCGACACCTCGCAGCTGACCTCCGGCCCGCTCGCCGGCGCCAGCTACGGCTCGGTCATCCCGTCGCTCAACGCGATCAGCGACCCGCTGTCGCCGTCGTTCGACACCTCGATCCCGGACATCTACCGCGAGGCGATCTGGCAGCAGGACTTCGACGGCCAGGTCAAGAGCGCCAAGGGCGCCGACGCCGGCGTGCCGAACTTCAACATGCTCTGGTTCTCCAGCGACCACACCAGCGGCCAGGCCGCCCCGGAGGCGCAGGTCGCCGACAACGACCTCGCCGTCGGCAAGGTCGTCGACAAGATCTCGCACTCGCCGATCTGGAAGGACTCGGTCATCTTCGTGGCCGAGGACGACAGCCAGGCCGGTGTCGACCACGTCGACGGTCACCGCGCCCCGGTCCAGGTCATCAGCCCCTGGGCCCAGCACGGCAAGGTCGTCGACACCTACTACTCGCAGATCAACATGGTCCGCACCATCGAGCAGATCCTCGGTGCGACCCCGCTCAACGAGAAGGTCGCCGCGGCGACGCCGATGTACGACGCCTTCACGAGCAAGCCGAACGACGCGCCGTACGACGCCGTCGCCAACCAGGTCCCGCTCACCGAGGGCCTCGTCGGCGGCACCCCCGCGTGCGGCAACGACAACCTCGGCCAGAGCGGTGCCGCGGCCAAGCGGGTCCAGGCCCGCGCCAAGGCAGCGGTGGCGGTCCCCTCCGCTGAGCAGACGGTCGCCGACGAGTGGGCCACGTGGGCCGCGAAGCAGCACCTGACCGGTGGCACGGCGATCGCCGACTTCGCCAACCCGGAGCTGATGAACCGCTACACCTGGTACCGCACCTCCGACTGGAGCAAGCCGTACCCGGGCGACAAGAGGATCCTCGCCCCGTCGCAGGTCCCGGGCGCGTACGTGCCCAACCACGACAGCAACTGATCGTCGGACCTGCACCACCTCTCAGGCCGTGGCCGGGGCGATCCCCCGGCCACGGCCGGACGCTTGCGGGACCGTGCGCCGACGATTCACCCGGCGTACACCTCGACACACCGGTCGTCGTCAGGACGGGGCAACCCGGACCGCGCAATCTGGACAACATGAGGATCGCGCTGGTGACCGAGACGTTCTACCCCGCCGTCGACTCCACGACCACGACGCTGAAGGCCACGGCCGACCGGCTGGTCGACCTGGGTCACACGGTCCGGATCGTCGCGCCGGGGCCGGGGCTGGCGACGTATCGCGGGTGCGACGTCGTGCGGATCCGCCCGCTGGAGCCGACCGGGCCGCAGGTGAAGGCCGCGCTGGAGACGTTCGCGCCCGACCTGGTGCAGACCCACTCGCCGCGCGGCGTGGGCCGCAAGGCGCTCAAGCACGCCCGCCGGATGGGCATCGCGTCGATCGCCGTGGAGCAGTCGCCGGTGCTGGACCTGGCCGCCGACTACTGGCGCGCGAAGGTGGCCGGCCGCGCCGACCGGGTGCTGGTGACCTCCTCGTGGATGGTCGACCGGGCCGCCGAGCTCGGGGTCGAGGCGGGCCTGTGGCTCCCCGGGGTCGACCCGGTCGCGTTCAACCCGGCCCTGCGCGACCAGTGGCTGCACACGTCCTGGTCGCGCGCCAAGGCCGAGGGCCGTGCCCAGACCGTCGTCGGCTACGTCGGTGGCCTCCACAAGCGCCACGGCGTACGACGCCTGGCCGATCTCGCCGGTCTGCGCGACACCCGCCTCGTGGTCGTCGGCGAGGGGCCCGAGCGCGAGTGGCTGGGCAAGCGGCTGCCCGATGCCCGCTTCACCGGCCCGCTGCAGACCGGCGACCTGACCGTCGCACTGCCCACGCTCGACGTGCTGGTCCACCCCGGTGACCACGAGACCGACTGCCACGTCCTGCGCGAGGCGGCTGCCTCCGGCGTACCGGTGGTGGCGGCGCGGGCGGGTGGCGCGCCCGGCGTCGTACGACACCTGGAGACGGGGCTGCTCCACGACCCCGAGGACAGGCGCGGCCTCAGGCGCGCCGTCGACGCGATCGTCGCGGACCCGCACCGCGCGCTCCTCGGCGAGCACGCCCGCGATCTCGTCGTCAGCCGCACCTGGCGCGACGCCGTCGACGAGCTGGTGGCGAGCCACTACCCGGCGCCGACCCCGCTCGCCGCCTGATCCACGACATCACCCCGGGCGACTTAGGCTCGCCTTACGTGCCTATCTCACAGGCGGTCCGGGTGACGTGGAACTCACGGCTCGGAGTAGCGTGACCCCCCGTGGCAATGACGACGCGACCCCAATTGGTGAAGGGCTCACGTGCAGCCCGGTCCACCATCTTCCTCAAGCTCCTGATGGCCGTCAGCGGCGTGCTGTTCGTGCTGTTCGTGCTGGTGCACATGTACGGCAACCTGCACGCCTTCCAGGGCGAGAAGGCCTTCAACGACTACGCCGCCTACCTGCGCACGATCGGTGAGCCGGTCCTTCCGCACAGCGGCTACCTGTGGATCCAGCGCGTGGTGCTGCTGGTGGCCCTGGTGGTGCACGTCGGCTGCGCGATCGTGCTGGCCGCCCGCGCCTCGAAGGCGCGCCCGCAGGCGTACGTCGCGAAGCGCAACCGCGGATCCTCCGCCTCCTCGCGCACGATGCGCTGGGGCGGCCTGACGATCCTCCTCTTCCTGATATGGCACCTCCTCAACTTCACCGTCGTCAAGATCAACCCGAGCAACGGCCACACCGGCGGCGACAACCCCTACCGCCTGCTCGTGGACAGCTTCACCACGCCGTGGGTCACGGTGATCTACCTGATCGCGATGATCGCGCTCGGCTTCCACCTGCACCACGGCACCTGGAGCTCGCTGCAGACCCTCGGCTGGACCAACTCGGCCAAGGCGCGCGTGCGCGCGAAGGCCGCCGGCTGGGTCGTCGCGATCGTCATCGCGGGCGGCTTCTCGCTGGTGCCGCTGTTCACTCTCTTCCACGTCATCAAGTAAGGGGTCGCGACACCATGGCTGAAGGCACCCATTTCCTGCCCGGTCTCTCCGAGACCAACCAGGCTCCGGTCCAGACCTCCGACGACGCCGAGGGCTTCTACACGCTCGGCGAGAAGATCGTCGACCCGAAGGCGCCGACCGGCCCCATCGGGGAGCGCTGGACCAACCGCAAGTTCGAGAACCGGCTCGTCAACCCGGCCAACCGGCGCAAGCTCAGCGTGATCATCGTCGGCACCGGCCTCGCCGGTGGCGCGGCGGCCGCGACGCTCGGCGAGGCCGGCTACCACGTCAAGTCGTTCTGCTACCAGGACTCCCCGCGGCGTGCGCACTCCATCGCCGCCCAGGGCGGCATCAACGCGGCCAAGAACTACAAGGGCGACGGCGACTCGACGTACCGGCTGTTCTACGACACGGTCAAGGGCGGCGACTACCGCTCGCGCGAGTCGAACGTCTACCGCCTCGCCGAGGAGTCGGTGAACATCATCGACCAGTGCGTCGCGCAGGGCGTCCCCTTCGCCCGTGAGTACGGCGGCCTGCTCGACAACCGCTCCTTCGGCGGCGTCCAGGTCTCCCGCACCTTCTACGCCCGCGGCCAGACGGGCCAGCAGCTGCTGCTCGGCGCCTACCAGGCCATGGAGCGGCAGATCGCGGCCGGCACGGTCGAGGCGTTCACCCGCCACGAGATGCTCGAGCTGATCGTGGCCGAGGGCTCGGACGGCAAGCCGCGCGCCCGCGGCATCATCGCCCGCGACATGGTCACCGGCGCGATCGAGACCCACCTCGCCGACGCCGTCGTGCTCGCCTCCGGCGGCTACGGCAACGTCTTCTACCTGTCGACCAACGCGATGGGCTCGAACGTCACCGCCGCGTGGCGCGCCCACCGCAAGGGCGCGTACATGGCCAACCCCTGCTATACGCAGATCCACCCGACCTGCATCCCGGTCACCGGCGGCCACCAGTCGAAGCTCACGCTCATGTCCGAGTCGCTGCGCAACGACGGCCGCATCTGGGTGCCCAAGAACGTCGAGGACTGCGCCAAGGACCCGCGCGAGATCCCCGAGGAGGACCGCGACTTCTTCCTGGAGCGCATCTACCCCTCCTTCGGCAACCTGGTCCCCCGCGACATCGCCTCGCGTGCCGCGAAGTACATGTGCGACGAGGGCCGCGGCGTCGGCCCCGAGGTCGACGAGGTCCAGGCCGACGGCACCACCAAGAAGGTCCGCCGCGGCGTCTACCTCGACCTCACCGACGCGATCGCGCGGATGGGCAAGCACGCCGTGGAGGAGAAGTACGACAACCTCCTCGACATGTACGAGCGGATCACGGGCGAGAACCCGTACGAGGTCCCGATGCGGATCTACCCCGCCGTGCACTACGTCATGGGTGGCCTGTGGGTCGACTACGAGCTGCAGACCAACATCACCGGCCTGTTCTGCGCCGGCGAGGCCAACTTCTCCGACCACGGAGCCAACCGGCTCGGTGCCTCGGCGCTGATGCAGGGTCTGGCCGACGGCTACTTCGTCCTCCCGAACACCATCCGCGAGTACCTCGCCGACGGCCCGTTCGAGAAGATCGACGAGGCGAACCCGGCCGTGCAGGAGGCGCTCGGATCGGTCAAGGACCGCGTCGAGAGGTTCATGTCGATCAAGGGGACCCGCTCGGTCGAGAGCTACCACAAGGAGCTCGGCACCGTGATGTGGGAGTACTGCGGCATGGACCGCAACGAGGAGGGCCTCAAGACCGCGATCGAGAAGATCCGCGCCCTGCGCGAGGACTTCTGGACGAACGTCAAGGTGCTCGGCTCGGCGGAGTCGCTCAACCAGGACCTCGAGAAGGCCGGCCGCGTCGCCGACTTCCTCGAGCTCGGAGAGCTCATGTGCATCGACGCCCTCAACCGGCGCGAGTCGTGCGGCGGCCACTTCCGCTCCGAGTCGCAGACCGAGGACGGCGAGGCGCTGCGCCACGACAACGAGTTCGCCTACGTCTCCGCGTGGGAGTGGGGTGGCGACTCCAACGAGGGCGGCCAGCCGGTCCTGCACAAGGAAGACCTGATCTACACCGCCATCGAGATGAAGCAGAGGTCGTACAAGTAATGAAGCTGACTCTCAAGATCTGGCGCCAGGCCGGCCCCGAGGCCAAGGGCGCCATCAAGACCTACCAGCTCGACGGCGTCTCGGAGGACATGTCCTTCCTGGAGATGCTCGACCTGCTCAACGAGCAGCTCGTGCACCAGGACGAGGAGCCGGTGGCCTTCGACAGCGACTGCCGCGAGGGCATCTGCGGCATGTGCTCGCTGATGATCAACGGCGAGGCGCACGGCCCGGAGGTCACCACGACCTGCCAGCTGCACATGCGCTCCTTCAACGACGGCGACACCATCACCGTCGAGCCGTGGCGCTCGGGCTCGTTCCCGCTGATCAAGGACCTGATCGTCGACCGCTCCGCGTTCGACCGGATCATCCAGTCCGGCGGCTACATCTCCGCGAACACCGGCTCCGCGCCCGAGGCCAACTCGGTGCCGGCGCCGCGCGACAAGGCCATGCGGGCGTTCAACGTCGCGACCTGCATCGGCTGCGGCGCCTGCGTCGCCGCCTGCCCGAACGGCTCGGCCTCGCTGTTCCTCGGCGCGAAGATCACCCACCTCGGTGAGCTGCCGCAGGGCCAGCCGGAGCGCTACTCGCGTGTCGTCGACATGGTCGGCCAGCACGACCACGAGGGCTTCGGCGGCTGCACCAACATCGGGGAGTGCGCCGCGGCCTGCCCGAAGGAGATCCCGCTCGACGTGATCTCCCAGCTCAACAAGGACCTGCGCCACGCGCTGAAGTCCGGGCACTGAGCGCACCCAGCCCCGCCCGCCGGTCCCCCGCTTCGTCGTACGACGAGCGGGGGACCCGCTAGTTTTCGGCCTGTGGGTGCCAACGCGATCCGAACGTGGATGCAGGAGCGGCACACCCAGCTGCACATGACGCGGTGGATGCTGGAGTTCGACCAGACCGACGTCGAGGCCGGCTTCGTCGCGTACGACGACCAGCACGGCCTCGACGCCGCGCCGTTCGCCCTCGTCATCGGGGTGCTGTTCACCGCCGTCTACCTCGGCATCGACACACTCGTCCTCCACCACGGCCTGCTCGCAGCGGCGCTGATCCGCGTCGCGACGGTCCTGGTGTTCGTGGTCGCCTACGTCGTCCTGCACCGGGTACGACGCGCCCGCGAGCACCTCCAGGTCGCGTCGGTGCTGCTGCTGACCCTGGTGCTCGTCTCGCTCGGGCCCGCGCTCGCGGCCGGCGCCGACTTCCCCACCGAGTACCTCCGCACCTCCGCGACCGTCACCGTCCTGGGCGCGATCGGCCTGCTGCGCATGAGGATGCACGCCGTGATGGTCGTCCTCTCCGTGTACGCCGTCGTGTCGCTGTCGCTGCCCGGGGCGCTCGACGGCGTGGACGCCTTCGGCAGCACCGTCGCGCCGACGGCGGGGCTGACCGCGATCGCGGCCGTCATCGCCTACTCGCTCGAGCGGCTGCGGCGTACCGACTTCGTGCGGCAGCGCGAGGTCGAGCACGAGCGGGCGCGATCGGAGGAGATCCTGCACAACGTGCTGCCGGCCTCGATCGCCGAGCGGCTGCGGACCGAGTCGGGCGCGATCGCCGAGTCGGCGCCGAGCGTGAGCGTGCTCTTCTCCGACATCGTCGGCTTCACGCCGGTCTCGGAGTCGCTGTCGCCCGAGGAGCTGGTGCAGCTGCTCGACACGATGTTCCGCGAGTTCGACGAGCTGTGCGACCGACGCGGGATCGAGAAGATCAAGACCGTCGGCGACGCCTACATGGCCGTCGCGGGCCTGCCCCAGCCCGACCCCGACCACGCGGCCTCGCTCGCCGAGCTCGCGCTGGACATGCAGCGCACCCTGAGCCGCCTCTCCCCCGCCTGGCCGAGCCCGATCTCGATGCGCATCGGCATCGCCTCCGGGCCGGTCGTGGCCGGCGTGATCGGCCGGCGGAAGTTCACCTACGACCTGTGGGGCGACACCGTCAACACGGCCAGCCGGATGGAGTCGCACGGTCTCCCGCGCCGGATCCAGGTCGACGAGGCGACCCATGCGCTGCTGGAGAGCCGCTACGCCTTCAGCGAGCCGCAGCGCGTCGACGTGAAGGGCAAGGGCCCGATGACGACGTACTTCCTGCTCGGCCGTGTCTGACGATCCTCAGCGCTGGGCCTCCGGTCAGGCGTCCTTCTTGGCGGCGCGCAGCGCCTTGATGCCGAGACCGCCGAGGACCACGCCGAGGATCAGGTCGACGATGATCAGGATCGTGTGGGCGATCCAGTAGCCGCTGGGGTGCTGCTCGCCACGGCTGTGCGCGGCGGAGAGGTTCTTGGCGAACGTCAGCCAGATCCAGAGGTTCCAGATGCCGACGCCGATCAGCAGCCAGCCGTGCTTGCGCTCGAACTTCATGGGTTACTGCCTCTTCCGCTTGAGAACCGCGAGGACGGCAAGCATCGCACCCGCTCCTGAGAGGAAGGGGGCGGCCCATCCGCCGTGCCGCTGCTCCGAGTCACGGCTCACATCCTCGATCTCACCGGTGTCGTTCGCCTGGGACCGACGCGCGCCCCGCGCCGCTGCCCGGATGGCGCGACCGGCGCGGGCCTCCCGCGCCGCACGGGCCGCGGGCGAGGTCTGCGCCCAGGCCGCGGCGTACAGGGTGAGGCGGGAGAAGTAGTTGATCCAGACCACCAGGATCAGCGCGATGCCGAACGCCTGGAAGGCCGGCTGACCCCGACTCCCCGCGAGGAGCACGCCGGACAGCTGCTTGAGCGCCTCGAAGCCGACACCCGCCAGCAGCGCGGCCTGCCACAGCGGCCGCCGCGGCAGCGTGGGACGTGCGAGCATCACGAACATCAGGTAGAACATGATGACGCTGGCGCCGATGCCGATCAGTATCGCGAGGACGGTGACCAGCCAGCCGAGGCCGCTGCTCCAGCCCAGGTGGGCCAGGATCCGGCCGGACAGCTGCGAGATGCCGCCCGAGACCGCGACGCCGGCGAGCAGCACCAGACCGAGCACCACGAGGGCGCTGAGGTCGCGCAGCTTGCCGATGGCGAAGCTCGGCTGCTGTCCGGTCGGCTCCTCGAAGACGGTGATCAGGGCGGTGCGGAGCGCGGACAGCCAGCCGAGGCCGGCGTACAGGACGCCGACCAGACCGATCAGCCCGGCGGCGCCCGCGGACGACTCGATGTCGTGCAGCGAGAGCTGGTGCGGGGAGTCGCCGATCAGGCCCGGCAGCACCTGACCGACCGCCGTCGTCAGCGCGTCACGCGCCTCGGAGTCGACCCTGGCGACGTAGCCGATCACGAAGAACGCGATGGCGAGGACGGGGAAAACCGAGAGGAAGCCGAAGTACGTGACTCCGGCGGCCTGCTGGTTGCCGCCGACACTGCCGTAGTGCTGGACGGTGCGGATCGCGTGGTCGAGCAGCGGGGAGCGCTGCCGTGCGTCGTCGAGACGCTCCTTGATGCCGGCCATTGCCCTGACGCTACAGAGTGAAGGTCTCGACCGGGACCCAACCCGCGGCGCCACGGTGGACGTAGAGGTGGAAACCACGGACCTCGAAGCTGCAGTCGAAGTCGGCGAGGTCGTCGAACGCCCGGTCGAGGTCGCCGTCGCTCATCTGGTGCGCGACGGTCACGTGCGGGTGGTAGGGGAACTCGATGTCGACCGACAGCGGCCCCCGTCGTACGGCGCCGGCGAGGGCCTCGCACTGCGAGATGCCCTCGGCCAGGCCGATGAACACGACCGGGGAGACCGGCCGGAACGTGCCGGTCCCGCGCAGGTGCACGCGGAACGGCTCGGTGTCCGCCGCCGCCCCGGCGAGGTGCTCGACGATCGGGCCGAGCTCGCGGTCGACCACGGTCGGCGGGATCAGCGTGATGTGGGTGGGCACGCCAAGTGCGGTGGGGTCGCCGATGCGGAGGCGGTACTCCTGCAGCTCGGTCGCCCACGGCTCCGGGATCGCGATCGCGACGCCGATGGTGGCGGTGCCGTCGTCGGCGGTCGGCGGGGCCGTGCGGAACGAGCTCATCGGGCGGGCGTCCCGGGGGCGACGAAGCCGATGCGCTGGTAGACGTCGCGCAGCGTCGCCTCGGCGATCGGACCGGCCTGCCCGGCGCCCTCGGCCATCACCTGGAGGAGGTACGTCTGGTCGTCGAGCAGCTCGAGCGTGCGGTCGCGGTAGGGCGTGACGTAGTTGGTCACCACCTCGGCGAGATCGCCCTTGAGCTGGCCGTAGCCCTTGCCGGCGTACTGCTCCTCGAGGTCGGCGATCGACTCGCCGCCCAGCGCGGACAGCAGCGAGAGCAGGTTGCTGACGCCCGGCTTCTCGTCGGGGTCGTAGCGGATCTCGCCGTCGGAGTCGGTGACCGCGGACCTGATCTTCTTGGCGGTGACCTTCGGGTCGTCGAGCATCTCGATGATGCCGCTGGGCGAGGAGCTCGACTTCGACATCTTCCTGGTCGGCTCCTGGAGGTCGTAGATCTTCGAGGTGGCCCTGAGGATGTACGGCTCGGGGACGCGGAAGGTCTTCTTGAAGCGGTGGTTGAAGCGCTGCGCGAGGTCACGGGTCAGCTCGAGGTGCTGGCGCTGGTCCTCGCCGACCGGCACGTAGTGCGGTCGGTAGAGCAGGATGTCGGCCGCCATCAGGACCGGGTAGGTGAACAGGCCGACGCTCGCGGCGCCCTCGCCCTCCTTGGCCGACTTGTCCTTGAACTGGGTCATCCGACGGGCCTCGCCGAAGCCGGTGATGCCGTTGAGCACCCAGGCGAGCTGGGCGTGCGCCGGCACGTGGCTCTGCACGAAGATCGCCGACTTCTCCGGGTCGACGCCCGCCGCGAGCAGCTGGGCGACGCTGCGCAGCGTGCGCTCGCGCAGCAGCTTGGGATCCCAG
This sequence comes from Nocardioidaceae bacterium, assembly GCA_009780515.1. Taxonomy (GTDB): domain Bacteria; phylum Actinomycetota; class Actinomycetes; order Propionibacteriales; family Nocardioidaceae; genus Nocardioides. The sequence continues at coordinate 47,080 of WQZX01000009.1, read as the reverse complement.
TCGACGGTGATGGCGTGCTGGTCGGCGATGAAGAAGAAGGGCTGGTAGTCGGCCTGCAGGATCTGCCAGTTGCGCACCGCACCGAGGTAGTTGCCGAGGTGGTAGCTGTCGGAGGTCGGCTGGATGCCCGAGAGGACCCGCGGCCGAGCCGCCCCCTCGGCCGTGGCCGGCGGCCCGGGGGCCGTCTCCGGCGCGGGCGGGTGCGCTGTCGTGGCGGACATGCGGTGCATTCTCTCAGGCGCCTCACGACCGCGGCCAGCAGGTTCACCGGCGGCCGCCGGAGGTCCCTACAGTGATCTCGTGGCCCATCCGACCGACGACGCCGTGCAGGTGCTGCTCGACGCGATCGACGAGGTCGCACCCGGGATCGGTCGCTGCGCCGGCGCGCGGCGGCTGCCGGCCGGGGCGTCGCGCGAGACCTGGCTGCTCGACCGGGTCGCCGCCGACCCGCTGGTCCTGCGGCTCGACACCCCCGGCTCCATCGACGGGGGCGCGCTGCTCCGCGAGGCGCTCTGCATGGATGCGGCCGGGCGGGCCGGGGTGCCGAGCCCGCGGGTGCTGGCATCGGGCACCGGCACGGGTCCGCTCGCGAACGGGTTCGTGCTGATGAGCCACGTGGACGGCGAGTCGGTGCCGCAACGGATCCTGCGGGATCCGACGTACTCGGGGCTGCGGGCGGGCTTCGCGGCCGACTGCGGTCGCATCCTCGCCCGGCTCCACGAGGTGGACCCCGCTCCCCTGCTTGCCGCGGGGCTCCCGGACGGCGACGAGCTCGACTCATGGAGCGCGGTCCTGGCCGCCCAGCCCGACCCGCACCCGATCCTCGAGTACGTCGCGGCCTGGCTGCGCCGCCACCGCCCGCCTCCGGCGACCCCGCGCCTGGTCCACGGCGACTTCCGGCTCGGCAACATGATCGTGTCGGCCCACGAGGTCCGGGCGGTGCTCGACTGGGAGCTGGCCCACCTCGGCGACCCGGTCGAGGACCTCGCCTGGCTGACCGTGCGGGCCTGGCGCTTCGGCCGGGCGGCCGAGGTGGCCGGCTGCGGCTCCATCGACGACCTGGTGTCGTCGTACGAGTCGGTCGGGGGCGTCCGCGTCGACGCCGATCGCCTGCGATGGTGGCAGGTCATGGGGTGCTTCCGGTGGGGCGTGATCTGCCTGCACCAGGTCGGCCGTCACCTCTCCGGTGCCGAGCGCTCCGTCGAGCTCGCCGCCGTCGGCCGCCGTGTCGCCGAGGCCGAGCACGACGCCATGCTGCTGCTGGCCTGAGCACGGCCTGTGGAGAGACACCGGTGATTGTCGGCGGTCTCGGAGACAGTTCGATTCGTGTACGACAACCCGCACCCCTTCCTCGCCGAGATATCGGCGAACGTCGACGACATCGCGACCGCCGCCGTCATCGGGCTGCTCACCACCGGCGGCGTGGAGCAGATCACGATGGGCGCCGTCGCCCGGCGTGAGGGGGTGAGCGCGGCGGCGATCAAGCAGCGGCACCACGGACGGGACGGATTCCTGGACGGAGTGGTCGGCCGGTTCACCGCGCGCTGGGTCCACTGGGTGATCGGTGCCGGGTTCCACAGCGTGGTGCCCGTGCGGCTGCCCGAGGACGACCGGGATCTGCTCGGCGTGCGCGCCTGGCCCATGCTCCGTGCGCTGGCCGAGGGCGAAGCTCGGGCGGGCCGCCCGGCGTGCGCCGCTCACGTGGCCGCGGCGATCGCGGAGGAGCGTGAGCACATCGCCCACCACTTGGCAGCCCGGCTCGGACATCGCCCCTCGGCCGCCCAGCTCGAGCTCCTCGTGGTGATCGCAGACGGGCTCCGCAACCGGGTGGCGGACCGCACCTCGCCGCTACCGCTCGACGCGGCGCGACGACTGCTGCGCGAGCACATCACCGCTACCTTCGGCCTGCCGCTCGAGCAGGCCGATCTCTGGACCGACGGCCCCACCGACGGCCCGACGGATGGCCCGACCGACGGCGAGGACGAGTCCCCTGCTGTCCTTCCTTACTGGTAAGGAAGGAAGGACAGCGAGCACCTCACCTGAGATCGCCGTGCCTGAACCCGCGGGCGGTTCTCGCGTCGGATCCGAGCTGGGGTCGTGCCACGGTTCTGCCACGGTTCTGCCACGGTTCTGCCTGCGTGCCTTCCTTACCGGTAAGGAAGGCACGGCCGGACGTCCGACGAGCGCCGTCCTCAGTGATCGCCGAACTCCCAGCGGTCGCCGGAGGCGTACCGGCGCAGCAGTCGCTTGGCGACCGACTCGACGTGGACCTCGTCGGCGCCGTCGTAGAAGCGGGCGAAGCGCGCGGTGCGGTACATGCGGCTGAGCGGGGTGTCGTCGGTGAGGCCCTCGGCGCCGTAGACCTGGAGGGCGCGGTCGACCACGTTGTGCAGGGTGCGCGCACCGGCGACCTTGAGCGCGCCGATCTCGACCCGCGCCTGGTCGCCCGCGTCCATGCGGCGCGCGGCGGCGAGGGTCATCAGGCGGGCCGACTGGATCTCGGTGAACGAGTCGAAGACGTGCTGCTGCATCAGCTGCTTCGCCGCCAGCGACGAGCCGTGCGCCGAGCGCGCGTTGAGCCGCTCGCACATGAGGTCGAAGGCCCGCTGCGCCTGACCGAGCCACCGCATCGCGTGGAAGATCCGACCGGGTCCCAGCCGCTCCTGGGCGATCCGGAAGCCCGCGCCACGGGGGCCCAGGCTGTTGGTGAGCGGGACGCGCACGTCGTCGTAGACGACCTCGCAGTGGTCCTCGACCAGTCCGAGAACGGCTGTGTCGCGGACGATCCGGTAGCCCGGGTCCGAGGTCGGCACGATGATCAGCGAGAACGACTCGTGCACGGGCGCATCGGTCTCGGTGCGCACCATGACCGTCGTGTAGCGGGCGCGCTGCGCGCCGGTGGTGAACCACTTCCGCCCGTTGATCACCCACGAGTCGCCGTCCACGACGGCCGAGGTCTGCAGGAGGGTGGGGTCCGACCCCGCCACCCCCGGCTCGGTCATCGCGAAGCTCGGCCAGAACTCCGCCCGCACGATCGGCTCCAGGTACGCCGAGCGCCACTCCTGGCTCGCGTAGCGGTCGAGCATCAGGGAGTCCTGGAGGGTGAAGGTGCCGAGCGCGACCTGGCCGTACTCGCTGCGACCCTGCACCTCGTTGACGTGCACGTAGTCGAGGAACGGCAGCCCGCCTCCGCCGAGGTGCTTCGGGTGGCCGATCGCCCACAGGCCGGCATCGCGGGCCTGCCGCTGCAGGTCCGCCATCAGTGCCTCGGCGGCGGCGCCTCCCCCGTGCAGCGTCGGCTCGGCCGGCTCGACCAGGTCGACCATGAACTCGCGGACCCGCGCCCGCAGCGCCCGCACGTGATCGTCGGTCATCGGTCCTCCAGGTAGCGCGGGTTGACGACCTCGACCTTGCGCCGCGCCCAGGCGGCGAGCTCCTGGGTCAGCAGGTCGAAGCGCGGGTCGGGCTCGTCGACGGTCGCGGCGAGGCGGGCCAGCTCCGCGTCGTCCTGCACGCCGAGAACCGCCAGCCGACGCACGTGATCCACCTCGTCCGCGGGGCCGGCGGCCAGCTGTCGCGAGACCATCGCGACCACGTTGCCGGCGACCGTGCGGTGCAGCCGGTCGCGATCGCCCGGCGGCGCGTCCAGGAACTCGCGGACCGCGTCGAGCAGCTCGTCCGGGTCGGGCCGGTCGTGCGCGCTCACTCGGCGACCGGGTCGCTGTCGCGCCGAGCGGCCGGCTGCCCGGCGAGCCCGTCGACGGCCGGGCCGGCGACCTCGACGATCGGGTCGTCGCGATTGTCGAACTCGGTGCGCAGGGCCCGGCTCATGACGGCGTGCATGTCGTACATCGCGGTGATGTAGGTCAGCTCCAGCACCTGCTCGTCGGTGAGGTGCTGGCGGAGCGCGGCGAAGACGCCGTCGGCGACCCGGCCGCCGTCGTACACGAGGGCGTCGGTGTACGCGAGGACGGCGCGCTCCTCGTCGTCGTACAGCGGGGAGACCTGCCAGGACGGGACGGCGGCGATGCGCTCCTCGGGGACACCGAGACCGCGCAGCGAGCGGCAGTGCTGGGAGAAGACGAACTGGCTCGCGCGTGCCCAGCCGACGCGGGCCTGCGCGAGCTCGCGCAGCACCGGGGGCAGGCGACGGTCCGAGGAGCGGTAGAGCCGGAAGCCGCGCACCGCGTGGTCGAGAACGTCCGGCACCAGCGCGAACACCGTCCACCAGTCGCCCGGCGTGCCGTCGGGGGTGCCGGGCTCGGCGACCGGGTCGCGGCCCTCGCCGAAGAGGTAGTCGTACATCGTCGCCACGATCGGCGCGTTGTCCTCCGCGCGCGGGACCTGGCGCAGTCGAGGCACCTCAGGCCTCTGCCTTCGCGCGCAGGTCGGCCGCTGTCCGCGGCGTCAGGCCGGCCTCGTCGGGGCCGATCTCGCGCGTCCAGGCCGCCAGCTCGAGGAGGACCCCGTCCGGTCCGACGAAGTACAGCGACCGGATGTAGACGCCCGGGTGCATCTTCGCGGCGACCGTCCACGGGCTGTCGTCGTGGTTGAGGATCAGGCCGGTCCGTACGCCGGCGTCCTCCAGCCGCCGCTTGTAGTCCTCGAAGCGGTCCTCGGGGATCGAGAAGGCCACGTGGTTCATCGAGCCGACCGCGCTGAGGATCGAGCCGTTGCCCGGCATGTCCGCGGCCGAGGCGATGCCCGGAGCCGGCGGAGGCGCGTCGGGGAACCAGAAGAAGGCGAGGTAGGAGCCGGGCGCGACCTCGAAGAAGAAGTGCTGGCCACCGCCCTCCGGCAGCTCCACCGTCTTCACCAGCGGCAGCCCCAGCACGCCCTGGTAGAAGTCGACGGTCTCCTGCATGTCGGAGCACACCAGCGCGAGGTGGCAGAACCCGCTGATCTCGAAGGGCCGCTCGTCGGTCATCCTCGATCCTCCTTCTGACAAGGGGTCCTGTCAGTTTCTGGTCCACCGTCCCGGGTGTCAAGGGTCCCGGCCCTCCGAAGCGGCTACTTATCGGCAGGAGTGCCGATATTGACGACGGGTCCACGGATGCCCGAGGGTGTCCATCGATGAGCCACGCCGCCAGCTCACGGCCCGACGGGCCCGAGCACCCCTGGACCACGCCCTTCCCCGAGCTGCTCACGCTGCTGGAGATCGCCGCCGACGGCACCGACCGCTTCGACGCGCCGCACTCCCGCGCGGCCGGCGTCACCGGTCACGTGTTCGGCGGCCTGGTCGCGGCACAGGCCCTGGTCGCGGCCGGCCGCACCGTCGACACCGACCGGGCCGCCCACTCGCTGCACGCCTACTTCCTGCGCCCCGGCGACCCGACCGTCCCGATCACGCTCGAGGTCGAGCGCAGCCGCGACGGCCGGTCCTTCAGCCACCGGCGCGTCATGGCCGTTCAGCGCGGTCGCGCCATCGTCGAGATGTCCTGCTCGTTCGCGACACCGCGCTCCGGCGTACGCCACCACCTCGGGCTGCCCGACGCGCCGCCGCCGGACTCGCAGCGCCCCGACCACGAGGTCCTCGCCGAGCTCCGGCACGGCTTCTCGCGCTACGCCACCTCCGAGGACGCGTTCGAGCTGCGCACCGTCGGCATGGGACCCGGCTGGTTCGAGGCGAAGGTCCCGCCCGAGCAGCCGACGCTCGTCTGGAAGCGCGCCACGGGTACGGCGCCCGCCGATCCCCTGCTCCGGGCCGCGCTGTTCACCTACGCCAGCGACATGCGCATCCTGCACCCGGCGCTACGACCCCACGGCCGCTCGATGTACGCCGAGGACGTCCGCCCAGCCACGATCGACCACGCGGTCTGGTTCCACGGACCGCTTCCGGTCGACGACTGGATGCTCTGGCGCTGCGAGTCGCCGTGGGCGGCCGACGGTCGCGCGTTCGTCCGCGCGACCGTCCACACCACCGCCGGCGACCTCGTCGCCGAGGCCGCCCAGGAGGGCCTTCTCGCCCTCCGCTGACGCGAGCCTCCAGGCTCAGCCGCCGCGCACCATCTCGCGCACCGCCTTGCGATCGGTCTTGCCGACGCTGGTCACCGGCACCGCATCGACGACACGGACCTCGCGGGGGTACTTGTAGCGGGCCAGGCGACCCCGGGCGAACTCCATCAGCTCCTCGGGATCGGCGGTCATGCCCGGGTGCAGCGCGACCACGGCGACGACCTCCTCACCGCTCTTCTCGTCGGGTCTGCCGACCACGGCCGCGGCCGCGACGGCGTCGTGCGCGAGCAGGGCGTCCTCGACGTCGCGCGGGAACACGTTGAAGCCGCCGCGGATGATGAGGTCCTTGACCCGGTCGACGACGTACAGATAGCCGTCCTCGTCGAGCCGGCCGACGTCACCGGTGTGCAGCCAGCCGTCGACGATGGTCTGCGCGGTGAGGTCGGGGGCGTTCCAGTAGCCCATCATCACGCCGAGCCCGCGCACGCAGATCTCGCCCTCCTCGCCGGTCGCGACGGGCTGCCCGGCCGGGTCGAGGATCGCGACCTCGGCGTGCGGCGCCGGCTTGCCGACGCTCCCGGGCCTGCTCTCCGCGACGGTCGAGGCCGTGACGATCGCGCTGGTCTCGGTGCAGCCGTAGCCCTCGAGGATGGTGACACCGAAGGCCTTCTCGACCTTGTCGCGCAGCGCCGGCAGCAGCGGTGCGCCGCCGGACCCGAAGGACTCCAGCGAGCCCAGGTCGTAGTCCTGGTAGGGCAGGTCGAGCAGCATCTGCATCATCGACGGCACGACCGGGCTCGACTGGAGCCGGTGCTCCTGCACCAGCTCGAGCCAGCCCTGGGGGTCGAACCAGCGCTGCATCACCGAGACCTGCTGCTTCTGAGCGTGCAGCCCGGCGATCAGAACGTTCAGCCCGAACGCGTGCGAGAGCGGCAGCGGCAGCAGGCTCCGCCGCGCCTCCATCGTCTCCGCGACCGCGGCCATGCCGCTGCCGGCCTCCCAGAGCGCGCGGTGGCTGAGCATGACGCCCTTCGCGCGGCCGGTGGTTCCGCCGGTGTAGAGCAGCGCCGACATGTCCTCGTCGGCCCGCGGCACGATCTCGCCCGGCTCGGACCTCTCCAGCTCGGCGAACGACAGCGCGTCGACACCGTCGGGCACGTCGCCGGCGACGACCAGCCCCAGGTCGAGGCCCTCGGCCGCGGCGGTGACCAGCGGGATCAGCTCCGGGCTGACGATCGCCGCCCTGGCACCGGAGTCCTCCAGGATGTGGCGCAGCTCGGGCGGGGTCTGCAGGAAGATCACCGGCGTCACGACGGCTCCCGCGCGCCAGATCGCGTGGTAGCCGACGAACACCTCCGGGGTGTTCATGGTCAGCACGATCACCCGGTCGCCGGGCTCGATGCCGATCCCCACCAGACCCGCGGCGGCCCGCCGGGCCCGCTCCATGATCTGTGCCGAGGAGTGCCACGTGCCCTCGAAGAGCAGCATGTCGTAGTCGCCGACCCGGTCGATCCACTGCTCGGCGAGGACGGCGAGGTCGTGCTCGCCCGGGCCGCTCATCGGGTCGCCCCCGCGACGGCGAGCCGCGCCACCTCGTCGTACGCCGAGACGTCGTCACCCAGCAGGAACCGATCCACCTTGGCCCTCCTCCAGTAGAGATGCGCGTCGTGCTCCCAGGTGAAGCCGATGCCGCCGTGCACCTGGATCAGTGTCTCCCCTGCGCGCTCCAGCGCGCTGGCCGCCGCGCCCTTGGCGGCGTTGGCCGCGAGGGGCAGCTCGTCGGGCGCGTGGTCGGCCGCCCAGGCCGCCCACCAGACCAGCGAGCGGAGCTGCTCGACCTCGACGTACGCATCGACGAGGGCGTGCTTGACGGCCTGGTAGGAGCCGATCGGGCGGCCGAACGCGTGGCGCTCCTTGGTGTAGGCCACCCCGATCTCCAGGGCTCGCGCGGCCGTGCCGAGGTCCTCCGCGGCGAGGATCGCGCGGCCGACGAGCAGCGCCCGCTCCCACCGCGCGGAGTCGCCGGCCGCGACCACCTCGCCCTCGTCGAGGGCGACGTCGGCGAGGCCGCGGGTCGGATCGATCCCGGGCCGCCGGGTCACCGTGCCGGAGGCCAGGACGACGTCCTCGCCCCGCAGCGCCAGGAAGCGGTCGGCCCCGACGGCGTCGAGCACCGGGCCGCCGTCGTGGACCGCCACCGCGAGGCTGCCGTCGACGAGGCCCGCGAGCCGCGCCTCGTCACCGTCGAGGAGCACGGCGGCCCGGGCGAAGGTCACCAGCGACGGGCCGGCCAGCACCCGCCCGGCCTGCTCGGCCACCACCGCGAGGTCGAGGACGGTGCCGCCACCGCCGCCTGCGGACTCCGGCACGGTGATGGCCGCGAAGCCGCTCTTGACGAGGTCCACGCGGCCGGGCAGCACCGGCGCCGACGGGTCCTCCAGCGCGGCACGCGCCGCCGCCGGGGAGGCCGAGGAGCCGAGGAAGTCGCGCGCCGCGGAAGCGAGGGAGCGCTGGTCGTCGTCCAGGTCGAAGTACATCAGCGGCCTGCCTTTGCGAGCTCGTCGAAGGTGACGTCCTTGTCGGCACGCGGCTCGGGCGGAAGGCCCAGCACGCGCTCGCCGATGATGTTGCGCAGCACCTCGTTGGTGCCGCCCGCGATGGCCATGCCGGGCAGCCCGGCCTGGGCCAGCTGCCAGGAGCCGGAACCGTCGGAGCTCTCGGCGTACACCGCGTCGTCACCGAGCAGTCGTACGGCGAGGTCGGCCATCTCGCGCGCCGCCTTGGTGCCGGCGAGCTTGCCCGCCGACGCCTCCGGCCCGGGCAGATTGCCCTGGCTCAGGGCGGTGAGCAGGCGGTAGCCGGTGTAGCGGATGCCGAGGGTGGCGACGTACGAGCGGCCCAGTTGCTGGCGCACGATCGCCTGCCGTTCCTCGGGTAGGTCCGGCAGCCGGTCGGCGACGTGGCGCGCGACCTTGTCGACGCTGACGCCGATCTCGGTGCCACCGCCGCCGAGGGTCAGCCGCTCGCTCATCAGCGTGGTGAGCGCGACCCGCCAGCCGTCGCCGACCTCGCCGAGCCGCTCGGAGTCGGGGATGACGACGTCGTCGAAGAAGACCTCGTTGAAGTCCGAGCCGCCGCTCATCTGCCTCAGCGGCCGCACGGTGACGCCGGGCGCCTTCATGTCCACCACGAACATGGTCAGGCCGCGGTGCTTGGCGACGTCGGGATCGGTGCGGGTCAGCAGGATGCCGTAGTCGGAGATGTGGGCCATCGTGGTCCACACCTTCTGGCCGTCGACGTGCCAGTCGCCCTGCTCGTCCTGGACCGCCTTGGTGCGGAGCGCGGCGAGGTCGCTGCCCGAGGCCGGCTCGCTGAACAGCTGGCACCAGATGTCGTCGGCGCGCAGGAGCCGCTCGAGGTAGCGGCTCCGCTGGTCCTCGGAGCCGTGGTAGATCACTGTGGGACCGCACATGCCGATGCCGATCAGGTTGACCAGCCCCGGTACGTCGGCCCGCGCCATCTCCTGGTCGATGATCGCCTGCTGCATGGGGCTGCCGCCCCGACCGCCCGCCTCCTCCGGCCAGGTGACGCCGACGAGACCCGCGCCGTAGAGCAGCGCCTGGCGCTGCCGGGCGAGCGTCTCGTCGAAGGTGCGCTGCCCCGAGCGGGAGCCGAGCTGCTCCTTGTGCTCCTCCAGGAAGCCGCGCACCTCATCGCGCCAGGCCGCCTCGTCCGGGGTGTCCTCGAAATCCATGGGGTGTCCTTCCGTGCCGCACGGCGTTGAACAGGGAAAGTGATGCGGGCCACAGGTCCGGAGCACAGACTGACACGAAACTTATCGGCGCTCAAGCATGCAAGTGCGACGGCTCGGGACGCGCGCTCCGGGAGGGCATTTCACCTGCGCAGACGGCCTGATCCCGGACGCCCGCGACGACGCTTGTGGATGTGGTCTGCAACCACACTTGCGCGCAGGAGTGCCGACAAGTAACACTCGGACGCCGATGTGACCCAGGCAACATGCGAGGTGCGACGTGGTGACAGCGCGACGCCCGTCGGGGGCGCCCGAGGGGCAGACGTGGCAGGACGTCGTCGCCGCGCTGCCCGCACCGCCGCCGCGCACCAGGCGCCCCACCACCAGCCCCGCGACCCGCCTCGGAGATCTGGTCGACGCGGTCGGCGGGCTGGTCGTCTTCTCGGGACGGACGCTGCGGCTGCTGTTCAAGCCGCCCTTCCAGACACGCGAGCTCGTCCAGCAGACCGAGTTCATCGCGTTCGTCTCGGTGCTGCCCGCGATGCTGGTCTCGATCCCGTTCGGCGCCGTGATCGCGCTCCAGCTCGGCAACCTCACTCAGCAGCTCGGCGCCGAGAGCTTCACCGGCGCCGCGTCGGCGCTCGCCACGATCCGCGAGGCCTCCCCCATCGTCACCGCCCTGCTCCTCGCCGGAGCGGCAGGTACGGCGATCTGCGCCGACCTGGGCGCCCGCACGATCCGCGAGGAGATCGACGCGCTCGAGGTGCTCGGCATCTCGACCATCCAGCGGCTCGTCGTACCCCGGGTGCTCGGGTGCGTCGTCGTGGCCGTGCTCCTCAACGGGCTGGTCAGCGTCGTGGGGGTGGTGGGCGGCTACGTCTTCAACGTGCTGGTGCAGGGCGGGTCGCCCGGGGCGTTCGTGACCTCGTTCCGGACGATCGCCACGATCCAGGACCTCCTCGTCGGCGAGATCAAGGCGGTGGTCTTCGGCCTGATGACCGCGCTGGTGGCGTGCTACCGCGGGCTGACCGTCAAGGGCGGCCCGCGCGCGGTCGGCGACGCGGTCAACCAGTCGGTGGTGATCGCTTTCGCCGCGCTGTTCGTGACGAACTTCGTGATCACCTCGATCTACATGCAGCTCGGACCGGCGCAGCCGTGAGCCGGCCATGAGCAGCACCTCGCGGGTGGGCGACTCCCTCTACCGGGTCAGCGACGCGTTGTCGTCGCTGGGCCACCAGCTGCTGTTCTACGCACGGGCCCTGGTCGCGGTTCCGGGCGCGTTCCGCGCCCACCGCAAGGAGGTGTGGCGGCTGCTCGGCGAGGCGTCCTTCGGCACCGGCGCGCTGGCCGTCATCGGCGGCACCTTCGGCATCATCCTGCTGCTCTCGTTCTTCACCGGAACCGAGGTCGGCCTGCAGGGGTTCGCCGGCCTCGACGACATCGGCGCCTCGATCTTCACCGGCTTCATCTCGGCCTACTTCAACACCCGCGAGATCGCACCGCTGGTGGCCGGCATCTCGCTGTCGGCCACGCTCGGGGCAGGCTTCACCGGCCAGCTCGGCTCGATGCGCATCGCCGAGGAGATCGACGCGCTCGAGGTGATGGCGATCCCGCCCATCCCCTACCTGGTCACGACGCGGGTGATCGCGGGGCTGATCGCCGTCGTACCGCTCTACCTGGCGGGCCTGTTCTCGTCGTACTTCGCGACGCGGCTGATCGTCACCAGGAGCTTCCAGCAGTCGACGGGCACCTACGACCACTACTTCCACCTGTTCCTGCCGCCGGCCGACGTGCTCCTGTCGCTGGTCAAGGCGCTGATCTTCGCGGTCATCGTGATCCTGGTGCACTGCTACTACGGCTTCACCGCGAAGGGCGGGCCCGGCGGCGTCGGCATCGCCGTTGGTCGCGCGGTCCGAGCCGCGATCGTGCTCGTCACGGTCAGCGACTTCTTCATCTCGCTGGCGTTCTGGGGAGCGTCCGACACGGTCAGGATCGCGGGATGACCCGCCCGTCGCCGTACGTCGACGAGGCGCCGGGTGGGGGCCTGCTGGCCACGCTCTACACGCGCCGGTGGCTCAGCGCCCTCGGCGTCCTGGCGATCGTGCTGGTGCTCGCACTGCTGGCCACCTGCGTCGCGGTGTTCACCCACGCCTTCGACGACCCGGCGCACGTGCGGCTCGACGTCGACCGCGCCGGCTCGCAGCTGTCGACCGGCGCCGACGTCAAGCTCGACGGCGTCATCGTGGGTCGCGTCGCCTCGATCCGCGCCACCGGTCATGGCAGGGGTGCCGTGCTGAGCCTGGCGATCGACCGCGACCGGCTCTCCCTGATCCCCGCGAACGTGACCGCCCAGATCCTGCCGAAGACCATCTTCGGCGAGAAGTACGTCGACCTGACGCTGCCCGCCGAGCCGTCGCCCGCCCGGCTCGCCGACGGCGCGGTGCTCCACCGCGACCGGACCTCCGAGGCGATCGAGACGCGCACCGTCCTCGACGACCTGGAGCCGCTGCTCACCGCGATCTCCCCCGCCGACCTCGAGACGACGCTGTCCAACGTGGCCACCGCCGTCCGCGGCCGCGGCCGGCTGATCGGCGACACGCTCGCCGACTCGGCCCGGTTCGCCCACGAGCTGCGGCCGGCCATCCCGCTGGTCGTCGGCGACGCCGGGCTGGTTGGCCGGGTCAGCGACTCCTACCGCCGCGCGGCGGGACCGCTGCTGAGCAGCCTGGTCAGCTTCGACGTCACCGCCCGCACGCTGACGCGCCGACAGCGGCAGCTGCGGGCGCTGCTCGCGTCGTCCGGCCGGTTCGCCGACCTCGCCCGCGGCTTCGTCGACCGCGTCGGCCCCGACGCGGTCGAGGTGGTCGCGGTCAGCCGGCCGTTGCTGCAGATGCTCAGCCACTACGCACCCGAGCTGGCGTGCACGATCCGCGGCATCACGCTCGCCACCGACCGGCTCGAGGCGGTCTTCGACGACGGGCCCTACCTCAAGGCGCGGCTGTTCGTCTCGGTCAGCCGCGGGGCCTACAAGCCCGGCGTCGACGCCCCGAAGGACCTGGACCTCAGCGCCTACGGCCCCTACTGCCCGGTGATCCCCAAGAACGGCAAGGGCACCGTGCCGTGGCCGCCGGTGCCCAAGGAGCTCGACAGCCTCCGCGGCCTCGACCAGGAGACCCCGATCAACAGCCTCGACGGCCTCCCCGGGCACCCCGCGACCGGCACCAACCCGCTCGTCGGGCTGCTGATGGGAGGGCCGCTGGGATGAGGTCGGGATTCCGCCGGTCGCTCGTCCGGCTGACGCTCTTCACGGTCGTGACGGTACTGCTGACGGCGTTCCTCGCGCGCACGATCGAGGGCTTCCAGGGCGAGCACACGACGACGTACTCCGCGGTGTTCAGCAACGCGACGAGGCTGAAGCCGGGCGACGACGTACGACTCGCGGGGGTGAGCGTCGGCCGGGTGAGGTCGGTGTCGCTGACCAGGAGCGCACAGGCCGACGTCCAGATCTCCGTCGACACCTCGGTCGAGATGACCACCGCGACCACCGCCGCGATCCGCTACCGCAACCTGATCGGCGACAGGTACGTCGCCCTGACGGTGCCGCTCACCGGCACCCGCCTGGCACCCGGCGCCACCCTGCCCGAGTCGCACACGAGCCCGGCCCTGGACCTGACCGCGGTGTTCAACGGCTTCAAGCCGCTGTTCCAGGGGCTCGACGCGTCGTCGATCAACGCGCTGTCGCTGTCGCTGGTGCAGGCCCTGCAGGGCGAGGGCGGCACCATCGCCTCCCTGCTCGACGGCACCGGCTCGCTCGGGCACGCCATCGCCCGCCACGACGCCACCATCGACGTGCTCGTGCGCGACCTGACCTCGGTGATCACGACGCTCAACGAGAGATCGAGGCCGCTCGACGAGCTGATCTCCCACCTGCGCGACCTGACCGGCGGTCTGGCCCGGGGCCGCACCCAGATCGTCGACGCCCTCGCCGGCATCGACCGGCTCGCCGGTGCGACCTCGACACTGCTCTCCCGATCGCGGCCCTACCTGGCCGGCACCATCCGCGGCCTGCGCGCGACCGCCCACCGGCTGGCGACGCACAGGGGCGTGCTGCAGCAGAAGCTGAACCTGCTGCCGGTGAAGCTGAACGCGATCATGCGGTCGGCGCAGTACGGCTCGTGGTTCCAGTTCTACAACTGCGGCATCGGCCTGCAGGTCGACCTCGGCTCCTCGACGAGGCCCATCACCATCCCGCCGTACGGCCCGAGCACGGGGATCTGCGGCGCATGATCGCCCCGGCCCGCAACGCGCGCACGATCGGCATCGTCACGATCGCGGTCTGTGCCGTGCTGCTGACGGCGTCGTTCCGGCTGTCCACGCTGGGATCGCTGTTCTCCGGGGGCGGCGAGACGCTGCACGCGCAGTTCACCGACGTCGCCGGCATCTCCCCCGGCGATCCCGTGCGCATCGCCGGCATCTCGGTCGGCAGGGTCGAGGCCGTCCACGTCCAGCGCGACCACGCCCTGGTCGACATGAGCGTGCAGACCGACGTACGCCTCGGCGACCGTACGACGGCCAGCCTGAGCCTCGACACGCTCCTCGGCCAGAGCAGCCTGCTGCTCACCCCCGGCGGCACCGGCTCGATGGCCGACGGGTCGACCATCCCGCTGGCGCGGACGACCACACCGTTCAGCGTCACGGACGCGATCCTCGGTGCCGGTCGGGAGCTCACCCCGATCAAGACGAAGGTGCTCACCCAGGCCCTGCGCACGGTCACCTCCGCGATCAGCCCGGGCGCCTCCGACGTACGCACGGCTGCGACGGGGCTCGGCGACCTCAGCCGCGTCGTGTCCCGACGGCAGCAGCAGGTCCAGACGCTGTTCGCGCAGACGCGACGGATCGCCGCCACCCTCGCCGGCCGTACGACGGACCTCGTGACGCTGATCGACAACAGCTCGCTGATCACCGGGACCCTCGTCCGGCGCGAGCGGGTGATCGACGCGCTGCTCCGCACGACCACCGGCCTCACCCGCACCATCCGCGCGGTGATCAGGGACAACCAGGGGCAGATCACCCCCGGGCTGCGCGACCTCCACACGGTGCTCGGCGTCCTGAGGCGCAACCAGGACGACCTCGACGAGTCGCTGCGGCTGCTGGCGCCGTACCTCCGCTACTTCGTCAACCTGACCGGCAACGGACGCTGGTTCGACGGCACCTTCGCCGGCCTCGTGCCGATCGACACGCGCGGGGGTGGCAAGAAGTGATCCGCCGCCTGCTCGCGCTCGTGCTCGCCGTCGCGGTGGTCGCCGCCGTCGCGGTGTGGCTGGTCGAGCGCCACCAGCCGACGATCACGGTGACCGCGGACTTCCCGACCACCATCGGCCTCTACCCCGGCGACGACGTGCGGATGGTCGGCGTACCGGTCGGGAGGATCAGCAGGATCACCGACGAGGGCGACCACGTCGAGGTCGAGATGAAGATCGACGAGAGCACGCCGGCGGCCGCCGACACCGGCGCGGTGATCGTGCCGCCCGGGCTGCTGTCGAGCCGCTACGTCCAGCTCACCAAGCCGTGGCTGTCCGGGCCGCGGCTGGCCGACGGCGCGCACCTCGGCGAGAGCCGCACCGCCTCGCCGATGGAGCTCGACGACGTCACCGCCCAGCTCAACCGGCTGCTGACCGCGCTGGGACCCAAGGGCGCCAACCGCAAGGGGGCGCTCTCGCAGCTCGTCGCCACGTCGGGCCGCGCGCTGGACGGCAACGGCACCACGCTGCGGCGTACGCTCACCGACCTCGCGAGCGCGCTGGACACCCTCGGCCGCAGCCGCAGCGACATCATCGGCACGATCAACCAGCTGCAGACGTTCGTGACCGCCCTGTCCGGCAGCGACGGCGCGATCCGCTCCTTCGAGCGCAACCTCTCGGGCGTCACGACCAACCTCGCCCACCAGCACGCCCAGCTCGCCGCGACGATCCACGGTCTGGCCGCCACGACGCACGTCGTCCGCGGGTTCGTACGACGCAACGGCGGCCGGCTCACCGTCGACGTACGCCTGCTCGAGCGGCTGACCACCACGCTGGTCGACCGCCGCCGCGACCTGATGGAGATCGCCGACCTCGCGCCGATCGGCACCGAGAACATCTTCGGCGCGGCCAACCTCAAGACCGGTGTGCTCGACGCCCGGGTCGACCTGACCCCGCTGCTGGCCCACCCGGACACAACGCTGTGCCAGATCCTCGAGGGCGCCGGCCTGCCGCAGCTGTGCCCCTCCTCGGTGCCGAAGACGCCGTCGTCCGCGGGAGGTGGCCGGTGATCAGCTCGCGCGCCCGCGCCCTCCTGCTGACCGTCGGGGTCGGCCTGGTCGCCTGCGCGGTGGTGGTGCTCGGCATGCGGGCGCTGCCCGACGTGACCCGCTCCCGGCTGCCCGGCGCGGCCGGCGGCAGCCACACCTACACGGTGACCGCGGAGTTCCGCGACGCGCTGGACCTGGTCCCCAACTCGACGGTGCGGGTGGCCGACGTACCGGTCGGGCGGGTCACCGACATCACCGTCGCCCGAGGCAGCAGCGGCTACGTCGCCCGCGCGACGCTGCAGGTCTCGGACTCGATGCACCTCCCGTCCCAGACCGTGGCGACGATCAGCAGCACCAGCCTGCTCGGCGAGAAGTACGTCGCCCTGGTGCCGCCCGCGCACGGCAGCGGCAGTCTGCGTGCGACCGGCGCGATCCCGCTCGCGCGGACCAGCGACGACATCGAGGTCGAGCAGCTGCTGTCCTCGATCGGCGCGCTGCTCAACGGCGGCGGGCTGCAGCAGCTCTCCACGATCACCGAGGCGTTCTCGACCGCGCTCAAGGGCCACGAGCAGGACACCCGCCACCTGCTCGGCGACCTCGACACGATCGTCGGCCAGCTCGACCGCGGCCGGCCCGCGCTGCTCTCCGCGATCGACAGCAGCGCGCGCCTCATGCGTCTCCTCTCGGCCCAGAACAAGGTCATCGCGACCTCGATCGACGACCTCGACCCGGCGACCGGCGTGCTGGCGAGCCAGGTCGGCGACCTCCGCAAGGCGTTGAGCAGGCTCGACCGGCTCAGCGGCCGTGCCACCGGCTTCGTCCGGCGCAGCACCGCCGACACGGTCGCCGACCTCAAGGCGCTCGCACCGGTGCTGCAGCAGGTCGGCAAGGTCGCCGACCAGCTCCCGCGCAACCTCACGCTCCTGGTGACCTACCCGTTCGCCGACACCGCGGTGCCCGCCTTCTCGGGTGCGTACGGCGCGTTCAAGGGCAGCGTGGTGATCGGCCTGAACCAGCTGCTGGCCGCCATCGCCCCGACGACGACCGGGCCGAACCAGCCCTTCCAACCCGACGGCACCCCTGCGAGTGCCCCCGCGAGCCCGTCGGCCACGTCGCCGCTCAGCGCGCTCACCCAGCAGCTGGCGCAGCAGCTCGGCCTGCCCGACATCGTGGGCGGCCTCGGCAAGCTGCTGAGCCCGCGGGCGGGAGGTGCCCGGTGAGCCTGGCCCATCGCGTCCGGATCGCGCTGTTCGCCGTCGTGGCGGTGGTGTCGGTCATCGTCGCCGGCACCGAGTACGTCGGCATCCCGGCACGCTACCTCGGCCAGTCCTTCGACGTCGCCGTCGCCCTCCCCGACTCCGGCGGCATCTTCCCGAACGCCGAGGTCACCATGCGCGGGGTCCCGGTGGGCCGGGTCCGCTCGCTCGAGCTCACGCCCGACGGCGTACGCGCGCACCTGCAGCTGGACAAGGGCACCGAGGTCCCGACCGACACCCTGGTCCGCGTCGACAACCTGTCCGCGGTCGGCGAGCAGTACGTCGAGCTCATCCCGCCCAGCGACCACGGTCCGTACCTCTCCTCGGGGCAGGTCCTGCCGGCCAGCGCCGCCACGACACCGCCGAAGGTGACCGCGCTGCTGGTGCACCTCGACCAGCTTGCGAACAGCATCGGCAAGCAGCAGCTGCGCCGGCTCGTCACCGAGCTGGGCAGGACCTTCGACCACAGCGGCCGGGACCTCGCGACCGTGCTGGTCCGCGCACGCCAGCTCAGCCGGACGTTCGGGAGCGACCTGCCGCGCACCACCCGGCTGCTGCGCGACGGGCGGCGGGTGCTGAGCACCCAGCGCGACCTCGACCCGGACCTCCAGTCGCTCAGCCGCAGCCTGCAGCAGCTCACCCGCACCCTCGCGGCCAACGACCCGCAGCTCGCCGCGATCCTCGCGAACGGGCCGGCCACCCTGAGCGCGGTCGGCACGCTGCTGTCGCACAACACGACGTCGGTCTCGGTCCTGCTCGGCAACCTGCTGTCGGTCGGCGAGATCGTCGCGCAGCCGATGCGGGTGCGCGGCCTGAACACCGAGCTGGTGCTGCTCCCCCGGATCATCCAGGGCACCTTCAACATCCAGCCCGGCGACGGCTACGCCCGCCTCGGTGCCGTCGTCGACACCTCGCAGGCCGTCTGCACCCGCGGCTACGAGTCCTCGGGCACGCCCCCGACGCAGTCCAGCGAGCTGTCGAAGGTGCCGGGCAACCCGTCGATGCGCGCGAACCTCAACGCGTTCTGCGCCGAGCCGGCGAGCAGCGGGATCGACGTAAGAGGCGCCGCGAACGTGCCGCGTCCGCCCGGCGACCCGACCAGCAGGCCGCTGCCCCGGCCCAACCCGCGCGGGTTCGGCCCCGGCTCGTCCTTCCGCAACACCACCACGTCCGGTGCCGGCAGGCCCGGCCGTAGCGGCGACGGCACCACCGTCGCACCCGGCTCGACCCGCGTCGTCGGCCCGACCGACCTGCGCGGCCTGATCCTGAAGGAGGACCTGGGATGATCTCGGACACCGCGGAACCGGAGAGCGAGACGATGAGCGACGACGAGCTGGACCCTGTGCAGGAGACGGTGCAGGAGACGGTGCAGGAGCGACCCCCGGCGGCCCCGCCGGGGCGAGGCCTGTTCGCCGCCGTCCTCGTGCTGGCCCTCCTGGTCGCCCTCGTGGCCGCCGGCTGGACCCTGCGCGACGTACGACGCGAGCACACCTCCCACCAGCGCGACACCGCCGCGCTGGCCGCCGCCCGCGAGGCCGCGGTCGCGTTCACCTCCTACGACTACCGGCACATCGGCAGCGACCTCAACCGGGTCGCCGACCGGTCGACCGGCAGGTTCCGGCAGCAGTTCACCAAGGCGCTCGGCGCTCTGACGCAGGCGATCAAGAAGGCGCACGGCGTCTCGCACGGCGACGTCACCGAGGCCGGCCTGGTGCGCAGCACCGACACCACCGCGGTCGCGATCGCCGCCGTCGACGCCTCGATCACGAACAGCTCGACCAAGGGTCCCTCGACCCGCCGCTACCGCCTCCAGATCACCTTGGAGCGGGTCGACGGCGACTGGCTGATCTCCGACATCTCCCCGGTGGCCTGACATGTCCGACACCCGCACCCGCCTCCACTCCACCGGCCGTGGCCGCCTCGCCTCGGCGATCGCCGCGATCCTCCTCGTCGTCGCGGTCGCCGTGGTGGCCGCCGGCCAGTGGTGGCTGCACCAGCAGCGCTCGCACGACACCGACGAGGCCGACGTACGCAGCGCCGCCGACGACGCCGTCACCTCGGTGCTGTCCTACGACTACCGGCGGCTGCAGGCCGGCATGCGGGCCACCACGCCGCTGCTGACCGGCGACGCCAGGTCGCAGTACCTCGACCTCCAGAAGCCGCTCCTGCACACCGCACCCAAGCTGCAGGCGGTCGTCGACGCACAGGTCAAGACGATGTCCGTGCTCGACCTGAGCGGCGACTCCGCGCGGGTCCTGCTCTTCGTCGACCAGACCTCGAGCAGCAAGTGGCTGTCCCGCCCCCAGCTCGACCAGAGCCGGATCCTGGTCACGATGACACGCTCGAGCGGCCATTGGCTGGTCTCGACGCTGGCCGCGATCTGAGGAGGATCATGACCACCCGACCGTCCGCGTCCACCGCCTCCGCCCGCCCCCGTCGTACCCAGGCCGAGCGCAGGGCCGCCACCCGCGGCGCCCTGCTCGACGCGACCATCGACGTCCTCGTCGAGCGTGGGTACGCCGGCCTCACCACCACCGCCGTCTGCGAGCGCGCCGGGGTGACCCGCGGCGCGCAGGCGCACTACTTCGCGACCAAGGGCGACCTGGTCGTCCAGGCCCTCAGCCACCTGACCGACCGCCTCGTCGACGAGCTCGTCTCCAAGCCGCTCAACATCGCCGACGGCCCGGTCGAGCAGTACGCCGTGCTCCTCAACCGGCTCTGGGAGATCTTCAGCGGCTCGGTCTCGTGGGCCCAGCTCGAGCTGTTCACCGCCGCCCGCACCGACGAGGACCTGCGCCGCCACCTGGTCCAGTTCGACCACGCGGTGATGAAGACCCTCGACGACGGCGCCCGCCGGGTCGCGCCCCAGCTCGCCGACCGCCCCGAGTTCTCCAGCGCCATGACCACGGCCATCTCCACCATCCGCGGCCTGCAGATGCTGCGCGCGGTCGCCAGCGACCGGTCCGTGCGCCGCGCCTGGCCCCCCGCCCGCGACCAGCTCCTCTCGGGCCTGCCGATCGAGCCCCACTGAGCGACGCTCCTCGATCGGTCTTCCTTACCGGTAAGGAAGACCGACGGCGACCTCGACGATCAGCGCACCCGCAGCTTGCGCATCAGCCTGAGCTGGCCGTTGCCCAGCTTCACGAACTGGTCGAGGGTCTGCCTGGCGTTGGGGCCGAGCGGCCCGATCTTGGACGCGACGATGGTCTGGCTGTCGGTGTACTTGCGCATGCCCTCGCCACCGTGGCGGCGGCCGAGGCCGCTGGATCCCATGCCGCCCATCCCCGCCTCGATGCTGCCGGCGGCCAGCGCGGCACCGTCGTTGATGTTGACCGAGCCGGCCCGGATCCGGCGCGCGATCGCGTCCGCGGCCGCGATGTCCTTGGAGAAGACCGAGGCCGACAGCCCGGCGGTGCCCTGGTTGGCGATGCGGAGCGCGTCCTCGTCGTCCGCGGCGCGGTAGAGCGCGACGACCGGGCCGAAGGTCTCGCCGAGGCAGAGCTCCATGTCCTCGGTGACGCCCTCGAGCACGGTCGGCTCGAAGAAGCAGGGCCCGAGGTCGGGTCGTGCCCGGCCGCCGGCCAGCACGGTCGCACCCTTGGCGACGGCGTCGGCGACGTGCGCGGCGACCTTGTCGAGCTGGGCCTGCGAGGCGAGCGACCCGATGTCGACGGAGTAGTCGTAGACCGCGCCGAGCCGCTGGGCGCTGGTCGCGGCCACCAGGCAGGCCCGGAAGTCGTCGTACACGTCGGCGTGGACGATCACCCGCTCGATGTGGATGCACATCTGGCCGGTGTTCGCGAAGGCCGCCATGACGGTGCCGCGGGCGGCGGCCTCGAGGTCGGCATCGGCGCGTACGACGAGCGGGTTCTTGCCGCCGAGCTCCAGCGATGCGCCGATCAGCCGGCCGGCGGCACGCTGCGCGACGATCCGCCCGGTGGCCGTCGAGCCGGTGAACATCACGAAGTCGACGTTGTCGACGACCGCCTCGCCGATCGCGGCACCCGGCCCCGCGACGACCTGCCAGACGTGCTCGGGCAGGCCCGCCTCCGCCATCAGCGCGCGGGTCCAGAGCAGGGTCAGCGGGGTCTGCGGGTCGGCCTTGCCGATGACCGCGTTGCCCGCCAGCATCGCCGGGATGGTGTCGCCGACGCCCAGGTAGAGCGGGTAGTTCCACGGCGAGATGATCCCGACGACGCCCTTCGGCACCCGCACCTCGCGGGCCGAGGTCGCCACCGGGATCGCGGCGCGGACCTTGTGGTCGGCGAGGTAGGCCGCGCCGTGCTTGGCGTAGTGGCGGGCGAGGTTGCCGACCTGGAGGATCTCCTGCCAGGCGTGGAAGCGGCCCTTGCCCATCTCCCACTGGATCAGGTCGAGCACCTCGTCCTGCCGCGCGACCAGCAGGTCGTGGAAGCGGTAGACGACCTGCGCGCGGGCGTCGAAGGACAGCGTCGCCCACTCCCGCTGCGCGCGGCGCGCGACGGCGACCGTCGCGGCCACGTCGTCGGAGGTGCACGACGGCACGGGGCCCGTCGGGCGTCCGTCGTACGGCGCGACGGCGGTGAGCGGCTCGCCGCCGGTCGCCGGCGCGGAGACCCAGCGGGTCCAGGACGCGAGCTTGGCGTCGGTGACCCAGCCGGGCCGCGCGCTCCTGACGGTGGCGGTGACGGTCATCGGCGGCCTCCGGCGGTGATGCGGGTGAGGTTGATCGGGTTGCCGTCCTTGGGGAACGGCAGCGAGTGGTTGTCCAGCGGGGCGACGTACGCCGGGTCGACGGTCCAGCGGTAGTCGCGCAGCAGGCGATGCAGGATCGACTTGACCTCGAGGCCGGCGAAGTAGAGGCCGATGCACTTGTGCACGCCGCCGCCGAACGGCTCCCACGCCATCCGGTGGGACTTGTCCTCGCGCCGTGCGGGCGAGAAGCGCTCTGGGTCGAAGACGTTCGGGTTGGTCCAGTGATCCTCCATCAGGTGGGAGAACTGGATGCCGACCATGCACTGCGTGTCCGCCGGGATGCGGACGCCGCGCACGACGACGTCCTTGACGGTGTGGCGCACGATCGCCGGGACCGGCGCCCGCAGCCGCAGCGCCTCCTTCATCACCCAGTCGGCCGCCTGCAGCCCCTCGATCTCGGCCATCGTGGGCGCATCGCCCAGAGCGAGGGCCTCCTCGCGGCAGCGCTCCTGCCACTCGGGGTGCTGGCCGAGGTACTGCAGCATCGTCGAGGTCGTGATGGTCGAGGTGTCGTGCGCGGCCATCATCAAGAAGATCATGTGGTTGATGACGTCGTCGTCGCTGAACCGCTCGCCGTCGTCGGTCTCGATGTGGCACAGCACCGAGAAGAAGTCGTCGGTCAGCCTCGCCCGCTTGGCCGGGAGGTACTTGCGGAGGAAGTCCTCGAGCACCTTGCGGCTCCTGAAGGCCCGCCCCCACCGGGTGAACGGCACGTCGGCGCGCACGATGCCCGCGGCCGCCTGCACGCAGTCGATGAACGCCTTGTTGACCTGGTTCATCTCGGCGTGGCTGGTCTCCTTCGCACCGCCCATGAAGATGTCGGCGGCGATGTCGAGCGTGAGCTCCTTGAGCCTCCAGTACGACGGGAACCTCGGGTCGGTGTTCCAGTCGGCCATGCCGGCCGCGATCGCCGGCTGCATCCGCTCGGTGTAGACCGCCAGCCGGTCGCGGGTGAACGCCTCCTGCATGATCCGCCGGTGTACGTGGTGCTCGTCGAAGTCGAGCAGCATCAGCCCGCGGTCGAAGAACGGCCCGACGATCTCGCCCCACGCCGGCCCGCTCGCGAACGCCTTGTGCCGGTTGCGCAGCACCTCGTCGCACCCGTCGGGGCCGAGGATCACCGCACCGGTCCGGCCGGTGGCGTAGAACGGCGAGACCTCGCCGTAGGTGTCCCACTGGTGCCGGAAGAAGTCGATCGGCGACTTCGCGTAGTCGAAGATCCGACCGAGCCAGGGCAGGCCCTTGTCGCCGGGGGCGACCGGAGCGAGCTCGCGCGGCACGACCTCCTCGGGGACGTCTCCGACCGGCGGTTCGACCGTCGCCTGCTCCACCATCTCGACCTCCAGCGCGCGCATGTCCTGCTCTGCGCCAAGAGTGATTCAGGAAGGACTCCCTGTCAACCTTCCCCTGAGCGCCGATCGGGTCATGAGAGGGTGGAGGCATGGCGGTGCAGTCCGGGATCTATCGGGGGGTCCCCGCCGAGGAGCGGGTGGCCGAGCGCCGGACCCGCCTGATGGAGGCGACCCTCGAGGTGTGGGCCGACCCTGCCCGCCGTACGACGATGACCGCGATCTGCGCCGAGGCGGGGCTCACCGAGCGCTACTTCTACGAGAGCTTCAGCGGCCTCGACGAGGCGCTGCGGGCCGTGCTGGACGCGATCGCCGACGAGATCGAGCAGCTCACCGCCGTCGCTGCCGACGAGGCCGGCGACGACGGCGTCGCCCGCACCCAGGCCACTATGCGCACGTTCGTCGAGATGATCGTGAGCGACCCGCGCAAGGGCCGGGTCTCGATCGTCGAGGCGGGCGCGATGCCGGAGCTGCGCCAGCGTCGTACCGAGCTGCTGCGGCACTTCGCCCACCGTGCGGCCGAGGAGGCGCGCCAGTGGTTCGACCTGCCCGAGCGCACGGCGCAGGAGGACGAGCTGGCCGGCCTGCTCTTCATCGGCGGGATGGCCGAGCTGATCACCGCCTGGCTGGACGGCGCCGTCCGGGCCAGCGCCGACGAGCTGGTCGCGGCCGCCTCCCACAGCTTCCTGACCCTGTACGGCTGACCGCAGGACCATCACCGACCGACTCGGAGGGCGCGCGTGTGATCGACTGGGACGACTTCTCGACGTACCGACCGCTCCTCGAGGCCAGCCGGACCGACCGGCTGCCCGGCACCGGCACCGTGCGGGTGATGGTGCTCCTCCACCCGGGCGTGTGCGGCTACTCCTGCGACGACGTCGGCGTCCCGGCGGCGCAGCAGCCGCAGGAGCGGCCCACCGTCGACGATCAGCTGCAGCAGTGGCAGGAGCTCTACTTCGCCACCGCCGAGGACGAGGACCGGCCCGAGCCCGTCGTCTTCCTCTGCTACGCCGACGAGGACGGCTGCGGCCGCGTGCACGTGATCGCGCGCGGCAGGGACGCCGACCAGGAGGTCATGTACGACGCGCCAGAGTTGCGCATCCGCGGCCGGCGGGTGCGCCCCAAGAACATCGGCCTCGACGCGCGGCAGGCACCCCCGCGGTTCAACCGCGTGGGCGGCATCGACGGCCGCACCGTCCTCGACGTGGCGAACCCCCAGCTCGAGGCGCTGGACATCGCCCGCGTGGGCGGTCCGGTCGATCTCACCCCGGTGCTCGGGCTGCCCCGCCTGCGCAGCGTCCACGCGCTGCCGGGCGTGCTGGTCGACCCGTTCCAGGTCCTGCGGATCGCGGGCCTGGAGCACCTCATGCTCGGGCTCGACGAGTGGCGGCTGCTGCTCGACGGCGGCACCCTGCCGCCCGGCCTCCAGACCGCCCAGGTCGACTGGACCGGCGCGGACCAGATGGAGGCCGTCGCCCTGAGCGACGAGATCCTGGCGTCCTACGGAAGGGAGCCGCTGCCGGTCACCACGCTCGAGGGCGAGATCATGGCCGACTCCCCCATGGCCGAGAAAGCGCGGCGGCGCTGGTTCAGGCGGGCGTGACCGTACGCCGGTGGGCGGCCGCCGACCACAGCAGGATCACCACGCCCAGCACGCTGAGCACCGCGCCGACGAGGGCCGGCGCGCGGTAGCCGTGGCCGGCGGCGATCACGATGCCGCCCAGCCAGGCGCCGAGGGCGTTGGCGAGGTTGAGCGCCGCATGGTTCATCGCGGCACCGAGCGTGACCGCGTTGCCGGCGACGTCCATCAGCCGCAGCTGGAGGTTCACCACCAGGACCGAGCCGCTGGAGCTGACCAGGAACGCGACGGGCAGCAGCCACCAGCCGTGCGGCGCCGCGACGAAGTAGACCAGCAGGAAGACGCCGCAGCCGCAGCCTCCGCCGATCAGGCTCCGGAACACCGAGATCGCGGCGAGCTCCCCGGCCAGCCAGGTGCCGGCGACCATGCCGAGCCCCAGCGCGAGCACGAAGACCGGCACCGTGCCGCGTTCCAGGCCGCCCACGACGGTGACGGTCTTGGCGACGTAGGAGTACACGGCGAAGAAGCCGCCGAACCCGATCGCGCCGGCCGCCATCGTCAGCCAGACCTGGAGGTTGCCGAAGAACTCCCGTGCCTCGGTCCGGCCGCTCGCCTCGGAGTCGCCGGGCATCCTCGGCACGACCGCCACGATGCCCAGCACCGTGATCCCGGCCAACCCGGCCGACGTCAGGTACGTCGCCCGCCACCCGACGTTCTCGCCCAGCCAGGTCGCGGCGGGGACCCCCACCACGTTGGCGATCGACAGCCCGAGCATCACCGCCGCGACCGCCCGTCCGCGGCGACCCGGCTCGACCAGGCTCGCGGCGACCAGGCTGGCCACGCCGAAGTAGGCGCCGTGCGGCATCCCGCAGAGGAACCGGCCGACCGCCAGCACCGCGTAGGTGGGCGCCGCGGCGCTGAGCACGTTGAAGGCGGCGTACGCCGTCATCAGGCCGACGAGCATGCCGCGCCGCGGCAGGGCGGCCCCGAAGAACGCCAGGATCGGGACGCCGACCACCACCCCCAGCGCGTACGCCGAGATGATGTGCCCCGCGGTCGGCACAGAGACGTGGACGCCGTGGGCCACCTGGGGCAGCACGCCCATCGTGACGAACTCGGTCGTGCCGATGGTGAAGCCGCCGACGGCCAGCGCCAGGATGGCGAGGCCCGGCCTCGCGGCGCTCATCCCCACCAGAAGGAGGTCGCGACGACGGCGTACACACCGATGAGGGCGGCTCCCTCGAGCCAGTTGGACTCGCCGTCGACGGTGATCACGACCGCGATCAGGACAGCCAGGAAGACCGCGCACACCAGCATCGGCGAGAACACCAGCGTCAGCGCGGTGAAGCCGAGCACCTGCGAGAGCAGCACCAGCGCCGGGGCGAGGGCGAGCGCGATCTGCAGCGGCGAGTTGATGATCAGCGAGAAGGCGTAGTCGGACTGGTTGCGCGCGGCCAGCTGCACGCCCACGACGTTCTCGATCGCGTTGCCGGCGATCGCCACGATGACGAGGCCGGCGAACGCGTCGCTGATCCCCCACGAGCTCATCGCCGGCTGCAGCGCGGCCACGAACCAGTCGGAGACGAACGCCGAGGCGACGCCGGCCGTGGCGAGCAGGCCGACCGCGAGACCGACCGACCAGCGCGGCGGCTCGGACGCGTGCGCCATCGGCGAGTTCAGTCCGCTGTGCCCGGTGTTGCGGCGCAGCGACGCCGGCAGCGAAAGCGCGAACAGCGCGATCAGTACCACCGAGGCGATGTCGGAGAGCGCCTTCTCGTGGTCGCCCGCCGGTGCGTGGATCCAGCTCGCCAGCGACGGGAAGACCAGCGCCACAACGGCGACGATCATCAGCGTCGAGATCGAACGGGCCCGCCCGGAGTCGATCGACTGCGAGCCGTGCTTGAGGCCACCGACGACGAACGCGACGCCCATCACCAGCAGCAGGTTGGCCAGGATCGACCCGATCAGGGCCGCCTGGACGACGGCCACCAGCCCGGCCTTCAGCGCGAACAGCGAGATGAACAGCTCCGGCAGGTTGCCGAGCGCGCTCTGCAGCACGCCCGTCGCGCCCGGGCCGAACCGGTCGCCGAGCTGCTCCACCGAGCGACCCACCAGGCTGGCGAGCAGCGTCACCGCCACGCCCGCCAGCACGAACGCGACCGCCCCTGCCCAGCCGAGATAGTGAGCGAGCCCGGCCGCCACGATCGCCGCGCACCCGCCCCCGAGCACGACCACATCGGACCGGACGAACGTCGGCTGGCCGGGCTGACTCGTGCTCACCCTCCGACCCTAGTGGTCAGTGCCGTCGGGACGGACTGCGGAGCGGCCCCACGTCGGTGTTGATCGGGCGCTTCGGCTTCTCATGACCCGGCGGACGCTTCGGCACCGGCGGCGGCTCCGGCCACCCGAACTTCTTCGCACCCCACACGAACGCCTCGCGACAGGTCTCCGCCATGGTCAGCTCCGGGTCGGGGTTGTTCACGAACCGCTCCGCCGGAACGTGCACGCTCACCGTGACCTCGCCGTTCCGCTTCCGCCCGTAGGTGCACTTGAGCTCGTCCACGTCCTCGATCAGGTAGACGAAGCTGTAGAGATCGCCCTGGGTGCGAGGCAGGTACTCCTGCCACGCCTGGTCGGCGAAGAACCACTCGTTCTCCTCCAGGTTCGGCGCCTTGAACCGCTTCCGCTCGCTCAAGAAGGCGACTCCCGCACCCGGCGCGACCTTCTCGTCGAGTGGCGGCAGCTTCCGGGGCAGGGGTGGAGGAGTCGGCAGGTCCGCCGCCGCGGCCAGGTCCGCGAAGAGCCTCGCCTTCACCGCGCGGTAGACGTCCGAGTTCTCATACGCCGACGGCTTGTCCAGCCACGCCGACGGAATCGTGACCGTGGCGTAGATGCGGCCGTCCTTGCGGCGCCCGCCCTTGAACGAGTAGTCCTCAGCGTCATCCTGGACGCTGATCAGCACTGGACCGTGTCGGAGGTCGGACCGCACCGTTGCCCTCAGATAGTCCTGCCACTCGGTCGAGTCCGCGAAGTCGTCCGCGGACGCATCCACCGACCGACGCAGCACCAGGTGCTTCGACCGGAGGTAGACACCGTCGATGTCGTGCAACACCCTGTCGGCGGGTGGGGCGAACGGGCTCGCGCCCCACGGAGGCACCGGTTCCATCAGTGGCGCTGGGACGGACGCCGGAGCGGGCCCACATCGGTGTTGATCGGACGCTTCGGCTTCTCATGACCCGGCGGACGCTTCGGCACCGGCGGCGGCTCCGGCCAACCGAACTTCTCCGCACCCCACAGATAGGCCTCTCTTGCGACCTGGGCCAGAGTGAGTTCGGGATCGGCGTTGTTGATGAGCAGCTCGGCAGGCACATGGACACCGACGGAGACCTCGCCGTTCCGCTTACGGCCGTAGGTGCACTTCAACTCATCGACGTCCTCGATCAAGTAGACGAAGCTGTACAGGTCGCCCTGCGTCCGCGGCAGGTACTCCTGCCACGCCTCGTCGGCGAAGAACCACTCGCGCACCGCCTGTTTCGGCGCCTTGAAGCGCTTCCGCTCGCTCAGCCACGCGTAACCGGCCCCCGGCGCCATCTTCTCCTCGCGCGGCGGCAGCTTCCGGGGCAGCGGCGGAGGCGTCGGCAGGTCGGCCGCCTCCGCCAAGTCCGCGAAGAGCCTCGCCTTCACCGCGCGGTAGACATCCGCGTTCTCGTACGCCGTTGGCTTGTCCAGCCACGCCGACGGAATCGTGACCGTGGCGTAGATCCTGCCGTCCTTGCGGCGCCCACCCTTGAAGGAGTAGTCCTCGACGTCGTCCCGGACGTTGATCAACAGAGGACCGTGTCGCCTATCCGACCGCACCGTTGCCCTCAGATAGTCCTGCCACTCAGTCGACGCGGCAAAATCGCGCTCGGACGCATCGACAGACCGCCGCAACACAAGACGTTTCGACTTGACGTCAACCATGTCGGTTCCCCGGACCGGCTTCGTCGCGGGAGGCTCGGAGCCGGTCCGATCCATCAAAGGCATTTCCTCATGCCAATCGGACAATGTCCCTCTTCGCCTTGAACCGCGCCGCGTAGGTGGCTTCGATGGCGCGAGCACGGAAGTAGCCCCTCACCTTCTGCCGCACCCATTTCCAGTCGCAGGACTCCCAGACCGTCTCCTCCGCACCGTTGCATGTCCCGATCTGAGACTCTGGACGCCGCCTGCCAATGCGCGTAATGCCGTACTTCCACGCCAGCGTTCTGCCAGTCTCGTGGTCCTTATACCAGATCTGGTAGACGTCGTATCGGGTATTCCGATGACGTCTGGCTGTCTTCGAAGACGAGTTGGGCCACGGCACGCGCTCCTTCTTCACGAACTGTCGCATCCGGGTCTCTTTGACGTACTTGGTGCGCGTGCCAAACCGGGGTTCGATCTTCCCCCAACTCGCCCCGACGTACCCCAAACCGATCAGCGCTCCGCCCGCCACCAGCGGAATGCTGATCCTCGGCCCGGCGAAGTCGCCGAACGGCAGCACGGCGATGGCGCCGCCTCCGCAGGCGAAGAGATCCGCCAGCTGCGAGGAGCCTGCCTTGAGCGGGCGCTCGTCCTCTACGCAGTCACGCCGCAGGAATCGATGCACCTGGTCATGGCCGACACTGACCGGCGCGGCCTCCGATCGAGCCACTGACACTGCGCTCGCGGCAACCGCGACGGTGATGACGACGACGACTTCCACGATCCTTCGCATGCCCAACCCCCGATGGCCAGCACTCCCGAGGGCAGCAGAGTACGTCGCCGGTCACCGCAGCGGAAGGGCGAGCACGTCGGGCGGTCAGCCGGCGAGGTGGCCCCAGCCGGCGGCGAGGTCCGTCCACGGGCCGACGGCCGCGACCTGGCCGTCGACCAGCACCACCACCCGGTCGGCCTGGGCGAGGGCGGCGCGCTTCGATGTGGCGCCGAGGACCGTCGTACGGCGGGCGCGGAGGGCGGTCCACAGCTCGACCTCGGTCGCGGCGTCGAGAGCACTCGAGACGTCGTCGGCGAGCAGCAGCTCGGACCCGGTCGCGAGGGCGCGGGCGAGGGCGAGACGCTGGACCTGCCCGCCGGAGAGCCGTACGCCGCGGTGCCCGACGACCGCGTCGGGGCCGCCCGCGTCGGCGACGTCCTGACCGAGACGAGCATCGGCGACCGGCCCCTCGAAGTCGCGGTCGTGGCCGAGCCGCACGTTGTCGGAGAAGGTGCCGGACAGCACCCTCGGGACCTGCGCGATGTGCGCGACCTGGGCGGGACGCAGGAAGGCCTCCGCGTCCTCGACCTCGCGGCCGTTCCAGCGGATCGCGCCGGTGTGGTCGAGCAGGCCGGCGAGCGCGGCCAGCAGGCTGGACTTGCCGGAGCCGACCTGGCCCAGCAGCAGCACCAGCTCGCCGCGCTCGATCTCGAGGTCGACGTCGACGACGCCGAGGGTGCCGTCGTCGTGGACCGCGGTCACCCCGCCGAGGACCAGCCGGCCGAGCCGCTCACGGGTCGGCGCCGCCGGCTCCGGCGACGTCCCGCCGACGAGATCGACACCCTCGGGCATCTCCATCAGGTCGACCCCGCCGGCGAACCGCGCCGTGGCCCGCTGCCACGCGCGGGTGCCGGGCGCCTCGGTGACGACGGAGCCCGCGACCCGACCGAACCAGTCGAAGCCATTGACCGCGTTGGCGACCAGGATCGCGGTCGCGAGCCCCCAGGCTCCCCAGAGGTAGAGCGCCCAGGCCGCCACGACGCCGACCTGCACCATCACGATCGGGACGCCGTCGAGGACCGCCTGGACGCGGTGCTCGAACACCGCCGCCTCGACACGGCCACGGTCGACCTCGCGGACGTGGGCGTGCACCTCGGGGGTGCGACCGGCGAGCTTGACCGTGCGCGCCGACTCGACCGCCGAGACCAGCGCCCGGCCGAACCGGGCGCGGGCGGCCGACGACCGCGACGCCGAGCGACCCGCGATCGGCCGGCCGATCGAGGACGCCACGGCGCTGGTCAGCATCACCGCGAGCAGCACGCCGCCGGCCAGCCAGGTGCCGCCGGCGACCATGGTCATCGCGGCGATGAGGAGCCCGTTGGAGAAGTCGACCCAGCGGTCGGCGTACCGGGCGTAGCGGTCGGCGTCGAGCGTGCGCGCCACGACCTCGCCCGGGGGTGTGCGCGGGAGCCGGTGGGTGCGGGTCTGGCCGACGAGCACGGCCATCCGCACCCGCAGCATGATCTCGATCCACCAGCGCGGGTAGCGGCGGAACGCGTCGGCGAGCAGGAACGGCGCCACCAGGAGCGAGACCGCGAGCCCGACCGTCAGTCCGGTCGGGGTGCCGCCCTCGGAGAGACCCTGGACGATGCGCCCCCACAGGAAGCCGGTCACCGCGCCGAGCGGAGCGAGGATGGTGCCGCCGAGGAAGAGCATGATCGACCACGCGCCCCACCACGGCCGGACCCACAGCGCCCGCCAGATGCCGCGAGCGAGCGAGGGGCCGGTGCCGATCGGCGCGTGCGCCGGTGGTGCGCCGGCCCGCCGCCTGCCGCCCACCGACGAGTCGGCGGTGGTCTCGGGGTCGTCGAACTCCTCGGTCGCGCTCGCCACGAGCAGCCGGCGGAACGGCCCGTCGGCCTGGGCGAGCTCGTCGCGGAGGCCGTGCTGGATGACCTGGCCGTGGTCGAGGACCGCCACCATCTCGGCGCGCTCGATGGTGCTCAGGCGGTGGGCGACGAGCACCCCGGTGCGGCCGCGCAGCAGGCGGTCGGCCGCCGCGACGACGCGCGCCTCGGTGACGGGGTCCATCCGCGCCGTCGCCTCGTCGAGCACGACGACCTGCACGTGCCGGACCAGCAGCCTCGCGAACGCGACGAGCTGCTCCTCCCCCGCCGACAGGGCCGTGCCACCGGGGCCGAGCAGCGTGTCGACGCCGGACGGCAGGCCGGCCACCCAGTCGGTCAGACCGAGCTCGTCGACCGCTGCGACGACCTCGTCGCGCGCGACGTCGGCGAAGAGGGTGATGTTGTCCGCGAGCGTGCCGGCCAGGATCTCGGTGCGCTGGGTGACGACGCCGACCCGCGCCCGCAGCTCGTGGAGGTCGAGCGTGGTCACGTCGACGCCGCCGAGCAGGACCGAGCCGGGCGGCGGCTCGACGGCGCGCGAGAGCAGCGAGGCGAGCGTGGACTTGCCCGAGCCGGTGCGGCCGACGAGCGCGAGGGTGTGGCCCGCCTCGACGTACAGGTCGATGCCGCGCAGCGCGAACCCGCCCTCCATCGGCGGGACGGCGTAGGAGAAGTCGAGCCCGGTGATGGTCAGGTCGAGCGCGCCCTCGGGCACCGGCGCACCGCCGGTCGGCTCCGCGGGCACGGCGAGCAGCTGGCGCAGCCGGATGATCGCGCCGAGCCCGGCCTGGATGTCGGGCAGCTGGTGGGAGAGGTTGTTGAGCTGGCCGACGAAGTTCGTGGTGACCAGGAAGAGGGTGACCAGCTGGGCGACCGACAGGTGGCCGCCGCTGACCAGCGCGACGCCGACCACCGCCATGCCGAGGAGCAGGCCGTGCAGCAGCAGCCCGACCCGGACCGCCAGCCGCGCCTCGAGCCGCAGCACCCGGTGGAAGCGCTCGTGCACCACGGCCGACAGCCGCGCGAGGCGTCGTACGGCGAAGGGCTGGCCGAGGCTCGTGCGCAGGTCGTCACGGCCGGCGACGCCCTCCTCGAGCGCGGCCGCGTGGTCGGTCCAGGCCATCTCCTCGACGACCTTGAGCTGGGCGATCCGGGTCAGCAGCGGGCGGACGATCCGCATCAGCGCGAACCCGATGACCGGGAACAGGACGAAGGCCGGCCACCAGGTCACGCCGGCGATGATCCACAGCGGCAGCTGGCCGAACAGCGTCAGCAGGACCCGCCAGACCTGCAGCCGCAGGAGGGTGCCGACCTCGTGGGTGTCGTCGTCGACCCGGTCGAGGATCTCGCCGACCGCCTGCTCGCTGAGGGCGGCGAGCGGCTGGTGCAGGGCCGCGTCGAGCACGTCGCCGCGCAGCCGCCCCTCGGCCCGGTCGACCACGCCCGCCCAGGCGACCAGGCCGCCGGTGTAGAGCACGGCGCCACCGACGACCAGGCTCGCGAGGAGCACCACCAGGTGGGTGGTCGGGTGCTCGGCCAGCCGGCCTGCGACGACCGTGCCGAGCGACTGCCCGAGCGCGGTCAGCGCCAGCGCGACCAGCGCCGCCGCGGCGACGGGACTGCGCAGCCGGCGCCAGTCGACGCGGCGTCGCGGGTCGTCCGAGGCCGGCGCCGACGTCGTGGCGCCATCAGCCCGAGTCAGCGTGGCGGTCATCGCTGGTCAGCCTAGGTTCGACCACCGACGCCCGCCTCCGATTTTCCCGGCCCTCCCAGCGCATCGCCCGTGCTGTCAGGAGAAATGCGCGGTGCCCGGGACGATCTCTCGTCCCGGGCACCGGCGCGTCACGCTGCTCGATCAGAAATCGGCCAGCGCCTTGTTCAACGTCTCGCTCGGCCGCATCACGGCCGACGCCAGCTCGTCGTCGGGGTAGTAGTAGCCGCCGATGTCGGCCGGCTTGCCCTGGACCGCGAGCAGCTCGTCCACGATCTTCTGCTCGTTGGCGCGCAGCGTCTCGGCCAGCGGCTTGAAGGTGGCCGCGAGCTCGGCGTCCTCGGTCTGCTTCGCCAGCTCCTCGGCCCAGTAGAGGCCGAGGTAGAAGTGCGAGCCGCGGTTGTCGATGGTGCCGAGCTTGCGGCCGGGACTGCGGTCCTCGTTGAGGAAGGTGCCAGTGGCCCGGTCGAGCGCGGCGGCGACGACCTTGGCGGCGGGCGCGTCGGCCTGCTCGGCGTACTTCTCCAGCGAGGGGACGAGCGCGAAGAACTCACCCAGCGAGTCCCAGCGGAGGTAGTCCTCCTCGAGGAGCTGCTGGACGTGCTTCGGCGCCGAGCCTCCCGCACCGGTCTCGAACAGACCGCCTCCGGCGATGAGGGGTACGACGGACAGCATCTTCGCCGACGTGCCGAGCTCGAGGATCGGGAAGAGGTCGGTGTTGTAGTCACGCAGCACGTTGCCGGTCACCGAGATGGTGTCCTCGCCCTTGCGCATGCGGTCCAGGGAGTAGGAGCAGGCCAGCGTCGGCGCGAGGATCTGGATCTCCAGGCCCTCGGTGTCGTGCTCGGGGAGGTAGGCCTGGACCTTCTTGATGATCTCGGCGTCGTGGGCGCGCGACTCGTTGAGCCAGAACACCGCGGGAGCGCCGGTGGCCCGGGCGCGGGTGACGGCGAGCTTGACCCAGTCCTGTACCGGCACGTCCTTGGTCTGGCAGGCGCGCCAGATGTCGCCGGCCTCGACGTCGTGCTCGAGCAGCACCTCGCCGTTGGAGGCGAGCACGCGGACCGTGCCGGCCTCGGCGATCTCGAAGGTCTTGTCGTGCGAGCCGTACTCCTCGGCCGCCTGCGCCATCAGGCCGACGTTCGGGACGGTGCCGATGGTCGCCGGGTCGAGCGGACCGTTGCGCTTCACGTCGTCGATGACCGCCTGGTAGACGCCGGCGTACGACGAGTCCGGGATGACCGCGAGCGTGTCGTCCTCGCCGCCGTCGACGCCCCACAGGCGGCCGCCGTTGCGGATCAGCGCCGGCATCGAGGCGTCCACGATGACGTCGGAGGGGACGTGCAGGTTGGTGATGCCCTTGTCGGAGTTGACGTAGGACAGGCGCGGGCCCTCGGCGAGCGCCTTCTCGAACGCCGCCTTGATCTCCGCGCCGCCCTCGACGTCGTCGAGGCCGGGCAGGATCGAGCCGAGGCCGTCGTTGGGCGAGAGGCCCGCGGCGGCCAGCTGGTCGGCGTACTGCTCGAAGACGCCCTTGAAGTAGGCGCGGACCACGTGGCCGAAGATGATCGGGTCGGAGACCTTCATCATCGTGGCCTTGAGGTGGACCGAGAACAGGACGTCGTCGGCCTTGGCCTGCGCCAGCGCGTTGACGAGGAACGCCTCGAGGTGCGCGGCGGACATCTTGGTGGCGTCGACGATCTCGCCGGCGAGGACGTCGAGGTCCTCCTTCAGCACGATGCTGTCGCCGGCAGCGGTCTCGAGCACGATCTTCAGCGTGTCGTCGGCCTCGAGGGTCACGGACCTCTCGTTCGAGGCGAAGTCGTGGTCGGTCATCGTCGCGACGTTGGTCTTGGACCCGTCGGCGAACGGCTTGTTCGTGTGCGGGTGGGTCTTGGCGTAGTTCTTGACCGAGGCCGGCGCACGGCGGTCGGAGTTGCCCTCGCGCAGGACCGGGTTGACGGCCGAGCCCTTGACCTTGTCGTACTTGGCTCGGATCTCCTTCTCCTCCGGCGTCGAGGGTGACTCCGGGTAGCTCGGGAGGTCGTAGCCCTTGCTCTGCAGCTCCTTGATCGCGGCCTTGAGCTGCGGGATGGAGGCGGAGATGTTGGGCAGCTTGACGATGTTCGCGTCCGGCGTCTTCGCCAGCTCGCCGAGCTCGGTCAGCGCGTCGTCGGCGAGGTCGAACTGGGCGAGGATGCGCGCGGCCACGGAGATGTCGCGCGTCTCCATGCTCACGCCGGCCTTGGCGGCGTACGCCTCGATGATCGGCAGGAAGGAGTACGTCGCGAGCAGCGGCGCCTCATCGGTGTGGGTGTAGATGATGCTCTTGCTCGACATGTCGGGCATCGCTCCTAGGGATCGTTCGGCCTTCGTGGGGCGCTCTCGATAACTCTTGACGTCAAGATATCTCATCGCCCGACGCGCTGCGCGGTCAGCCTTGCACCCGCGCATGTACCAGGCAACAGCGCCCCGGACTACTAGGGTGAGTCTCATTCCCCTGGGTTTCCGGGAACCGATCCGAGGAGAGAACCAGAGCCATGTCTGAAGCAGCAGCAGAAGCGGCCGAAGTCGCCGCCCCGACCCTCGTCCAGAAACTCGCAGCGGAGACGATCGGCACCTTCGTGCTCGTGTTCCTCGGCTGCGGCACCGCAGTCGCGACGGGCCTGAAGGCCGGCGACGCCTCCTTCAACGGCACCGTCGGCCTCGCGTTCGGCCTCGCGATCGTCATCAGCGTCTATGCGTTCGGCCGGATCTCCGGCGGCCACTTCAACCCCGCCGTGTCCGTCGGCGCGGCCCTCTCCGGCCGCATCGCGTGGGCCGAGGCCGGCCTCTACTCCATCGCCCAGATCCTCGGCGGCATCATCGGCGCCCTCGTCCTCTTCATCGTGTTCAAGGGCTTCTCGGGCTTCAGCTCGACCAGGGTCGGCCTGGGCGCCAACGGCTACGGCGACCACGCCAGCGGGATCTCCTGGTGGGCCGCCCTCATCGCCGAGATCGTGATGACCTCGATCTTCGTCGCGATCGTCCTGGCCGTCACCGACCAGCGCAACAAGGCGAACGCGATGCTCGCCCCGCTGGCGATCGGGCTCAGCCTGGCCGCGATCCACTTCGTCGGCATCAGCCTGACCGGAACCTCGGTCAACCCGGCCCGCTCGATCGGTCCCGCCCTCTTCTCCGGCAGCGCCGCGCTCAAGGACCTGTGGCTGTTCATCGTCGCTCCCCTCATCGGCGCGGTGATCTCCGGGCTCCTCTACCCGCTGATCTTCGGCAAGGACGCCGACCCGGTCCCCGGCTCGGGCCTCAGCTTCGGCAGCGGCGGCAGCTCCAACCCCGCCTTCACCCAGCAGTGGGGCCAGCAGCCGGTCGCGCAGCAGCAGCCGATCATCCAGGACGGCTGGCAGTGGGACCCCGCCTCGCAGCAGTGGATCCCGGCCCAGCAGCAGCCGACGCCCCAGGCGCCCCAGGCGCCGCAGGGCGGCATGGAGCAGCAGGGCGGCGGCTGGAACCCGCCCGAGGCCGGCGGCGAGCACACCCAGGTGCGTCCGCCGCAGTGACGCCCGCGCCCGAGGGCGCGTGAAGGAACCCTAGGAACGGGGCTGGTGGATCGCCACCAGCCCCGTTTCGCCGTCGCGGACCATCCCCAGGCCCGGCGCGAACGTCTCCACCTCGGCCACCCCGTCGCGGACCACCTCGAGCACCACGGCGCGCCGGGTCGACCCGAGGGTCCCCTGCCAGCGACGGGCGGTGTCCACCGTGACCCCGCGTACGTCGAAGCCACCCGCCGCCGCCATCACGAAGCCGTCCCCGCGTCGCGGGTGGGCCGGCATCGCGAGCCCCGCTCCGATCGTGCCGCCGACGCGCCACTGCCCCGCCCGGCCGAACCACCAGACGTTGCCGGCCCGGTCCTGCGCGTAGTAGTCGGTCGTGGTCAGCGACTGGCCGGCCGAGAGCGGGACGGTCGTGCGCAGGGCCGACGTACGGACGCCGGCGACGACGGGGCCGGTCGTCGCGACCACCGTGCGGGCGACGCGACCGCCGGGGCCGTCGTACACCCAGCGGGTGCCGGGCACGACCGGGAACCACGCGTTGTCCACGGTCGCCACGAAGTCCGACGGCTGCGGCGAGGGCGTGGGGATGACGAGCTGGTCGACGCCGGTGGGCGGATAGGGCCTCGGATCACCCGCGCAGCCGGCGCCCAGCAGCCCGACGAGGAGGGCCGCCGCGGCGAGACCGGCGCGGCGCGTCGTACCCATGGGCGCATTGTGCAGGACGTGCCCACGGCGCGCGGCGGGCGCCTGTCCAGGACCGCCGCTCGCTGCTAGTTTCCAAGTGTCCGCGCTCGTGAGAACCGACGAAGGAGTCAATGTGAGCACCAGCCCGCTGAAGGTGGCCGTCACCGGGGCCGCCGGCCAGATCGGCTACAGCCTGCTCTTCCGCATCGCCAGCGGTGCCCTGGGCGGCGACCGCCCCGTCGAGCTGCGTCTCCTCGAGATCGAGCCCGCCCTGAAGGCGCTCGAGGGCGTGGTGATGGAGCTGGACGACTGCGCGTTCCCGAACCTCGCCGGCGTCGAGATCGGCTCGGACCCGAACGCCATCTTCGACGGCGTGAACCTGGCCCTGCTCGTCGGCGCTCGGCCGCGCGGGCCGGGCATGGAGCGTGGCGACCTGCTCGAGGCGAACGGCGCCATCTTCACCGCGCAGGGCAAGGCGCTCAACGAGGTGGCGGCGTCCGACGTACACATCGGCGTGACGGGCAACCCGGCCAACACCAACGCGCTCATCGCGATGTCCAACGCCCCCGACATCCCGAGCAACCGCTTCTCGGCGCTCACCCGCCTCGACCACAACCGCGCGATCTCCCAGCTGGCCGCCAAGACCGGCGCCGCCGTCACCGACATCAAGAAGATGACGATCTGGGGCAACCACTCCGCGACGCAGTACCCCGACCTCTTCCACGCCGAGGTCGGCGGACGCAACGCCGCCGAGGTCGTGGGCGACCAGGACTGGATCGCCGACACGTTCATCCCGACCGTCGCCAAGCGCGGAGCCGCCATCATCGACGCCCGCGGCGCGTCCTCCGCCGCATCCGCCGCGTCGGCCACCTGCGACGCCGCCCGCGACTGGCTGCACGGCACGCCCGAGGGCGACTGGGTCTCGATGGCTGTCGTCTCCGACGGCTCCTACGGCGTCCGCGAGGGCCTGATCTCGTCCTTCCCCGTCACCACCTCGGGCGGCGACTGGAGCATCGTCCAGGGCCTCGACATCGACGACTTCTCCCGGGCGCGGATCGACGCCTCGGTCGCCGAGCTCGCCGACGAGAGGTCCGCCGTCACCGACCTCGGCCTCATCTGACACGTCGAGTGGGGGATTCGTCCCCCACTCGATGGAGATCAGACCGGCTGGTCGGGGATCGTGATCGAGAGGACGAAGAGGGCGACCCCGACCACGAGCATGACGGCGACGTCCAGCCATCGTGCGCGTACGGCGAGCATGCCGGCGTCTCGCTGGGGCAGCACCAGCCGCGACAGCCCGCCGACGCCGAGGGCGCAGGCGAGCACCCGGATCCCGACCCGCCAGTCCACCCCGACGCCGATGAGCACGACCCCGAGCACCGCGACCACGAGCACGCCGATGTAGAAGGCGCCCCCGATGGTCGAGGGGTAGCGGCGAGGCTCGAGCTCGTCGCCCTGCTCGTCGTACGCCGGGCCCTCGGGGGGCTCGGGCGCGTGGTCGTCGGTCATGGGGCGGATGCTCGCCTCAGGCCGTGGCCGCGTCCGCGTCCGCGGCCTTCTCGGCCATGGACACGACGTTCGCGAGCAGCATGGCGCGCGTCATCGGGCCGACGCCGCCGGGGTTCGGCGAGACCCAACCCGCGACGTCCCAGACCTCGGCGGCGACGTCGCCGGCGATCTTGCCGTCGACCCGCGAGACGCCGACGTCGAGCACGGCGGCACCCGGCTTGACCATGTCGGCGGTGACGATGCCGGGCACGCCGGCCGCGGCCACGACGATGTCGGCGTTGCGGACGTGCGCGGCGAGGTCACGGGTGCCCGTGTGGCACAGGGTCACTGTGGCGTTCTCGGAGCGGCGGGTGAGCAGCAGGCCCATCGGCCGGCCGACGGTCACCCCGCGACCGATCACGACGACCTCGGCGCCCCGGATCTCGACGTCGTGGCGGCGGAGCAGCTCGACGATGCCGTACGGCGTGCACGGCAGCGGCGCCTCGTTGCCGAGCACCAGCCAGCCGAGGTTGGTGGGGTGCAGGCCGTCGGCGTCCTTGGCCGGGTCGATCAGGCCGAGGACCTGGTTCTCGTCGCGGCCCTTGGGCAGCGGGAGCTGCACGATGTAGCCGGTGCAGGCCGGGTCCGCGTTGAGACGGGCGACCGCCTCCTCGATCTCGGCCTGCGTCGCGGTCTCGGGCAGATCCTCGCGGATGGAGGCGATGCCGACCTCCGCGCAGTCCTTGTGCTTGCCGTTGACGTACCAGGTCGAGCCCGGGTCGTTGCCGACCAGGACGGTGCCGAGCCCCGGGACGATGCCGCGCTCCCCCAGCGCCGCGACCCGGACCTTCAGCTCCTCCTTGATCGCCTTCGCGGTGGCGTTGCCGTCGAGCTTCTGCGCAGTCACGTTGGGCATCCTTTCAGAACAGTGGGCAGATCCCGGGTCGTGGAGTCGTGTGCCTGAGACCCGCGCATAGCGGGTCGTGGGGCACACGACCCGGTGGGGCGCGACCACCGGTGCCGGGTCGTGTGCCCCAGACCCCGGCATACAGGGTTCTCAGGCACACGACCCCGCCCAGACGACCCGGCCCAGACGACCCGGCCACGCGACCCGGCCCACGCGGGCGGAGCGGAGCACCGCCTCCCGCCCGCGCCATCCGGCTCAGTGGAAGAAGTGGCGGGTGCCGGTGAAGTACATCGTCACGCCGGCCTTCTTGCAGGCCTCGACGGTCAGCTCGTCGCGGACCGACCCACCCGGCTGCACGAT
This sequence comes from Nocardioidaceae bacterium, assembly GCA_009780515.1. Taxonomy (GTDB): domain Bacteria; phylum Actinomycetota; class Actinomycetes; order Propionibacteriales; family Nocardioidaceae; genus Nocardioides. The sequence goes on along the minus strand of WQZX01000009.1, from coordinate 6,848 downwards.
CGCCTTCACCTTCGCGTCGATCAGGATCTGGGGACCGTCCTCGAACGGGAAGAAGGCGTCGGACGCCGCGACCGCGCCCTCGGCGCGCCGCTGCCCCTCGGCCAGCGAGTCGGCCCGCTCGACAGCCAGCTTGCAGGAGTCGACCCGGTTGACCTGGCCCATGCCGATGCCGACCGAGCCGCCGTCCTTGGCGAGCAGGATCGCGTTCGACTTCGCCGCGCGGCAGGCCTTCCAGGCGAAGGCGAGGTCGGCGAGGGTCGCGTCGTCGGCGGCCTCGCCGGTGGCCAGGGTCCACGTCGACGGGTCGTCGCCCTCGGCGTCGACGTGGTCGACCTGCTGCATCAGCAGGCCGCCGGAGATCGGGCGGGTCTCGACCTGCGAGCCGCCGTCGACCGCGGCCACGAGGATCCGGATGTTCTTCTTGCCCTGCAGGATCTCCACCGCGCCCTCGTCGTACGACGGAGCGACGATGACCTCGGTGAAGACCTCGGCCACCTGCTTCGCCATCTCCACGCTCACCGGGCGGTTGGAGGCGATCACGCCACCGAACGCGCTGACCGGGTCGCAGGCGTGCGCCTTGCGGTGCGCCTCGGCGATGTCCGCGCCGACGGCCAGGCCGCAGGGGTTGGCGTGCTTGATGATCGCGACGGCCGGCTCGGCGAAGTCGCCTGCAGCCCGGCGGGCGGCGTCGGTGTCGACGTAGTTGTTGTACGACATCTCCTTGCCGTGCAGCTGCTCGGCCTGGGCCAGCCCGGCGGGGCCGAAGTCGTTGAGGTAGAGCGCGGCCCTCTGGTGCGGGTTCTCGCCGTACCGCAGGACCGCCGCCTTGTCGTAGGTGCCGCCGATCCAGGCCGGGAAGCCGGTGCCCTCGGAGGAGTCGGTGAGGACCGAGCCCATCCAGGACGCCACGTGGACGTCGTACGTCGCCGTGTGGACGAACGCCTTGGCGGCCAGCGCCTTGCGCTCCTCGTAGGTGAAGCCGCCGCTCTTCGCGGCCGCGAGGACGCGGGCGTAGTCGGCGCCGTCGGTGACGATCGCGACGCTCGGGTGGTTCTTGGCGGCCGCGCGGACCATCGACGGGCCGCCGATGTCGATCTTCTCGATGCAGTCGTCGATGCTCGCGCCGGAGGCGACGGTCGCGGCGAACGGGTAGAGGTTGACCACGACGAGGTCGAACGGCTCGACGCCGAGCTGCTCCAGCTGGGCGACGTGGTCGTCGAGACGACGGTCGGCGAGGATGCCGGCGTGCACGCGCGGGTGCAGCGTCTTGACCCGCCCGTCGAGGCACTCGGGGAAGCCGGTCAGGTCCTCCACCTTGGTGACCGGCAGGCCGAGCTTCTCGATGAGGGCGGCCGAGCCGCCGGTGGAGACGAGCTCGACGCCGGCCTCGTGCAGACCCCTGACCAGGTCGTCGAGGCCGGTCTTGTCGAAGACGGAGACAAGCGCGCGCTTGATCGGGATCTGGTCGGTCACGGAGATGCTCCTCATCGGTCGGTGATCTCGATGAGGGCACCCAGGCGGTCGATGCCGATCTCTGCTCCCCGGTGGTCCCCCACCTGCGCCAGTCGCAGAGCCGATCCTACCGGCGCCTCAGGCCCCGAAGCGAACCCGACGACCGTCCACGACGAACCCCTCGCGCACCATCCGGCCCACGCTCTCCACCAGCATCGTGCGCTCCGCGACCTTGATCCGCTCGTGCAGCGTCTCGACGGTGTCGTCGTCCTCCACCGGCACCACCGCCTGGGCCACGATCTGGCCGGTGTCGACGCCGGCGTCGACCACGAACAGCGTGGCGCCGGTGACCTTGACGCCGTACTCCAGGGCATCGCGCGGACCCTGCATCCCGGGGAAGCTGGGCGAGAGCGCGGGATGGGTGTTGACCGTCCGGCCACCGAAGGCCCCGAGGAACTGCGGGCCGACGAGCTTCATGAAGCCCGCGAGCACCACGAGGTCCGGCTCGTACGCCGCCACCTCGGCAGCCAGCGCGCTGTCCCAGTCGTCGCGCGTGGCGTGCGCACCGACCTTCGCGACGAAGGTGGGCACACCGGCCCGCTCGGCCCGCGCCAGCCCCTCGATGCCGTCCCGGTCGGCGCCGACGGCCACCACCTCTGCGCCGTACGACGGATCCGCGGTCGCGTCGAGGAGTGCCTGGAGGTTGGTGCCCCCACCGGAGACCAGGACGACGATGCGCGCGCTCACGGGCGGTGAGTCTAGGGCGCGCTCAGCGCCGGAACGGCCGCCGGGCCCACAGCCCGGAGACCTGCTCGCCGCCACGCTGCTGCCACCAGGTCATGGCGACCGCGCCGAGCAGACCGGCGATGCCGAAGGCCGCCATCGCACTCAGCAGCACGTGGAAGTCGTCCGGACCGACGGCACGCATCCGACCGGGTCCGACCGCACCGCCGGCGAACGCCGTCACGATGCCGAGCGTCAGGCCGGCGACGATGCCGCCGGCGCAGCCGCGGATCGCGGCCTGGTCCCAGCTGGCGGCCGGGAAGCGGTGGTGGACGCGTGCGGCGGCGGCGAACGCCACTATCACCGGCGTGATCATCAGCCAGCGGACCCAGATCGGGGTCGGCCCGCCGTCCGGCAGCGCCGCGAGCAGCGGGAACATCGGCAGCGGGCCGAGGACGACCCGGGCCGGTGAGACCAGTGTGCCGCCGCCGACCGAGAAGCCGGGGCCGAGCAGGTAGCTGCTGGAGAAGATCGTGGCGTTCGGCACCACCGCCAGCGTGACGGCGAGCAGGACCACGAAGTCCCCGGCGCCGACGTGCAGCTGCGAGCTGATGTTGGCCGCGGTGGAGAAGTCGACGACGAAGGAGAGCAGCAGCACCACCGCCGAGAACGCCAGCCACCACGTCAGCAGCGTCCGGGTCAGCGTCAGCACGATCCGTACGCCGGGCGGCACCATACCCACCCAGACCGAGGCGCGTCCGGAGCCCCGCGCGATGGCCGGGAGCCCCGCCACGCCGCAGAGCAGGAACGACCAGGCGACCACCTTCGGGGTGCTCGGCGTGGTGCTGGCGGTGGAGGCGAGCGTGCAGGTGATGACGCCGACGATGGCGTAGCCGACGAAGAACAGCCCACCGACGAGCGGGACCGTCCAGTCGCGGGCGCCGTCGGAGATGTCCTCGGAGGCGGGTCCGTGGCCGGAGATCGACTCGCCCACGCGGTGTCCGACGCGCCAGATCGACCACGCCACGATCAGCGTGACGCCGAGCGGGATCGCGGTGATCCGCGCGCCCTCCACCCCGACGCCGGAGCCGTGCGCGAGCAGCCATGCGAGCGCACCCACGCGGAGCGCACCGCGCGGCGTGCCCTCGCCGCCGGCGTCGGTCAGGAACCAGCCGACGACGCCGGCCGCGAGCGCGACGAGCAGCGGGCCGAGCGCGGCGACCGCACCGCCGATGACCGCGGTCGGGACCAGCGGCCGACGTGTGGCCAGATCGCGGCGTACGTCGGCCTCGGTGCGGTCCTTGCGGGCCAGGACACGCGTGATCGGCGAGGGCAGCGAGGTCATGACACGTTCATCATGACCGGCGCACGGGGGCGATCCGTGTCGCCACGCCGACCCACGACCGCTGGGCTCGATGTCGTAGGTTGGACCGGCCATGACCGACGCCGCCAAGCCTCCCTCCGACGCGTGCGGATCGCGCGGATCGCGTCGCGCCCAGCCGACCCGCAGGTCACGCGGCGCGCGGGGCAACCGGACCGCACGCGACCCTCGCGGCCCGGGCGAGCCGCGTCGTACCCGCGGCGCCCGAGGCCCGAAGCAGCGGGCACCGCGCCGCAGCGCCGAGCGGGCGGCCGCCTTCGACGCCTTCTACAAGGACTCCCGCGACCGACTGCTGGTCCAGACGCTCGCACTCACCGGCGACCTGACCGCCGCCCGCAGCGCCGTCCGCGACGCGTACGTCGTCGCGTGGCACCACTGGCGCAAGATCGCCCGCCAGTCCGACCCCGAGTACGTCGTGCGCGGCTACGCCTACCGCTTCGGCCTGCGCCGCCGCTCCGCCCGGCCGTGGGGACGCCGCAAGGACGGCGACGAGAGCGCCCGCGCGACCCTCGACGCCCTCGCCTCGATCTCGCTGCACCAGCGCAAGGCCGTCATCCTCACCCAGCTCGCCGGCGTCGACATGGCCCAGGCGGCCCGCGAGATCGGCGTGCCGATCGAGAGCGCGGAGCGCGAGCTCGCGGCCGGCGCCGCGCTGTTCGCCCACGACCGCGAGATCCCGACGAGCCAGATCCACCAGACGCTGGTCGACCTCGAGGGCATGACCCACGCGGTCACCTGGCCGCGCGTCACCATCATCCGCCGCGCCGGCGGCGCCCGGCGCCGTGCGCACACCCTCATCGGCGCGACGGCCGCCGTCGCGATCTTCGCCGCCGCGGGCGCCGTCATCACCGACGGCTCGGGGCTGCGCCCCACGCTCGACCGCCAGGTCCGTCAGCTGGCCGCGGCCCGGACCAGCCACGACCCCGGCGTCGGCCTGCCCGCCACCGGCATGCTCACGACGACCGCCCTCTCCCAGCACCTCCACGGGCGCGGCTGGACCCTCGACGGCACCACCGACAACTCCTCGGGCAACGGCCTGGTCCAGCCCTGCCAGGGCGCCCGGTACGCCGACCCGAACGGCACCGCGGCCCTCGTCCGCCACTTCCACAGCGGACAGGGCGCGAAGGCGGCGGCGTACGTCCAGACCGCGGAGGCGTCGCGGGCGAAGACCTCGGCGGAGAGCGCCTACCGGACCGCTCTGGGATGGTTCACCTCCTGCGAGCCGTCGGCCAGCCAGGACATCACCAAGGTCCCCGAGACCCACATGGTCAGCACGGCGCAGACCCCCGGCGTCGGCGACGAGTCGGCCGTGGTGGTGCTGCAGACCGCGAAGCCGCGCAGCTCCTACGTCGTCGGCCTCGCCCGCACCGGTCAGTTCACCACCACGACCTCGCTGCGTGCGAAGGCCGCGCCCGGCAAGGCCGAGCAGCAGGACGTCGCCGACCTCCTCGGCTCGGCCGTCGACCGGCTGTGCCACCTGCCCGGCGGTGGCGCCTGCGCGCCCACCAAGGTCAAGGTCGGCCACTCCCCCGCGTTCCCCGGCGGCCGTGACGCCACCGTCCTCACCACCGTCGACCTCCCGCTGCTCGGCGTGGGCCACGGCCGCCTGGTCGGCACCGCCGCCCGCCCGGTCTCCGGCGAGCGCGGCGACACCGGCGTCGTCGGCTGCGACGTGGTCCGCCTCGTCGGCTCGTACGCCGGCAGTCGGATCGGCTCCAACCTCACCCGCAGCTTCGTCTTCGTCGGCGGCAACCTCCCGAAGGAGACCGGCCTGACCCAGGTGGTCGGCACGCTCCCTGCTGGCAAGGCGACCGCCTTCGCCGACCAGATGGGCAAGCAGTTGGGCAAGTGCCCGCAGCAGAACAAGAGCCTCGGCACCCACGTCGACCAGCTCGCCGACCACCACACCCACGCCACCGCCGTACAGGCCTGGCGGATGAGCACCGAGCTCTCCGGCAACCGCACCGTCGAGTACGACGTCGCGATCGTCCGCTCCGGCGGCAGTCTGTCCCAGCTGATCTACGTCTCCGCCCCGGGCGCCCGGATGGCCGACGGCGACTTCGTCGACCTGGCGAAGCGGGCGCTCGAGCGGCTCCCGCAGCTCGGCTGATCTCTCCGCGACGTACCGCAACCAAACGGCGCCGCGCCGCATCTATCCCCACGTGACCGCCACCCGGCGGCAGACCCGACCACGTGAGGACCCGCATCATGCGCAAGATCGTCTCGGCCGTCCTGGCCGCCACCGCCGCCGTCGCGGCCCTGCTCGGCCTGTACGCCGGTGCCCCCGCGACCGCCGCCACCAGCGCCGGTGGCACCGCCGTCACCTTGAAGGTGAAGGGCTGCGACGGCTGCAGCATCACCCCGATCTGGGCGCCGACCCTGAGCACCGGCGCCTACTGGGCGGGCCGCGCTCGCGTGGTCCGCGGCGGCACGGTGAGCTTCCCGATGTCCCGTCAGCACACGCACGGCCTGTACTTCGTCGTCTACGACCCGAGGTCGGTCAACACCGACGCCGAGACCCTCGCCGTCACCCGGTACGCCGGGGCCCGCATCGGCAGCCCGGTCAACGCCGCCACCGCCGCCCACACCGACCGCGGTCAGCAGTGCTGGGCCGGCACGACGGATGCCTCCAGCACGCTGAGGCTGACCGTCGACCGCTTCGCGGCGCGCGGTGTGACCGGCACCCGCGGCTACGCGATCCGGCCGTACTTCAACCCCGCGGTGCAGCCCTTCGGCCACGCCGACAACCTCTGGAAGGGCACCATGGGCGCCCAGGACGTCGCATTCTGCAAGAGCTGATCGAGTGAGGTGTCTGTCCTCGCCGAAATGGCGGAAGGTCCCCTGCCTGCCCGGCAGGGGACCTTCCGCGATCTCGAAGGGGAGGACCCCACTCGATCGATCAGAGGTTCTTCATGATCTCCCGCATGAGCTCGGCGGTCTCGGAGGGCGTCTTGCCCACCTTGACGCCGACGGCCTCGAGGGCCTCCTTCTTCGCCGCGGCGGTGCCGGAGGAGCCGGAGACGATGGCGCCGGCGTGACCCATGGTCTTGCCCTCCGGCGCGGTGAAGCCCGCGACGTAGCCGACGACCGGCTTGGTGATGTTGTCCTTGATGTACGCCGCGGCGCGCTCCTCGGCGTCGCCGCCGATCTCGCCGATCATCACGATCGACTTGGTCTCCGGGTCGTCCTCGAAGGCCTGCAGCGCGTCGATGTGCGTGGTGCCGATGACCGGGTCGCCGCCGATGCCGATGGCGGTCGAGAAGCCGAAGTCCTTCAGCTCGTACATCATCTG
>WQZX01000008.1 GCA_009780515.1 Nocardioidaceae bacterium | reverse complement strand
GCATCCGATCTCGCTGCGTTGGGGCCGCTCGACGTGCGATCCAGCATGCCTTCGCGTCCCCGCCTCGCCAGATCGGCGCGAAAGCCCGCTCGCTACGCCGCCGGATAAGGAGACATGCCCTAGACGGTCTGGGCGGTCTGGGGGTCTAGGTGGTCCGGCGCCGTCGCAGCACGAACCACACGACGAGCCCGACGACCAGCAGCGGTACGCCGAACGGCACCGCCGCGCCGAGCCCGGTCGCGAGCGCGGTGACCATGACGGTCAGCGCGTGCCAGCCGTTGTGCAGCCCGCCGATGAAGCCGGACCGGTGAGTGGTCGTGTGCCTGGCCCTCGCTGCGTGGGAGGCAGCGACCACGACGGTGATCGTCGACATCGACGTCTGGTCCTTCAGGTAGGCCTGCTGCCGCTCGAGCGACTCCAGCGCCTCCCGTCGTCTGGTCAGCTGGCCCTCGATCGCGATGACCTGGTTGAGCGACCGGGCGCGCCCCATCAGCTGCTCGACCCGCCGCACGCTCGCCCGCTCGGCCCGCACCCGCACGCCGACGTCGATCACCTGCGTGGTCACGTCGTCGGTGGAGCTGGCCGCCGACACCAGGGTCCCCAGCCGCTTGATCGAGGCGAGCGCCGCGCCGAAGTGCCGGCTCGGCACCCGCACCGTCAGCCGTGCCTGGACGAGCCTGCCGCGCTTCGCGCGATCCTGCTCGCCGGCGATGCTGCCGCCGTCGGCACCGGCCACCCGTCGTACGCCGCCGGCGGCGTGGGCGACGTCGTCGCTGGTGAGCGTCACCCGACCGGTGCGGATCAGCGCTCGGCCGGGCGCCGGCGGACCGGCCGGCTGCCGCGCGGCCACATCACGGACCGAGTCGAACGGCCGCGGAGCGGCACCGGCGTTCGCGCTCAGCCCCGACAGCGAGCCGTGCGCGTCGCCTCCCGCCGCGCTGGGCGTCGGCGACGACGCGGAGCCCGTCCCCACCGCCGTTCCGCAGCCGCCCACCGCCAGCAGCCCGATCACGCCCGCCGCAGCGGCCATCGCCCTGGTCCTCATGCGGGAAGGACGCAGCCGGCCCGCATCCGGTTCCCGATCCCGCGACGCCGTCTCTGGCTGTGACACCAACACTGTCACCGTCGGCCGGGCACGTCCTATGCTCGCGGCCATGGAACTCACCGGATCCTCTGCCATCGTCACCGGCGGCGCGTCGGGCATCGGCGCCGCGTGCGCCCGCCAGCTCGCCGCGAAGGGCGCGACCGTCGTCATCGCCGACCTCAACGCCGAGACCGGCGAGAAGCTGGCCGCCGAGATCAACGGCGTCTTCGCGCAGGTCGACGTCACCAACACCGAGCAGATCACCGCCGCGGTCAACGCGGCCGCCGAGATCGCGCCGCTGCGCGCGTGCGTCAACTCCGCCGGCATCGGCTGGGCGCAGCGCACGATCGGCCGTGACGGCCAGATCGAGTCGGCCCACGACCTGGGCGCGTTCTCGAAGGTCATCGCGATCAACCTGATCGGCACCTTCGACATGACCCGCCAGGCCGCGACCGTCATGAGCCGCAACGAGGCCGACGCCGACGGCTGCCGCGGCGCGATCGTCAACCTCGCCAGCGTGGCCGCGTTCGACGGCCAGATCGGCCAGGCGTCATACTCCGCGTCCAAGGGCGGCGTCGTCGGCATGACCCTGCCGGTCGCGCGCGACCTCTCCGCCGCGGGCATCCGGCTCAACACCGTCGCCCCCGGCCTGATCGACACCCCGATCTACGGCGAGGGCGAGGCGGCCGAGGCGTTCAAGGCCAACCTGGGTCAGAACGTGCTGTTCCCCAAGCGCCTCGGTGTCGCCGACGAGCTGGCCTCGATGGTGGTCGAGTGCATCACCAACTCCTACATGAACGCCGAGGTCATCCGCGTCGACGGCGGCATCAGGATGCCCCCGAAGTAGGTACATCCGTCGGTCGAGGAGGTCGCGCAGCGACCGTCGCGAGACAACGACGAAGGGCGCCCGGTCCACCGGGCGCCCTTCGCTGCTTCTCCGTGATCGACTACTGGTTCGCGACCGCGTCCAACCACGCCTGCCCGTTCGGCGAGCCGACGCCGGTGACGTCGTCGTAGCCCGGACCCGTGCGCAGCGTGATCAGATCACCCCGGTCGAACCAGCGAGCGGTGTAGGAGTAGCCGTTCGTCCCGTCCACGCTGTTCACGTAGTCGGACCGCACCGCACCCGGGTACGTCGCGTCGCTGGCGCCGGTCACGTCGTAGGACGACGACGCGGCCGCGTAGAGACGCGGGTTGGCGAGCCCGAACTCGTGGCCCGCCTTCTGCTCGGCGAGGGCGAGCATGCCGGCGTACAGGGGGGAGGCGAGGCTGGTGCCGCCGATGCGGTACTCGGCGTACTTCTGGGTGCCGTCGGGGAACGCCTGGGTCTCGCCCACCAGCATGCCGGTCGTCGGGTCCCCGAGCGCCGACACGTCGGGTACGACGCGCATGGGTGCGCCGCCGTACGTCTGCGACATCGAGGTCGGTACGACGCCCGCCTGGTAGCTCGGCTGCGCGAACAGACGGCTCGTGCCGCCGCCCGAGCCGTACTGGTAGGTCGGCGTGCTCCAGGTGCCGTCGGAGCTCAGCGTGCTCCTCGCGGTCTCCCACCCGGTCTCGAAGATCCGCTGGTCGTCGGCCCCGATGCCCATCGACGTGCCGCCGACGGCGGTGACGTACGGGCTGGAGGCGGGCCAGTCGGGGGTCGGCGCGGCGCTCGGGTCGCCGCCGGTCTCGTCGCCGTTGTCACCGCTGGAGAACAGCAGCGAGATGCCCTCGGCGGCCGCCTGGACCTGGGTGTCCAGCGACGGCTTGATGGTGCCCGGCGGCAGTGCCTCGCCGGAGTACCCGTAGGAGTTCGAGACGATGTCGGCGAGGTGGTTGTTGACCACCTTGTTCATCAGCGCGTCCAGGTCACGGCCGTTGTTGTTGGCGCCGATGTAGACGATGTCGGCGCCGGGGGCCATCGTGTGCGCGGCCTCGACGTCGAGGGTCTCCTCGCCGGCCCACCCCTGCGGGTCCATCTTCTTGTTCGGCGGCTTGTTCTGCGAGCCGTTGGTGATCAGCTGGGTGAAGTGGCCCTTGAGCGAGGGCAGCCCGTGTCGCTGGGAGTAGGTCTCCGCGTCGCTCGCGATGTACGGCGAGGCGAACGCGTCGATGATGCCGATGGTCACCCCCTTGCCGTCGTTGCCGGAGCCGATCGCGCCACTCATGCCGTAGGCGCCCTGCAGCTGCCGGCCGGCGTAGCCGCACGGTGCGAACTCGGCGGGCTTCGCCGGCAGCTTGGTGCCGTCGGGCGTGGGCGTGTCGGTGGTCGTCTTCTCGCCCCAGTACGCCGAGCAGGGCTGCGCGTTCACGAAGGCGGCCGGCGGCGGGGTGGTCTTCGCGGGCTGGACCAGCGACTGCGACTGGTCGAGGCCGATCACGGCCTGCACGCCGAGCGAGCTCGGGACGCTCAGGGGAGCGGTGTTGCTGCGCACCTGCTGACCGTCGACGCGGTACTCGGCGAAGGAGGTGTCGAAGGTGGTGGCGGCCTGCGCGGCGGTGCCCGAGGCCTCGACGTACTTGTTGTTGGAGGGGACCGCGCCGACCTTGAACCCCTGGCCCTTCAGCCAGGTCTTCACCTCGGCCACCGAGGCCGAGGAGGGTGCGAACCGCGAGCGGAACTGCGCGGGGGTCAGGAAGTGGCCGTAGTCGGCCGACCCCGGGGTGGAGACCGACGTCGCGAGCGCGGCGGCCTGGTCGGAGTGCTGCAGCGGCAGGTAGACGCGGAACGTCACCGCCTGCCCCTTCGGGGTGGCGCCGACGCGGTGTCCCGCATTGGCCCAGGACGGGACGCTGCCGGCGAGGGTGTGCCGGCCGTTCGCGTCGGCCCGGCCGGGTAGACCGACCGTGCCGGCGAGTGCGCATGCGGCGGCCAGGGTGGTGGCCGCGGCGACGGCTCGTTTCCGAGCAGGTGCCATGGGACTTCCTTTCCGAGAGCGGGCGACCCAGATATCGTCCGGTGCGGCGACGCTACTCCCGGCAGACCTCCCGCGACAGGGGTCAGGACGTCCGATTCCGGTACGACGAAGGCGGATCATCGGGGCTGCCGGCGTGAGGGGCGGGATCGCGCCCGTGGAATCGGGAAGCGTTCGGGCGTCCGCGTGGTTACCCTGAGGAACGCCTATGACTGATCCTGCACAGAACTTCTCCCTCGCCGCCGAGCTCGACGCCACCGAGACCTGGGACGACCCCGAGCTCGACGACTTCGAGTCCGGCTACGCCGACGACGACTCGTCGAGCGACCGTGCCGACGACCGCGGACCGGCCGACCACACCACCGGCTCGCTCGACCTGGCCGAGCGCCACGAGCTGCGCCGGGTCGCCGGCCTGCGCACCGAGCTCGAGGACATCACCGAGGTCGAGTACCGCCAGCTGCGCCTCGAGCGCGTCGTGCTGGTCGGCGTGTGGACCGAGGGCACCCAGGAGGACGTCGAGAACGCCATGGCCGAGCTCGCGCTGCTGGCCGAGACGGCCGGCTCGGAGGTCCTCGACGCGATCTATCAGCGCCGGCAGTCGCCCGACCCGGCGACGTACATCGGGCGCGGAAAGGTCGACGGGCTGCGCGAGATCGTGCAGGCGACCGGTGCCGACACCGTCATCTGCGACGGCGAGCTCGCGCCCAGCCAGCTGAGGAACCTCGAGGACCGGGTCAAGGTCAAGGTCGTCGACCGGACCGCCCTGATCCTGGACATCTTCGCCCAGCATGCGAAGTCCAAGGAGGGCCAGGCGCAGGTCGAGCTGGCGCAGCTGCAGTACATGAAGCAGCGGCTGCGTGGCTGGGGCGGCAACCTGTCCCGGCAGGCCGGCGGACGGGTCGGCGCCGACGGCGGCGGCATCGGTGGCCGCGGTCCCGGTGAGACGAAGATCGAGACCGACCGGCGCCGGATCAACGACAAGATCGCCAAGCTGCGTCGCGAGCTCAAGGCGATGAAGGGCACGCGCGACACCAAGCGCCAGGAGCGCCGGCGCCACCAGGTGCCGAGCGTCGCCATCGCGGGCTACACCAACGCGGGCAAGTCCTCGCTGCTCAACCGCCTGACCGGGGCGGGGGTGCTCGTCGAGGACGCGCTGTTCGCGACGCTCGACCCGACCACGCGTCGTACCCAGACCGCCGATGGGCGCATCTACACGATGTCCGACACGGTCGGCTTCGTGCGGCACCTGCCGCACCAGCTGGTCGAGGCGTTCCGCAGCACGCTGGAGGAGGTCGCCGACTCCGACCTCATCGTGCACGTCGTCGACGGCTCTCACCCCGATCCCGAGGGCCAGCTGTCCGCCGTGCGCGAGGTGCTCGCCGAGATCGGCGCGGGCGGGGTTCCCGAGCTCGTCGTCGTCAACAAGATCGACGCGGCCGACCCGTTGGTCGTCGGCCGGCTGCTGCGCAACGAGCCCCACTCCGTCGCCGTGTCGGCCCGCACCGGCGAGGGAATCGAGGCGGCCATCAAGGCGGTCGAGGCCGACCTGCCGCGGCCGGGCGTCGCCTTCGAGGCGCTGGTGCCCTACGCCCGCGGCGACCTCGTCGACCGCATCCACCGCGACGGCGAGATCCTCAGCCTCGAGCACACCGCCGACGGCACCCGCATCAAGGGCCTCGCGACCGAGGCGCTCGCCGGCGACCTGTCGTCGTACGCCGTCTGAGGGCCCGCCCCATCGAGTTCGCGGATATTGCTTCGTGAGAGCGCGAATGAGCCGATAGTTCTCCTGTGACTCGGCGCAGGTCCTCGAAGACGGTCTTCGCACTCGCGGCAGTGGTGCTGGCCGCCGCGATCGCGGCACCCTTCTGGGCCCGCGCCCACGGCGACAGCCTGCCGGCCAGGTGCGCGGGCTTCGAGCAGGAGTCGGTGCAGCGCGCCGCGCTGGTCACCGGCAAGGGGACCGGCACGCTCGTCGTCGGCGACTCCTACTCGGTCGGGCACCTGCTCACGCCGCGGCAGAGCTGGCCGGTCCGGCTGCCCGGCCGGGTGCACGTCGCCGGCTTCTCGGGCTCCGGCTTCGCCGCCACCGACAGCCCCTGCGGCCTCGAGTCGTACGCCGATCGCGCCCCCGCCGCGCTGCGCCCGGGCATCCGCCGGGTGGTGGTCGAGGGCGGGCTCAACGACTTCGACCAGCACGACGGTGCGATCGCCGCCGGCTTCCACCGGCTGATGACCGAGCTGAAGGGCCGCCGGGTCCTCGTGGTCGGCCCGCCACCCGCTCCGTCGCGCGTCGCCGAGGTCCCGAGGTTGGACGCGCTCCTGGCGCGGCTGTCCGCCGGCGCGCACGTCCAGTACCTCTCGATGGCGCACGCGCGCCTCGACTACCTGCCGGACCGTCTCCACCCGACGGCCGGCAGCCAGCGAGCGTTCGGCGACCTGGTCGCCGCGGCGCTCGACCACGACTCGGGTTCCCACCACTGACGAACATCTCATCGCAGAACCAAGGAAGGTCCCAATGATCTCCGCACGACGCTTCGCGGGCGCGCTGCTCGCCCTCCTGGTCACCGCCGCCGGCGTGGCCGCCATGCTCATCCCGTCGCCCGCGATGGCGGCCACCTGGAAGCAGACCGACCACGCCTGCTACCACAACGCCGTCGGCCAGATGTGCCTGACGACCTTCGTCAACGGCGACAAGGGCCGTGCGACCGTCGCGCTCGCGCCGTCCTCCGGCCACTGGATGGAGCTCACAGACGTCGCCGAGTCGGAGCTCAACGCAGGCGGTGCCGTCTGCGTGCAGGGCAGCGGCGACGCCGCCTGCCCAGCCCGCACCCACACCGCGCACACCTACACCTACCCGGCCGGCGTCGGCATGATCGTCTCCGCGAGCGTGAACACGGACAAGGGCTCCTTCCAGGGCGCCGCGGGCCGTACGCCCTGGGCCAAGGCCGCCGCGCAGTGCGTCACCGTTGCTCAGGGCCAGGCGTGCGTCCAGGTCTGGATCCGCCTGAACCGCCTCGACATCCAGCGCCACGCCGCGGCGAAGCTCGTCCCGGCGAAGGGGTCCGGCATCAAGCCGCTCGCCGTACGCATCGCCGTCAAGGCGGGCAAGACCCTCCGGGCGACCAAGAAGTTCACCGTCGGCGCCCAGGCGCACGCCTGGACCGGTGCGGGCCAGGTCCTCGGCCAGCCCAGCGGCACCTACAAGGGCACCACCGGCAAGTTCACCTTCAGCGCCGGCGGCACCACCTACGCGGTCTCGGTGACCAGCGACATGTGAGTCGCCCGGCACCGGGCTGAGCCCGCTCCGCGTGGGTCGCCTACCCTTCTCGGGTGCCCGAGAAGACCGACAGCCCCGACAGCCCGGTCCGCACGGTCCTCGGAGCCGCGGTCGAGGCTCTCGGCGGACACACCCGAGAGGGCCAGGTCGCGATGGCCGAGGCCGTCGCCGGGTCCCTCGCCGACCACCGCCACCTCCTGGTCCAGGCGGGCACCGGCACCGGCAAGTCCCTGGGCTACCTGGTGCCCGCGCTGCTCCACGACGACCGGGTCGTCGTGGCCACCGCGACGCTCGCGCTGCAGCACCAGCTCGTCGAGCGCGACCTGCCCCGGCTGGTCGACGCGGTCGGCACGACCCCAGGGGTCGACGCCAGCTTCGCGGTCCTGAAGGGGCGTTCCAACTACGCCTGCCTGCACCGCATCCGCGAGGGCGCCCCCGACGACCAGGGCGAGCTCGTCCAGGTTCCCGAGGGCTCGATGGGCGCGAAGGTCATCGAGCTGCGCAAGTGGGCCGAGCAGGAGGCCGGAGACGAGGGCACCGGCGAGCGCGACTCCGCCCCGCGACACACCGAGAAGGAGTGGCGCCAGGTCAGCGTCTCGGCGCGCGAGTGCCTGGGCGCGACGCGCTGCCCGTTCGGTCAGGAGTGCTTCGCCGAGCGTGCGCGGGAGAAGGCACAGCGCTCCCACCTCGTCGTCACCAACCACTCGCTCCTCGCCATCGACGCCATCGAGGGCATCCCCATGCTGCCCGAGTACGACGCCGTGGTGGTCGACGAGGCCCACGAGCTCACCGCGCGGGTGACCCAGGCGGCCACCGACGAGCTGTGGGCTGCCGAGGTCGACCGGGCCGCCAAGCGCAGCGTGCGCCACGTCGACGGGGAGCAGGCCGACGAGCTCTCCGACGCCTCCGACGCCCTCCGCGCGGCGATGGGCGAGGCGTCGCCGGGCCGGATCGAGACGCTGCCCGAGGAGCTGGCCGACGCGCTCGCACTGGTCCGCGACGCGGCTCGCGCCTGCATCTCGGCGTTCCCGCGCACCGAGCCGGGCAGCGAGCCCGACGCGGGCATGGCCCAGGCGAAGGCCGGCGTACAGGACGTCTTCGGGGTGGCCGAGCGGATGGCCGCGGCTGCCGACTCCGACGTGCTGTGGCTGACCGAGGGCACCGACCGGCTGCCGCCCCGGCTCTGCATCGCCCCGCTGCAGGTCTGGGGCCAGCTGCGCGACAAGCTCCTGGCCGAGAAGACCGTGGTCCTCACCTCCGCCACCCTCATGCTCGGCGGCGACTTCGACACCGTCGCCACCGCGGTCGGCCTCAAGCCGTCCGAGCGGGTGCAGGCCGGTGCCGACGGCGTGCCCGACGAGACCTCCGACGACGCGGAGCCGTGGCTCGGGCTCGACGTCGGCAGCCCGTTCGACTACCCCAAGCAGGGCATCCTCTACGTCGCCCGTCACCTCCCGCCGCCCGGCCGCGACGGCCTCGGCGCGGCTCAGCTGGACGAGATCGTCGACCTGGTGGATGCCGCAGACGGCCGCACCCTCGGCCTGTTCTCCAGCCGCCGGGCCGCCGAGGCCGCCGCCGAGCACGTCCGCGAGCGGCTGCCGCACCTCACGACCCTGGCCCAGGGCGATGCGCAGCTGCCCGAGCTGGCGCGGCAGTTCGTCGAGGACCCGCACACCTGCCTGTTCGGCACCCTCGGCCTGTGGCAGGGCCTGGACGTGCCCGGCGACACCTGCCAGCTCGTGATCATCGACCGCATCCCGTTCCCGCGCCCCGACGACCCGCTGATGAGCGCGCGCCAGAAGGCCGCCGACAAGGCCGGCGGCAACGGGTTCATGCAGGTGGCCGCCACGCACGCCGCGCTGCTGCTGGCCCAGGGCGCGGGGCGGCTGATCCGCACCCGGTCCGACCGTGGCGTCGTCGCCATGCTCGACCCGAGGCTCGCGACCGCGCGCTACGGCAGCTTCCTCAAGGCGAGCCTGCCGACGATGTGGTCGACGACCGATCCCGCGGTGGCGAGGCAGGCGCTGACCCGCCTCGCCGCCGCGGCGAAGTAGCGAAGGTCAGCGCAGCGCGTCGACCGTCACCTTGGTCGTGTTGGCGTTGTCGACCGGACGGCCCTTGCAGGTGTGGGTCCAGTACGCCGTGTTGCCGCCGTACACGTTGCACTTGTAGCGCGTGCTGGTGTTCAGGACCGAGATCTCGACCCACTGGATCTTGCCCTTGCCGAAGGCGAAGGTGTGCCCGCCGTCGCCGAACTTGTTGAGGGCGAACCTCACCCGCTTCATCGGCTTGCCGACCGGCTTGATGCGTACGGCGACCATCCCGCCGGTCGCCTTGGTCGGGCCGTTCGCGGTGATCCGGATCTGCGAGGACCCGCGCAGGCCGGTGCCGGGCACGTAGCGCAGGTGCCGGGCGCTGAGCCGCTGGAGCTTGACCGTCGTGGTCCGGCTCGGCTTGCCGCGGGTGAGGTGGGCGGACCGGAAGAGCGCTGCACCGTGGTGGTAGACCGGCGCGGCTCCCTCGGAGTAGTACAGCCACGGGAACCGGTTGGCCAGTGCGAAGTCGACGTACTGCGTCGCCAGCGACGTGTGGTGGTAGCCCAGCACCGAGTTGATCGCCTGCAGGGAGTACTGGTTGTGCGCGCCCTTGCCGGACTTGGCGCAGCGGGTCCAGATCTGCCGGATGAGCACCGGCAGGTTGCCGACCTTGGTGGGGTACTTCTCGGTCAGGTACCGGAAGAAGATCCAGGCGCCGTACTCGTTGTTGCCCTCGTAGGCGTCCAGCGGGTTCTGCGCGTGGCGCATCGGGCCGGAGCGCAGGTAGCCGCGGTTGTCGTTGATGTTGGTGTAGAGCTCGTCCTCGGCCCAGGTCGCGGTCGCCTCCATCATCCAGGCGTCCTCGTCGTAGTCGTAGGCGAACTGGACGGCGTGGAAGTACTCGTGGGCCGCGGTCACCTGGAGGTTCTGGCCGGGCGTGTGCTCGGGGAAGTCGTTGTGGTTGTAGTCGTTGTCGAGCACGAGGTACGCCGAGGACGGGGTGTGCTTGTTGCCCGCCCGGTCGTTGTAGGTGCGCGGGTCGTCGGACTGGGTGTAGCCGTAGAGCGACGAGCCGAGGTCGGCCAGGTAGACGTCGAAGCGGCCGTCGCCGCCGTTGTCGCTGCTCTTGGCGTCACCGAGGGTCGCGCGGTAGCCGGCGTCCTTGTAGGTCTTGTTGACGTACTCCATCGTCTGCAACGCGAACCGTACGTAGCCGGGCACGCCGTTCTGGGCCGCGACGCCCTCGAAGTCGCCGCTCGGGACGCCGTTGGTCGGGTCGTCGGCCTGCAGCACGTAGTGGATGCAGATCTTGGTGTCGCAGAGCTCGTGCGTGGCCTTGGTCTTGTAGCAGGCGTTGTCGTAGTAGCAGCCCAGCGCGCCCTTGTTGGTCGGTCGCGCGAAGAAGCGCTCGGCGGTCCGCTGCTGCCGCCGGGGCAGCGCACGGTACGTCGAGCGCAGGTTGCGCAGCGCCATCGTCGCGTCGATCGGCTTCTTCGGCGCGCTGCTCGGGCCGGTGCTCGTCTTGCCGAACACCTGCTTGACCTGGCTCAGGGCGTGCTGGGCCTGCTGCAGCAGCGGAGCGACGACCTGGCCCACCGGGTCGGACGGCGTCGGGGACGGCGTGGCCGGGTCGGTCGGCGCGGGCGTGGCGCCGGTCGCCGCGGGGGTCGCAGAAGTGCCCGGGGGAGTGGCGGGCGAGGTGCTGTCGGCGTACGCCGTCGGCGCGAAGGGCGCCAAGCAGACGGCGATCAGGAGCCCGAGAACCACGGGCCGGCTGCGGCGGAACATGTAGTGACCGACTTTCGACGGGGCTGGTGACTCCACGACCCTACGTGTTCCTGCGCAACCGGCCCGACTCGACGGATGCGCGGTGTCGCTCAGACGCGGCGCAGGACCGCGGTGACCTTGCCGAGGATGGTGGCGTTCGTGCCGTCGATCGGCTCGAAGGCGGCGTTGTGCGGCAGCAGCCAGACCTTGCCGTCCTTGCGCTGGAAGGTCTTGACGGTCGCCTCTCCGTCGATCATTGCGGCGACGATCTCGCCGTTCTCGGCGGTGCTCTGCTGGCGGATCACGACGTAGTCGCCGTTGCAGATGGCCGCGTCGATCATCGACTCTCCGCTGACCTCGAGCAGGAAGAGCTGACCGTCGCCGACGAGCTGGCGCGGCAGCGGGAAGACGTCCTCGATCCGCTCCTCGGCGAGGATCGGGCCGCCGGCGGCGATCCGGCCCACGACGGGGACGTTGGTCGGCGCGGGGGCGGAGTCGCCCAGGCCGGTCTCGTCGAAGGTCGACTCGTCTGCGGCGGCGACAGGCTTCTGGCGCCTGGCCAGGCTCTCGGGCAGGAACACCTCGATCGCGCGCGGGAGGTGCGGATCGCGGCGTACGTAGCCCTTTGCCTCGAGGGAGCGCAGCTGGTGGGCGACGCTGGAGGTGCTGGTCAGGCCGACGGCCTCACCGATCTCCCGCATGCTCGGCGGATAGCCGCGCTTGTCGATGGCCTTCTTGATGGTGGTGAGGATGCGCTGCTGGCGGGGGGTGAGCCCCGTGCCGTCGGGCGGCCCGTCGGGAAGCTCGCTGACCGGTCGGAGGGCCTTCTTGTCCATGCCTCCGAAAGTAACCCCGATCACCCCCGATATCAAACAGGTGTTCGACGCGGCGTGTCGCGAGCTCGCCCGGGCCGGACGCGTTCGAGCGGCACGACACGCCGTCGAACACGTTTGCGATGAAATGCGCGGGTTGTGTCGAATGGATGTTCTATGCTCGTTCACGTGTTCGATCGAACGTCTGGTCGAACCTCCGCCAGGGCCTCGTGTAGGGGTTGTGTCGGAGGGGCCGGCCAGGGTTGGTCCCGAACACGATCCAGACCGAGGCCCCGATCGCCGGGGCCGCTTCCCCGGAGGTCAACATGAGCACGATCAGCTACAGCCCGTCCTACGTCCGCCCCGTCGGTCGCACCGGCGCCAGCCGCGGCCAGGTGCGGCTGACCCGCCGCGGCCGGGTCGTCGTCCTCGTGGCCGCCCTGCTCGCAGCGCTCGCCGTGGGTGTGGCGCTCGCCTCGGCCTCGGCCTCGGCCGCAGGCAGCCATGTCGGCTCCCCGGACGTTCACGTCGTGACGGTCCGGTCCGGCGAGACGCTGTGGGCCATCGCGAGCACCGCCGCCGACCGCACCGGCACCCGCACCGCCGACATGATGCAGCGCATCGAGGACCTCAACACCCTCGACGACGGCGTCGTGTACGTCGGCCAGGAGCTCCGCGTCCCGAACAGCTGAGCAGCAACCGAGTCTTCGTCCGCCGCCTCGACCCCGGTGGGCGATGGGGAAGACGTGGGGCCCGATCCTGTCCGGATCGGGCCCCTCGTGCTGTCGTGGTCGTCGCGGTGCTCAGCGCGCGGCGCGCTTGCCGCCCGCGGGGGTGCCGGGGTCGCGCTTGGGGCGCGGAGCGGGCGTGTGGGTGATGCCGACGGCGCGGGAGAGCCGCACGACCAGCATCAGGCCGAGGAACAGGCAGGCGACCGCTCCGACCGAGGCCAGCGCCAGCAGCGCCCAGGCGCTGACCGCGCCGTCGCGGCGGCCGTCGGCGCCGAAGTCGATGGCCCGGTAGACCAGGTAGCCCCAGGCGGCGATACAGGCGAGGATCGCGATCGCGAGGCCGAGCAGGACAGGGCGGAACCGCCGCTTCTGGCGCGCTCCCGCGCGTTTCCCACCTGCCACAGGCGTCATTCTGGCTGATGGACGGTGATCGTGCAGCGGGACCCACCCAAACGAGACGTACGACGCCCTCGGAGATCGTCTGCGGACAGGTGTCGACGCGCCCGCGACACGCGGTCGACACGCCGGCCCGGAATCCCGGGACTGCGGCCTGACCTGCACAAACGAGGCCGGTGGGATCGCTCCCGTGAATCGGTCGTGCCCACCTCTTGCGGGCCGTCTGCCACCGGCGTACGGTTACCACTACATCTAGTAGTTACAACGATGTAGTTCTCCACATCTAGTCCACAGGACGCCCCGTGGAGTTACACAGGTCACTACGGGATGTCCACAGCGACAGGCCGGAATTCCACCGGTTGTCCACATGTTCCGATATGGGAGGAGGGGGCCGGTGCACTGTCCGTACTGCAAGCACTGCGACACCAAGGTCCTCGACTCCCGGGTCGCCGACGACGGCACCTCGATCCGCCGGCGCCGCGTGTGCCAGAGCTGCGAGAAGCGGTTCACCACGGTGGAGCAGATGCAGCTGACGGTGCTCAAGCGGTCCGGCACGAGCGAGCCGTTCAACCGCGACAAGGCGGTGTCCGGCGTACGCAAGGCGTGCAAGGGCCGCCCGGTCGACGAGGACGCGCTGGCCCGGCTCGGTCAGGAGGTCGAGCACCAGCTGCGCCTGGCCGGCAGCCCGGAGATCGCGGCCCACGAGGTGGGCCTGGCGATCCTCACCCCGCTGCGCAAGCTGGACGAGGTGGCCTACCTCCGCTTCGCCAGCGTCTACCGCGGGTTCGAGTCGGCCGACGACTTCGAGAACGAGATCTCCCTGCTCCGCGCCGAGCGGCAGCTCCAGCCCACGACGGGCTGACACAGACCGCCCGGGCAGGTAGTGGGGAAGCTGTCTGCCCGGGCTCCAGACTCCGCGTCGACCGGTGTCGGCGCAGCGAGCAACACTGGAAGAACACCGGACGCATGACCGAATTGCCAGAATCGCCAGCCGCGAACCCGAGGGGGAAGCAGAAGCTCATGACCGAGACGGTGAACAGCCAGTCCGCAGGCACGACCGGTGCGGGTCTGAAGATCGACCGGATCTTCAGCACCGAGGGCGTGCATCCCTACGACGAGATCACCTGGGAGCGGCGCGACGTCGTCCAGACCAACTGGAAGACCGGCGAGACCGTCTTCGAGCAGCGCGGCGTGGAGTTCCCCGACTTCTGGTCGGTCAACGCCTCCACGATCGTCACCACGAAGTACTTCCGCGGCGCCGTCGGCACCCCGCAGCGCGAGTCCGGCCTGAAGCAGCTCATCGACCGCGTGGTCGGCAAGTACGTCGCGGCCGGACTCGAGCACGGCTACTTCGCCACCGAGGCCGACGCCGAGGTCTTCGAGCACGAGCTCACCTGGCTGCTGGCGCACCAGTACTTCTCGTTCAACTCCCCGGTCTGGTTCAACGTCGGAACGACCGCCCCCCAGCAGGTCTCCGCGTGCTTCATCCTCTCCGTCGACGACTCGATGGACTCGATCCTGAACTGGTACCGCGAGGAGGGCTTCATCTTCAAGGGCGGCTCCGGCGCCGGCCTGAACCTCTCCCGCATCCGCTCCTCCAAGGAGCTGCTCAAGTCCGGCGGCACGGCCTCCGGCCCGGTCTCCTTCATGCGCGGCGCCGACGCCTCCGCCGGGACCATCAAGTCCGGTGGCGCCACCCGCCGCGCGGCCAAGATGGTCGTCCTCGACGTCGACCACCCCGACATCGAGGAGTTCGTCGAGACCAAGGCGCGCGAGGAGGACAAGATCCGCGCGCTGCGAGACGCCGGCTTCGACATGGACCTCGGCGGCCAGGACATCACCTCGGTCCAGTACCAGAACGCCAACAACTCCGTCCGCGTCACCGACGAGTTCATGAAGGCCGTCGACGAGGGCACTGAGTTCGGCCTGCGCGCCCGCACCACCGGCGAGGTCATCGAGACCGTCGACGCCCGCGACCTGTTCCGCAAGATCAGCGAGGCCGCCTGGGCCTGTGCCGACCCGGGTCTGCAGTACGACGACACCATCAACGACTGGCACACCAACCCTGAGACCGGCCGGATCACCGCGTCCAACCCCTGCTCGGAGTACATGTCGCTGGACAACTCCTCGTGCAACCTGGCGTCGCTGAACCTCCTGAAGTTCCTCAAGGACGACGACACCTTCGACTCATGTAAGTTCGCGCAGGCCGTCGAGCTGATCATCACCGCGATGGACATCTCGATCTGCTTCGCCGACTTCCCGACCGACCCGATCGGCGAGACCACGCGCGACTACCGCCAGCTCGGCATCGGCTACGCCAACCTCGGCGCGCTGCTGATGGCGATGGGCCTGGGCTACGACTCCGACGGCGGTCGCGCGATGGCGGCCACCATCACCTCGCTGATGACCGGCACCTCCTACCGCCGCTCGGCCGAGCTCGCCGCGATCGTCGGCCCGTACGCCGGCTACGCCCGCAACGCCGAGGCCCACAACCGGGTCATGCGCAAGCACCAGGCGGCCAACGACGAGGTCCGCACCCTGCACATCGCCGACGCCGGCGTACACAAGGTGGCGACCGAGGAGTGGGCGAAGGTCGTAGAGCTGGGCAAGACCAACGGCTTCCGCAACGCGCAGGCCTCGGTCCTCGCCCCCACCGGCACCATCGGCTTCATGATGGACTGCGACACGACCGGTATCGAGCCGGACTTCTCGCTGGTCAAGTTCAAGAAGCTGGTCGGCGGCGGCTCGCTGCAGATCGTCAACCAGACCATCCCGCGGGCCCTCAAGAAGCTGGGCTACGACGAGGAGCTGGTCGAGGCGATCGTCGCCTACATCGCCGAGCACGGCCACGTCGTCGACGCGCCGGGCCTCAAGACCGAGCACTACGAGGTCTTCGACACCGCGATGGGCGAGCGCGCGCTCAAGCCCATGGGCCACGTGAAGATGATGGCCGCCTGCCAGCCGTTCCTCTCCGGCGCCATCTCCAAGACGGTCAACCTGCCGGAGTCGGCGACGGTCGAGGAGATCGAGCAGATCTACATGGAGTCGTGGCGCCTGGGCCTCAAGGCCACCGCGATCTACCGCGACAACTGCAAGGTGGGTCAGCCGCTGGCCGACGCGAAGGCCAAGAAGGTCGTCGTCGAGGAGGACGGCGAGGCGGTCGAGGTCATCGAGAAGGTCGTGGAGAAGGTCGTCTACGCACCGACCCGCAAGCGCCTGCCGAAGTCCCGCGTCGCCCGCACCACCTCGTTCACCGTCGGTGGCGCCGAGGGCTACATGACCTCCGGCGCCCACGAGGACGGCGAGCTCGGCGAGATCTTCCTCAAGCTCGGCAAGCAGGGCTCGACCCTGGCCGGCGTGATGGACGCCTTCTCGATCGCGGTCTCGATCGGCCTCCAGTACGGCGTACCGCTGGAGACCTACGTCTCGAAGTTCACCAACCTGGCCTTCGAGCCCGCCGGTCTCACCGACGACCCTGACGTGCGGATGTCGAAGTCGATCATGGACTACATCTTCCGCCGCCTCGCCCTGGACTACCTGTCCTTCGAGGAGCGGTCGATGCTCGGCATCTACTCCGCCGAGGAGCGCCAGCGCCACCTCGAGACCGGCTCCTACGAGCCCTTCGAGGTCTCCGGCTCGGTCGCCGAGGTGACCTCCGCGGCAGCCACGGTGGTCGAGCCCGCCGACGCCGAGGTGGAGGACGCCGAGGTCGTCGACGAGGACCCCCTCGCCGGCGCCCCCAAGGTCGACACGACCGGTGCCCACACCTCCGCCGAGCTCCTGGAGAGGATCACCGGCCAGGCCATTGACTCCCCGCTCTGCATGACCTGCGGCACCAAGATGCGCCCCGCCGGCTCCTGCTACGTCTGCGAGGGCTGCGGCTCCACCTCCGGTTGCAGCTGATGCCGAGTCTCGTGAGTTTGGCAGCGGATTCTCGCGGATTGGCAGTCGGTTCTCACGAGATTGGCAGGGCTTGTTCTCGCGGTTTGGCATCGTGAGGGTGGCCTGAAAACGCGAAGGGCTCCACACCGGAAACGGTGTGGAGCCCTTCGCGTTTTGTGGGGTTTAGAGGTCGGGGAGTGCGAGTCGGATGGTGTTGGTGGGTTGGTAGATGGCGTTGTCGTCGAGGGCGATGAGGCCGAGGTTCTTGAGTGCGCCGAGGCTGGTTTTGGTGGCGTTGCTGCTCATGCGGTCTTGGACGTTGGTGCCGTTGATGAGTTTGGTGAGGAGGGTGGCTTCGGTGGAGTTGAGTTGGTAGTTCATGGTGCGGACGCGGCGGATGTTGCGGAGTGTTTCTTCGTCGGTGACGTAGGTGGCGATGATGCGGATGTTGCCCTGGTTTTCGAGGTAGCGCATGCCGGTGCCGGTGAGGTTGGCGGGTATGGCTGCGAGGCAGGCGTGGAGGCGTTGGCGGTCCCAGTCGAATCCTTTGGCGAGGTTGGTGGCGGGGATGGCGTTCTTGAGGGCGATGAGGATGGGGATGACGGCCTCGGCGTCGCTGTTTGCTTCGTCGCGGGTGGGTTTGTTGGTGGGTGGGGTTTCGTCGAGTAGGTCGCCGATGCTGACGGCGAGGTGGTCGGCGAGGTTGTGGAGTTCGTTGAGGGTGGTGGAGCCGGGTATCCAGCCTTCGCGGCGGGCGGTGCGGAATGCGTTGGGTTTTTGGTCTGCGTCGCGGATGACTGAGCGTTCGGTGTAGCCGAGTTGGTTCATGCGTTCGGTGATGAGGTCTCGGTTGATGGGGTGGCGTGCGCGGGTCATGTGGTTATCCGTTCGATGGTGACGGAGGGTTTGGCGCTGTTCTTGGGGCCTTCGATGCGCCAGTAGGTCTGGATGGGGAGGTTGAGTTCGGCGACGACGGCGCGGATGCCTCGGCGGATGGTGATGAGGTCGGTGTCGAAGAGGGGTGTGGTGGGGTCGCCGGTGGTGAGTCGGTTCCAGCGTTGGGCGGCGACGATGACGGCTGCTTCGGGGATGAGTTGGAGTTGGGGGAGTTGCCCGTTCGCGTTGGTGTCTCCGCAGGTGAGGGTGGCGAGTGTTTCGGTGGGGAGGTGGTGGGCGTGGAGGACGGTGGCGGCGGAGCGCCATGGGTCGGCGTAGGTGGCGAGCGCTTTGTAGTGGCTGGGGGTGAGGACGTTGACGTGGTGTTGGTGGAGTCGTCGGGTCCAGTGGGTGAGGTCGAGTTTGATGTTGTAGCCGTTGCGGAAGAGGGCGGCTTGGAGGGCTTTGTTGGTGACGGTTTGGGCGACGGGGTGGATGCCGTGTTGGTTCCAGAGGTGTCCGCCGAGCGTTTCGATGGTGTCTCGGGTGTGGGCTTTGGACGCGCGGGCGGTGGCGTAGGCGTCGAGGTAGATGTGGTCGAGGATTGCGACCTGGTCGGGGTTGAGGGCGTCGTGGTAGGCGGCGCGGAAGGTGGGCCAGTGGTCGGCGGGGAGTTCGATGTTGTCGAGCGGGTCGGCTTTGGGGGCCTCGGTATCGGTCGTTGGTGGGGGTTGACGGAGCGCGTCTGGTAGTTGGTTCCAGTCCTGGTGTTGTGCGCCGAACTTGAGCAGCAGGGGTGTGTGGGTGACGGCTTGGGCGTGGGCGAACACGAGGTGGAGTTGGGCTCCGATGGTGGTGGCGTAGTCGAGGAGTAGGAGGACTCCGTCGCGGGTGAGGTCTTCGCTGTGCGCTACGTAGATGTCTTCGATGTGGTGGGCGAGGGCCCATGCGGTGGCGTGGGTGTAGAGCCGGTCGAGGGAGAGCGCTTTGGTGAACTCGGTGCGGGTGAGGTTGAGGGCTCGGCAGAGTGCGGCGGCGAGTACGTGTTCGGTCTTGTAGGACGGTGGCGTGATGAGTCGCATCGACGGCGTGGGCATCGGTACGGGGTCGACGAACGGGTCGGGCTCGTAGCCCTTGGGTGCGGAGTAGTAGTGGACGTTCATGCTGCGTCCTCGCTGCCGCCGGTGATGGAGAGGACGGCGTCGTCGACGTCAGCACGAGTCGGTTTGTCGAGTTCCCAGTCGGTCCAGTGTTCGAGCACGTTGACCCACCGGCGCAGGATGCCCAGGCCGTAGGTGTCGTCGGCGTACCGGAGTACGTCGTCGGGAGTTTCGGCGAGGTGTGGGGCGATGATGCGGACGGCGGTGAACACGTCGTCGAGGTCGAGCCGCTTGAACCGGGTGCGGTTCTTGATGCGTTCGGACAGAGGTGCGTTGGTGGCGACCGTGGTGAGCGCGCCGTAGCCGACGAGAAGGAACGGCACTTTGGGACGAATGATGTCGTGGACGTACCGCAACTGGGTGAGCCCTTGGAGTCCGACGTTCTGCACTTCGTCGATGATGAGTAGCCCTTGCCAGTCGGCGAGCACATCGACGAGTTCTGAGGACAGTGGCACCTTGTCGACGGAGACGGGGTTCTGGCCGGTCAACGCGACGATGGAGAGCCGCAGAATGTCGGTCGGGTGCGGGTTCTCGGGCATGGCGACGATGACGGAGGGCCGGTCGGCTTTCTCTGCGGCCCATTGAGCGAACGTGGTCTTCCCGGTTCCGGGCGGGCCGTCGAGGATGCCCATACGGTCCCGCTTGAGGATGGCGTTCATGTTTGCCTGAGCACGCTTGAACGACGGGGTCTTGACGAGCGGGTGGTCTAGTTCCAGGCGGGGCGGCAGGACGAGGTTGCCTAGGTCCCACAGGTCGTTGCGGCGACGCTGCTCAGGGGTTGACCTCACTGGTCTTCTCCTTCTTCTCCGAAGTTCGAGCCGGGCCTACGGGCGATGCGTTCGTACTGCTTGTCTTCTTTCTTCGCGGTCCGCCTTGATGCCGCCTCCTTCTGCGCTGGGGCAGGGGAGCGCTTCTTGCGTTGCGTCGGTGTCGTGGGGTCTTGACGTTCGTGGACGGGCGGCTCGGGGTTGGCTGCAGGACGGCGTGTGTCGAGATTGGTGACGGAGGCGACGGTCTCGTCCACGGACTCGTAGCCCTCAGTCGTATCCGTGTCGTCGTTCTCGTCGTAGGCCGAGTTTTCGCCTGCGAGGTGGCGGTGCTTGCGGTCCTGGTTCGCGGCGTGGTTGATGCGCTTGACGAGGGCGAGGTCACGTTCCCGGTTCTCCAGGAGTGCTTGCTTCTGGGCGGGGGTGAGCAGTTCGCGGTCGGTGGCCGTGCACACCCATTGGCCTTCGTAGAAGACCTCGATGAACCGCTCTTCTCGTTTGAGGTAGCGGACTTCGACCCGCAAGCCCTTGTCGCGGTAGTAGTTCAACTCGGGTGCGACGTAGTTGACGCGCCTGAACCGGATGCCTTCGGTGTTGATGGCGTGCCCCTTCGAGGCCCGCAGCATCATCGCGCGAGTGGTCTCCGGCGGAGTGCGGCGAATCGGCGTCGGGTCGTTGGCCCACGCCTCGACCGGGGTCTGGTCTCCAAGACGGTGCATGGTGCCCGTCTCGTTGCCCTTGGTCACCCACGTGTCGAGCGCCTTCTGGAACGTCTCCATTTGCATGACGTCGGCGGGGTCCACCTCGTGGGCGTACTTCTTGGCAATCAGTGGCTGGCCGTCGTCGGCGACTCCGCCCTTCGTGTAGCCCGGCATCCCTTTCAGCAACTGCTCGTTGAGTTTGGAGAACGTTGACTCCGCTGGGCCGTTTTGATGCTTGTAGTACGCCTTCGTGGGGTTGAAAACGACGCCGAGCATCATCGCTCCCCGCATGACGGCTTCAGCGAAATGTTCGTGTGCGTTGTCGAGCACCAACTGGACCGGCAGCCCACCCACCTCGACCCGCTGGCCGTCACGGGTCTTGTAGGTGCGCATCCGGGCTGCAGTCGCCAGGAGGTCACAGATGGAGTCCTCGTTCGGGCGACCCTGGTAGGCGACGGCTGCCAACTTCATGCCGGTGGCCCCGTCGCGGACAATCGAGGCCCACGGACGCAGAATCTGGCTTCGACCGAGATGCACCCATGCGTCGACTTCGGTGTGGTCAAGGTGCCACGTGTGGTTGCGGTGCGGGGCCGTCATCGACAGGTAGACGCCGTGCTTCGACATGGCGTCCCACCCGTTCAGGATGCCTTCGCGAATCGACGCCGGGACGGCCTTGAACGCGCGAGCGAACGTCGGATAGGACACCCATCCCGGCTCGCCCTTCCTCTCAGGCGGGAACAGGTCTTCGTGTGCCTTGGTCAGATTCAAGTGGGACCGAATCGCCACGAGGTGTTCCTCGGTGATGGTGAACGACTCCCGGCCCTTCACGAGTAGCGACCCGACCGGCACACGCTCCTTCTTGGCGACATCAAGCAACGGGATGGCGTTCGCGACCCAACGCCGCAGGGTGCGCTCACCGACGCCGGTGAAGGCCGCGTACTGCTGGTACACGTGCGACGGAACGACACCGCTGTGCGTGTCCCTGAACCCCAGCAGCGCCGACACGATGACCTCACGGTCAGGACCGGTCTGCTTCGAATACGCACCCCGTCCCATCACGCGACCTGCCGGATGACATCGGCGGGGGTGTACCGGCTCAGGGTGTGTGTGCCGTGGTCGGGTGCGAAGAACAGTGCCTGTGACGGAATGGAGAGCGGGAGGTAGCGGACTCCGGCGAAGAGGTCGCCCCATTCGGCGAGCCCCGCGTCCACGTAGCCGTGACATTGGGTGATGCCGGGGTTGTCGGCATGCATGTGCACCTGGCGGACAGTCTTCAACTCATCAACCAGAACACCGAAGTCGGGGATGAACCAGGCGAGGTCGATACGACCATCGCCGACGGGAATCTCGGCTCCGAGAAACTGGGCGTCGGGGCCTGGCGCGTATCGGGTGAGGTAGACGTTCGCGTTTGAGGCAATCGCTGCCCTGGCCTTCGCGAGGTTTCCCAACGTGCGGGTGGCTTTGACGTTGACCGAGGCCCAGTCGATGACGCGCTGAGCGAGTTCGTGTGCTGGGAGGTGGCGGAGGTTGGCGTGGTCGGCGCAGCAGTGGTGAACCAACTGTCCGACGGTCTGGTGCCAGTTTGATTCGTGGGCCGGAAACTCGGTTCCGGTCAGTCCGGCTTCGGCGTGGAGCCGGGCGGCGTGGTGGTGCTTCAAAACCATGGGGTCGTCCTTGTCTCGGGGTGGCTTGCGAACCCCGGAACAACCCATGGCGGGTGTTACCGGGGCAGTGAACTCACAGCGGGTGTGGGTCTGAGCCGCAACGTCAACCTTCTTCCTTGTATCGAACAAGTGTTCGAACTGGACGGACCGTAACGTCGCAGCGGGCGACGTCTCAAGAGGGGCCGGGAAGTTGATACGCAAGTGACAGGTGGGACTCACGAGAAAGAGCGTGTCGACCGGCAGATGTGACAGGGAAGACCCCAGACGAACCCTGTCCGAGGACAACCCTCAATCGGACGAAACGTCGACCGATTCACGCTCCGAAACCCCGGAGCCGCCGACACAATCTGTCCGAGGCTCCACCAGGAGAGCCCGCTAACGAAGGAGCAACGTGAGTTCGGACGACATCGTCACCGGCGAAACGCTCATGAACGACCCCCGCTGGCCCTACGTCCAACACACGCCCATCGAGCGGCTCCGCCTCGACCCGGCAAACCTCCCCGGCCAACGCCTCCGCCCCAACGGAACACCGGTCTGCCTGGCTTGCGACAACACGCCGAAAGGCAGAGCCATCCTCTGCTCGGACTGTCGTCGCAAGAGCGAAAACCTCGCCAAACAACGCGCGCGACTTGAAGCATCACCCGACGTCGTGCTCTCCAAGCGAGCCGTCAACGAAGTCCTTGAACTGGTCCACGGCCTCACCCCGCTCATGGGGCAACTCACCCGCGTCTACAACACCGACGGCGCAGACCTCCGCGACGAAACCGACGCCCTCATGCGCGCCGTCAAACGCGTCCAATCCAAGGTCATCGACCTCCTCCCTGACACCCGCGACCCAGCCACTCGCCGACGGCGCTAACCCGACAGCGGGGGAGGGAGTACAGCGACGCCTCGCTCCAGTCGATTTCCCATCTGCGTAGCGGAACCAGTCCGTGCCAGAACGAGGAAACCTCATGACGCAACAACCCCAGTGCCCTACCTGCTTCGGACGCGGCGAGGTCAGCCTCCCAACCCAGTGCCAGACCCCAACGGGCATCCCCGGAAGCGCCTACCACGTGTGCCCGACCTGCGGCCCCGAGGTGGACGCCAACCGCTACCTCCGGGTCGAGTTCAACTGACCCGCGCGGCCCCTGCCCGAAACGCCGGACTCCGCCGGGCGCGCTCCCTAGAGTAAGGAGCGGTTGACGTCGGCAAGCACCGACAGATACAGAAGCGAGCCGTGTCAACCGATGTAGCCAGGTGTCCAGAGAGCAGAGCAGGAACTCCATGACGTTCGCCCAAGTGGTGGCTGAGTACGGGCGGGAGGCGCAGCAGCGCCTGTCGGGACCAGGTGAGAGGGAGGCACTCCTGGTCACACCGGTGACACACCTCGTTGAGGCTGCAGGGCGGCTCATCCACCGCACAGTCGTTCTCCACAACGAGGTCGCTGAACTCGAAGGCTCGGTCCGCCCGGACTTCGGGGTTCGCGTCAATTCGGTGCTGGTGGGGCACATCGAGTTGAAGGCTCCGGGAGTAAGCCTGGACCCGTCCACGTACGGGACCTCGACACACAACTATCGCCAGTGGCAGAGGCTGAAGGAACTGCCGAACCTGCTCCACACGAACGGCACCGAGTTCAGGCTGTGGCGCTACGGCGAACTCGTCGATGAGCCGGTCGCTGTTCACGCGAGCGACTTGAGTCGCCTTGCTGGGACGTTGACGGCTCCGGGGCGTCTGGAACTGTTAGTCAACGCGTTCCTCCAGTGGCAGCCGACGCCGATTCTTACGGTGCCGAAACTAGTCGAGACGCTCGCGCCGCTTGCTCGTCTCCTTCGCGAGGAAGTTCAGGACGCGCTGACGAGCGAGCGCAGGGCGCAGAAGGCAGGGGCCGACCCCGCGACGTTGCCCTTCCTTGGCATCCGTGCAGACTGGCGCAAACTTCTGTTCCCCGACGCCAAGGACGCCGAGTTCTCGGACGGATTCGCCCAGACCGTCGTGTTCGCCCTGCTTCTGGCATTGAGCGAGGGCATCGACCTGGAGCACAACTCCATCCACGACGTGGCGCAGCAGTTGGAAGCCCATCACACGTTGATGGGTCGGGCGCTCAACCTGCTTACCGAGCATGTCCGAAACACGCCCGTGTGGACGGCTATCGAAATCATCAGCCGTGTCATTTCCGCGACTGACTGGGTGCGGTTGAACAACCGCCGGTCGCAAAACCTTTACCTGCATCTCTATGAGGACTTCCTCGCTACCTACGACCCAGAGAAGCGCCGCAAGTCCGGCTCGTACTACACGCCCGTACCCGTCGTCGACGCCATGGTCCGGCTGACCAACGACGCACTCGTCCAGTTCATGGGTCGCGCCCAGGGACTCCGGCACCCGTCGGTCACCATCCTTGACCCCGCCATGGGTACCGGCACCTACCCGCTGTCCGTCATCAGGAACGTCGCCGACGCAGCCGCCTCACAGTACGGGCCTGGCGCTGCCCCAGAGGCAGTCACCAACGTGGTTGAACGTCTCTACGGCATCGAACTGCAATCAGGCCCGTTCTCTGTCGCAGAACTCCGCGTAACAAGCACCCTCCGTGACTACGGAGCGACCCTGCCCGCTGACGGACTTCACCTGTACGTCGCAGACACTCTCGAAGACCCCTCCGTGGCGGGCGCTGAGGACCTGTCCTATTCGGCCCAACTCATCGCTCAACAGCGCACCCGCGCCAACGAGATGAAGCGCGAGAAGAACATCCAGGTCTGCATCGGCAACCCGCCTTATAAAGACCATGCCGGTGGCATGGGCGGCTGGATTGAGAACGGAACAGACCCCGCGACCGGTGAGCATCCGCTCGACGCGTTCAAACTGCCAGGCAACGGCAAACATGAGCGCCACCTGTCCAACTTGTACACCTACTTCTGGCGCTGGGCGACCTGGAAGGTGTTCGAGTCGACGAACGACCCCGACGTCGCTGACGGTGGCAACGGCATCATCTGCTTCATCACCGCCACCGGCTACCTCGCCGGTCCGGGCTTCAAGGGCATGCGCGAGTATCTGCGTCGCCACTGCTCACACGGCTGGATTATCAACGTCACCCCCGAAGGCAAGCAGCCGCCGTCCGCGAACGCCGTCTTCGCCATCGAGACCCCGGTGGCTATCGCGATGTTCCTGCGGCAAGACGGAACAGACTCCAACGTTCCAGCCGACATCCAGTACATCGACATTCACGGCACCCGCGCCGAAAAGTTCGACGAACTTTCCCGGCTGACCTTTACCGATGAACGGTGGCGACCAGTACGAGACGAATGGACCGCGCCGTTCACCCCAGCCCAGGCAACCGGCTGGGACGACTATCCGGCGGTCGACGACCTCATGCCATGGCGCGCCAACGGCATCATGGCCGGGCGCGGATGGATTTACGCCCCAAGCGAAGACGTCCTCGAACAGCGTCTTCGCGACGTCATCAACGAGGATGACCCAGCCAAGAAGTCCAAGAAGTTCAAGGACGGACGCGACGCTTCGTTGACCAAAACCAAGAGCCCCCTGCCCGGTCCGGACACAGAACAGGACACCCGGACACCGTTCAAGAACATCACCATGTTCACCCACGCCTCCATCGTTCGCTGTGGGTTCCGCGCCTTCGACCGTCAATATGTCGTCGCCGACAAGCGACTCATGAGCCAACCGTCCCCCCAACTATGGGCGGCGAGAATCCCCGGACAAACGTTCGCGATTGAACTCCACTCCGAATACCCCAAGAGCGGGCCTGGACTCGTCTACACCGACCTCATCCCCGACGTGCACCACTTCCGAGGAAGCGGTGGAGGGCGTGCCGTCCCGCGCCTCCACCCCGACGGGACCGCGAACGTCGCCACCGGACTTCTCGACGGGCTGAGCCAGCACTACGGCCAAACAGTGACTGCCGACGACCTGTTCGCCTACATCGCCGGAGTCGCCGCGCACTCAGGTTTCGTGGCCCAGTTCGACGACGAACTCCGCACACCGGGCGTGAGAGTTCCCATCACTGCTGACTACACCCTCTGGCAGCGTGCCTGTGAACTGGGACGCCACGCCATCTGGCTGCACACCTACGGCAAGTCCGGTGCACATCCCGACGGCTATACCGACGTTCGCGACCCCAACATCGCCATCGACCATCCCGTCTACCAAACAGCGGTGGGCAACGTGATGCCGACTGGCTACGCCTACGACCCGTCCCGTCGCGAACTCAAGGTCGGCAACGGCCTGTGGACCGGCCTCGCCAAAGAAGCCGTCGCCTACACCGTCGGCGGCACAGTCGTTCTCGACTCCTGGCTCGACTACCGCAAAGCCGTGCCCAGCAAGCGCATCACCTCACCACTCGACGAAATCAACACCCTCCAGTGGCCCCAGGAGTGGTCCATCGAGTTGAGCGAACTGCTCTCCGTTCTCACCCAACTCGTCGCCCTTGAAGATGACATGACCGACCTCCTTGACGACATCCTCGCCGCACCGCTTCTCAGCAGGACCGACCTCACTGACCTTGGTGCACGCTGGCCGCAAACCGAGAACGACCACAAGCCGTCCTTGCCGGTCACCGGTGGCCTGCTCGACGCACTCAATGCAGACGAATAGAGGAACGCAGCACCGCATGGCACCCGCGAACAAAACCGCAACAAACAACCGCAGTCGCCAGCCGCAGCCGGACCGCCGTTCCCTGGGTCCGTGTACAAAGCGCACCCCGACGTCCTCATCGGAGGCGACGCCCACAAGGTCGCTCGCCGAGTGGGCTGCATCAAACCGATACCGGGACCGCCGCATGTGTACTGGATAACGCTGGGGCGAAGCACGACCGACCACAAGCCGTCCGACCTTGCCCACGACCCGGAGCCCGCCATCGACCTCGACAAGAAGGGCTGGTGGTCGATGAGGTTCAAGCACACCATCGCCGCCGACGTGTTCGGCAACGAGGTGCGGTGCCGTCACCTCGGAGAACTGTCGGGGGAGGCGTGTAAGAACCTCCTGGACTACTACGAGAAGTGGTCCTAAGCCAGAACCATCCCATAGCCTGACCGACTCGCTACCGCCAGAAGGACCCAAAGTGAC
Source organism: Nocardioidaceae bacterium (assembly GCA_009780515.1). Classification (GTDB taxonomy): domain Bacteria; phylum Actinomycetota; class Actinomycetes; order Propionibacteriales; family Nocardioidaceae; genus Nocardioides. The sequence goes on along the minus strand of WQZX01000008.1, from coordinate 42,017 downwards.
CGCCTACAGCCTCACAGAGGCACCCGACGTGCTACCCGAGGGCACCCGCCCGAATTGGTTGCAGGCCGGGTCGTCCGACGTGAGCGTCGGCGACCTCTGGTTGCTCTCATGGAACGGCGATGCCCCCATGCTGGTGGTTCTCGCCCGCGTCATCGACGACTACGTTCTCGGGTGCCCCGTCACTCTGGCGAGCGAGCCTTCCTTCGCGCCCGCCCTCGGTGCCCAGTCCGCCGTCTTGAACGTCCCGTTGAGCATATGGCCGGTCGCTGAAACCGGCCTCGGACGACACCTGCTCACCAGGAACTACGGACCCCTCATCAGCGAGCAGACCGCGAGAGCCATGCGTCGATACGCCGAGGACGGGGCTGAGGCACCGCTCCCGGTCGTAGACGGCGACTTCGACCAGGACGTGTTCGACAACCTCCTGACCCGCATGCAAAGTCTCTGTTTCCACGAGTGGCCTACGGCTGAACCAGGACACGCTCTGCTCGACCGGCCTGCGATGAACGCCCACAATGCCAGCGTTCAGATGCTCGTGGACGTATTGGACGTGGATGTGCCGACGGCGAGCGGGCTCCTTCAAGGTCATCTGGTGCCCACCAGAGAGCAGGTCGCGGCTCTCGCGGACCACTTGGATGTCGCCGACCCCGCACACCTGCTATCCGTGCCGACCGACGAGGCTGCACGGGCGCTCATCCAACCTAAGTTCAAGGCAAAACTGCTTGCCGTGATGGCACGCTTTCATGACGACGAAGCGTCGGCGCGCCGCCGCGCGCGGGAGGAGTACGCCCTGGCAGCCCGCAGTGACGCGTCGTCCCTCGAACGAATGGACGAGGCACTCAACAGGCTCCTTGGGCCATGACACTCCCCGCAGTCCCCAAGCCCGACGCGTGGCGGCACCCAGCCAACCTGGACGCCGCCGTCCAACACCTACTCGGCTTCGCTACAAGCGAAGGCATCGACATCGCCGAGTTGTCCAAAGACCCGTACGGGGTGTTGGAAGCCCACCCGACCATCACCATTCGGCACTCATTGCCGCCGAGTGCCGGATGCTCGGTCTTCGGTCACTACACACCCAAGCCGCCGACCATCCACGTGGTCCACTCGGCCACCGTCGGACGGGACGAGTTCACCCTCCTTCACGAATACGCCCACCACCTGCAAAAACACGACATCGAGTGGGCAGACATCGAATGGCGCATCGAACCCGAGCCGTTCCGCCGCCGCATCACCGAAGACGTCGCCGATACCTTCGCCTCAACGGTTCTCATCCCAGAGCAACTCGCAGCGGACTTGTCACGGATTCCGACCTCCCGGCAGATAGCGGACATGCACATCGCGAGCCACGCGTCGCGGCAAGCAGCCATCGTCCGTGTCGCCAAGCGAGCCCAACGGCACACGCTCGATGCCGCGAGCCTGCCAACCGAACACTTCTTCATCACGCTCGCCGGACTCGACGGCACCGTCGTTTTCAGCCAGATGGTCGGCGACGACCTGTTCCCCCCGCCCCGAGGAAGCCACCAGCCCGACATCGCCACCGCTGCAACCCGCGCGGTCGAAGGTGACGGCCACGCATCGCTCGTCACGTCGCACGGCATCATCTACGGCAGTGGCAGAGCCCGGTCCGACATACGTCTCGACACACACATTGCTCACGACGGCGACTATCTCTTCGTCATCGGCACACGCGAACATCGCTACGGGAACGCCCAATGGCACACGGCGGCCTACCTATGTGCCTCGCCAGTCTGCGATACCGAGTTTGCTCACGACGACACCGTCGCGACATGCCGCAAGTGCCTGCAACCCAAATGTCCAACGTGTCGAACGTGCCAGTGCCCTCCGGCGGCTAACGGTGTCTGCCCGAAGTGTCAGCAGGTACTCACCGCAGCGGACAAGTCGGCTGGCCGCACCGAGCACGACGAGTGCTGGTAGCGGCGAGCGAAGCCGGGCCGTCGAGCCGCGAAAATGGTCGGCCTCTACTCGTATCTTGAGGTCCAGCACTCATGGCTTCGACTCCGGCGGTGAACCATTGAACAACCTAGAACAAGACGCGCTCTTCGGCGGCGTCGAGCATGCGGCAGCCAAGCCACTGGGCAAAGAGGCTCGACAGCAGCGGGTTCTCATCACTGTGAAGGCAGCCCCGAACCCGTCTGCTCACCACGGAGAAACCGTATGCGTCGCGGGCATCCGACTCGATGACTACGGAACCAAGGACTGGGTCCGCCTCTATCCAATCAACTTCCGGGACCTGGACGGCGAACACCAGTTCCGGAAGTACAGCCTCGTCACCGTCGCCTGTCGACCCGCAGAGCAAGACCAACGACGAGAATCATGGAAACCGAACATCGCGACGATGAAGGTCGGCGAAGTGCTCGCCTCGGGCACGAGGAAGCGGCGCGACATCGTCGAACCGCTCGCCACCGACACCATGTGCGGCCTCTACAACGCCGCCCGCGCAGACAACAAGGCACGCTCCCTCGGTCTGGCCCGGCCAGCCATCGTTACAGACTTCGAGGTCGAGCCGCATCCTGGCTGGACCTCGGACGAGCAGGCAAAGATTGACGCCTACGTAAACCAGCCAGAACTGTTCAACGACAAACGAAAGACGCCGCTAGAAGCCCCGAAGTATCGCGGCTTCTATCGTTGGAAATGTCGCGAGACCGGCTGCAAGGGACATCGGTCCATGAACTTGGACTGGGAGTTCGTTGCACACCAGCGAACCCTCGCCCGCGAGGGCCACTCGCCCGCCGAGACCATCGGCTTGCTCAAGCGCCGGTGGCTTGAAGAGATGTGTGCCGTGGACAGGTTCACTGCCTTCTACTTAGGAAACCAGGCGAAGCGTGCTCACACGTTCAGTGTTCTCGGCGTGTACTGGCCGAAACTCACCTGAGGGCCAACACTGGTACTGGATGCGCCCGAGTCACCTCGTCGATGACGACCTGCCGATGACACTGCTCATGGTCATTCTCGAAGCACAGCACAGCGACGACCTGGTCGCCAGCCATGTCTGAGAGTCGTTGCAGCGCCGACGAGGAGTCGCTTGCCTCCAAGAGTCCACGGAATACGGCCTTGCCCTCTTCGGCCCGACCGGACCAGAACGGCTCCCTGTTGGATTTCGGATTGCCGAGGCTGCGCAGGTGGACGTAGGAAATGCCGACGCGCTCCAGCGCTTCAGTGAGGCGGGTCTTCGAAAATCCGGGCTTTCGGCTAATCGGGTTCAGCCGTACGTCGGCGACGGTGTCGACGCCCGCAGCAACCAACTCGGAAACGAACGCGTCAATGTCTCGGCCCTCGTAGCCGACTGACACGATTCCGTGACTCATGGGGCTCTCCTCCTTGTTGGTGGGGGTATCGGCGGTCGAGCGTGTTGCTGTGGCAGGGGACCGCTGCCCCGACACCTCTGCGTGCAAGTCGTCGAGGACGACGCCTAAGGCGCGGCATACAGCCCCCACCTTGAAGAAGCCAGGGTCTTCTGTTCGCCCCTGCTCCAGCGCCATCAAAGTGTTGATGGACAACGACGCTCGGGACGCCAACTGCTGCCGAGTCCAACCCAGCCGCTCGCGTTGGTCTCGCAGCGCATGCGCCAATCGGCCATCCGCTGCGCCTCGCTTCGGGCGACCCACCGTCGTGACACCTCCCAGTAAATAAATACTAGCAACAGGAGGTGGGCTAGTCGGTTCGTCTGTCCGATGTGGCCGAGGTGAAGATGAACCTTCGTCGTTGTAACGCGAAGTGTCGGACCGGACGCCTAGTCTGCGAAGCAAAGACCTGAGACGCAGGTCACCGAGCCGCTGTGGAGGGGCACGTGAGCAACATCGTCGCTGAGCACGGGCGTGCTACTGACGTGCTCGGACGTGCGGCCCTGCGGATGCTCGACGGCAAGTGGGCGGCGTTCCGCATCGCTGTCTTCCGGTCCTCGTTCTCCCGCGAGCGGCGCTCTCTGGCGGCAGACCTGCTGCACCAGCAGGTCGACACGTACATGGACGAGTTGCTTCGAGACGGCAAGGACGTGCCGCAGTCGATGAACGGGCGGGCCTTGTGCAATCAGTGGGTCGACGACGAATGGTTCTCTCGCGATAGCACCGAGGACGGCACCGTGTTCTATGCGCTCACGTCGGGCGCTCTGGAGGCGCTGGACTGGGTGCAGGAGATGGCTCGGGACCGGGTGCTGGTGTCGGAGTCGCGACTGCAAACCATTTTGAACGAGGTGCGGCGGTGGGCTCTGGAAGCCTCACCCGACCGGAGGTCTCGTATCGAGCGCCTGAGCGCCGAAATCAAGGAACGGGAGATTGAGCGCAAGCGGCTTGAGGACGGCGGCGAGGTCACGCCAGCGTCGATGGACAAGATGCTGGGCGCGTACACGAACTTGCTGGACCTGATTAGCCAGTTGCCGTCGGACTTCAAGCGGGTCGAGGAAGCGATGCTGGAGATGCATCGCAAGTTCCTGACCGAGTTCCGCAACGATGACCGGCCCGGCCTCGGACAGATGCTGGACGACTTCCTTGCCCGCTATGACCGGCTGGTCATGGATACGCCTGAGGGTCGGGCGTTCGATTCAGCGTTCGTGCTGCTGTCGGATGAGGTGCTGTTGGCGGAGTTGCAGGACAACCTGCGAGTCATCCTCGCGCATCCCGCCGCCGAGGTGCTTGAAGCGAGCGATGTGCGGGAAATTCGCGGCGCGGAACCGGCGCTGAGGCAGGGAACTGCCGACGTGTTGGCGCAGTTGCGGCGCGTGAACGAGGCGTTCGGTGAGCAGATTGTGAACCGCAACGTTCTCGAAGAGCGTGAACTGGACCGAGTGCTGCGCGGCATCGAGCGTGAACTCGTCACGTGGATGGACCACACCGGGCCTCGTTCGACGGTGCCGTTGGAGTTGCTGCCCCCGACGTTGAAGGTAGGGCATCTGCGGGAGCGTCCGTGGGACCCGTCAACGGTTGCGCCTCCGCCGCCGTTGTCGCGTGAACCCGCTGAGCCGGTGACACCGCCGACGGCTGAGGAACTGCGTGCGATGGGTGGCCCGGCGCTCGATGACCTGCGTGATGCGGTCGTGGAGGCGTTCCGAGCCGGTGACATGGACACGGTGGGCGAACTGTTCAACACGCTCCCGGACGAGTTGCGTCGCCCGGTCGAAGTCCTCGGGCTGCTGCACGTGGTGTCGCCGACCGGGGCGTTCGACCCTCTTGCTGAGGGCGAGGTGTTCGAGGCGATTCGACCCAACGGTGAACGCCGCAACTTCCTTGTCCCTGCCGCGACCCTGACGCCCGAGCAGGCCGCAGCCCTCGATGACCCCCGCATGTTCGAAGGAATCGACCGTGACTGACATGAGTGACACCTTCCCTGTCCGACTCGACGTGACCAGTCCCGACGGGCTGGACGTGGACCTCGCCGACGACTTCGACGTTGACCCTGACGCCTCCGAGTTTGACCCGGAAGCGGAGCCAGAGTCGACGCTGGCCCTGTTCGAGGGGGACCGGGGCGGGTTGTCGCTGCCGCAGCGCAAGGCGCTCGTGGTGTTGATGAAGAACCGGTTCGTGTCTGCGACACAACGGCCCAACGAGTGGCGTGTCATCCGCGAGGACCCGGAGCCGATTCGGGCCCGGTTGAACGACATGTTCTTGGACCTGCACATCGACTACCGCTACGAGGTCGCGTTCAAGCGCCAAGCGGTGTCCGAGACCGGCGGCAGGGAGTTCCCGACACTGCTGCACGACACCGCCTACAATCGGGAAGAGACCATTTTGCTGGTGTTCCTGCGGCACCGGTTCCAGAGTGAACAGAACGCCGGACACGACGTGGTGACGGTGGTCGAGGACGACCTCGTTGCACAGGTGGCGTCGTTCCGTCCCGCGAGCGACAAGGACCTCCACGGCGGTAAAAGGGCTGCACAGAACGCGGTGAAGAACCTCATCAAGGCCGACGTGCTCATGGAGACCAACGACCCCGGTCGTCTCCGCATCTCACCCGTCATCGCAGTCCTGCTGCCGCTGCCGAAACTGCACGAACTGTGGGAGTGGCTCGTCAACGAGAACAGCGACAACCCCGTCACGGTCGACGCACCTCTTGACGAGGACGTCGAGACGCCGCAGGACTACCTGACGCCGCGTGACGAAGAGGTGACCGCATGAGCGTCCAGGCCGGTGACGAGCCGCTGCTCTATCTCGCTGGTGCGAGCGAGGGCACCACTCAGTGGCGGGTCGAGTCGCTGCAACTGCTCAACTGGGGCGGCTTCGACAACCATCACACCATCACATTCGCACCCACCACGACGCTCCTCTCCGGTGCGTCCGGCACCGGGAAGTCGACCCTGCTGGACGCCTACATCGCCTTGATGATGGACTCCGGAACCGCGTTCAACGGGGCCTCAAACGACGCCACCATCGGACGTGTCCGAGGAGCCGACCAGCGAAGCCTCGTCTCCTACCTGCGCGGCAAGACCGACACCGCACGCGACGTGTCCGGTGAACTGACCGACCAAGTCCTGCGCGGGGGCGACGGTGACACGTGGGGAGCGCTCGCTGTCACGTTCGTTGATGACCACCAGCAGCGGTACACCGTCGCCCGCCTCTTCTACGTGCCTCGCTCAGCGGCCAAGGACAGCGACCTGACCCGCAAGATGTGCACCATCGACGGCACCGTGAACCTGCTCGACATGGAACCGTTCGTCCCCGACAAGTTCGACAAGCGGCAGGTCGAAGGCCGCTTCCCGAACCTGCGCATGCACGAAACGTACGGCCAGTTCTCCCAAGCGTTCTTCACCCGGCTCGGTATCGGAGCGCAGGGCGACGGCGGCAAGGCGTTGAAGTTGCTTGCCAACATTCAGGGCGGGCAACGGGTCTCCACCGTCGACGACCTCTACAAGCGACTCGTGCTGGAGAAGCCCGTCACCTACGGGCGCGCCGACGAAGCCGTGGAGAGTTTCGTCGGTTACGAGACCACCTATGAGGAGATGGAGACCGACCAGAAGAAGGTCGACATCCTTCAAGACATACCCGCCTGGTATCAGGCTCGCGAGGCGGCGTTGGAAAGCGAACGCCTCATCGACACGTTCGGGGTCACCCAGACCGGCGACACGCCGCTCGTGGTCTGGGAACTGACCATGACCGACGACCTCCTTGGGGTCGCCGCCGACAACAACCGTGCTGCACGCAGGACCGCCGATGCGGAGAAGACCGGTGCACAGGAGCACCTGAACACCCTCGAAGTGCAGTTCCGCAAGGTCACCGAGGACCTCGGCAAGAACGAATCGCACGCCCTGATTCGGCAATACGACGACGACATCAACCGGCTGACCACAGACCTCGAAGACGCCGAGCAGGCCCGCGACCGGTTCGACCGGCAAACCGCCCGCCTCAACCTCGCCCTCGACACCGAAGACGACTTCACGACAGCACAAGAAGCGTCACGCGCGTGGCTGTCAGGGTTCGACGACCGTGAACGAGCCGCGACCGAAGCGAAGAACACGCTCCTGCGGGAACAGTTCGCTCCGCTCGACGAGAAGAAGAACCTCAACGACGAACGCCGCGACCTCGCTGGTGGCCGCGAAGGTCGCATGGACCCGAAACTGAATGATGCCCGCAAGGAGATTGCTCGGGCCGCTGGCATGGACCCAAAGGACCTGCCGTTCGTCGGTGAACTTCTCGACGTGCCTGCCGAACACCAGCAGTGGCGCAAAGCCATCGAGACCACCCTGTTCGGCATCTCGCGGGTCATGCTCGTCGACGCCGACCACCTCGACCACCTCTCCCGCAGCATCGACGGCGAACGCATCTCCCACCGCGTCAACTTCCAAGGCATCGACCTCAAACCGTTCGTCGACCGCTCCACCGACCCCCGCTACGTGTCCGGGAAACTGGCGTACAAGAACACCCCGTACACGGCATGGGTGCAGGAGCGCGTCACCGCCGCCAACACCGATGCGTTGTGTGTTGAGAACGCGGGCGACCTCGCTGGTGACGGTCGCCGCGTCACCATCAACGGTCAGACGCGCCGGGGTCGAGAGGGAGCCCACGGCGACCTGAAAGCCCCGTTCGTCATCGGGTTCTCCAGCAAGGAGCGCATCGACGAAATCGACGTCCGGCTCGCCGAAATCGAAGCGGAACTCAACGCCCTCACGCCCCGGCTCAAGGCCGCTGAGGACGCCTACCGGGCCCTGTTCGACGACAAGAACGCTCACGAGACCGTCATCGCGACCCTGTGGCGGTCCGTCGACGCCACCGGCATCAGCAACGACCTCGCCAACCTGCAAGCCCAGCGACAGCAGGTGCTGGACGCCGACGACGCGTTGAAGGAACTCCAGACCCTCCACGACCGCCTCGAACAGGAAGTCAAGGACGCCGGGGGACGACTCCACGACGCCAACCGAGAGGTCAAGCGGTTGAGCGAGGAGAGCGACTCCATCGGCCTCCGCCGCGACCGCACCTACGACCGACTCCTCGCCATCGAGAACGCCCAACAGGTGTTCCTCACCGACGAACAATCTGCCTACCTGACCAGTGAGTACGCCGAAGTCGCCACCGTCGGTGAACTCGACGGCATCCTCGAAGGCGTCAAGCGGTTGAAGAGTCGCCTCCTCAACCAAGGAGCCGAAGCCCGTTCCAAGGTTGCCGACATGACTCGCCAACTCGAAGGCGCATTCACCCGCTACCTCAAGGACTATGAGGACCCCAACCTCACCTCGTCGGTCGAGAACTACCTCTCGTTCCGGCGCATCCTCGACACCCTCATCGAAACCGGCCTCCACGAACGGCGACAGGACTGGCAGCGCAGGCTCACCGAATGGTCCAGCAAGCACCTCGTGCTGCTCTCCGGCGCATACAGCCTCGCCATCAGTGACATTCGCGAACGTCTCGACCCCGTCAACAACATCCTCCAGACCCTCCCGTTCGGTGCACACCGCTACCGGCTCCGCATCGACCTGCGAGAACTCCAACGCGACGACATCGTGAAGTTCAAGAAGGAACTCCACACCCTCGCCCGTGCGAACGTCCGCGAACTCAGCGACGAGCAACTGGAAGTCTGGTTCAAACGACTCCGCCGATTCATGGGCCTCATCCGCAAGGAGAACAATCGAGGCAGCAAGGACCGCGACTACTTCCTCGACGTCACCAAGCACATCGAAATCTCCGCCGTAACCTACGACCCCGAGACCGGCGTCGACCGGTTCACCTACACGTCCCTCGGCGGCAAGTCCGGTGGCGAGTCACAAGAACTCGTAGCGTTCATCGTCGGTGCCGCATTGAGGTTCCAGTTGGGCGACGAAGAGAACGTCCGTCCCCGGTTCGCGCCAGTTTTCCTCGACGAAGGATTCGTGAAAGCCGACAGCGAGTTCGCAGGCCGCTCCGTTGACGCATGGAAGGGCCTCGGGTTCCAACTCATCATCGGAGCCCCCTACGGCCAGTTCACTGCCCTTGAACCACACGCCGACCTCATCCTCTACATGAACAAAGACCAGGCCAGCGGCAAGTCAGCCGTCGCCGCCATCCCGCCCACCACACGCAAAGCCGTCACCCGCATACGCGACGGCGAGGCCACCGCATGACCCCAACCGAACTCATCCGGGCGGTCCAAAACCGGCTCAAGGCACGCTGGGTCACCGACGTCACCAGTGCTGAACCGACCGATTCATGGCCCCACAGGTTCCCCACCGGCCTCGCTGCCGTCCCACAAGACGACCTGCAAGCCCGGTGGGCCGACGTACACCAGCCCTCCGTCCACATGTGGCGCGACTGGGCACACGACCACGAACTAGCCGTCATCGACAAGCCTCGCCGCGTCTGGGTCATCCAAGACCTTCCGACCCACATCGAAATCTCAAATATCGACGAAGCGGCCCGACTCGTCGCGGGGGAGTGGCCTGACCGCCTCACCCGAGCCCGACAACGCATCGACGTGCTCCGCCAACGGTTCCCGGCCTGTGACCACGCCGCTGTCATCCGGGCCGTCGACGACTACACCGACATTGACTTCGACCTCCTGCTCACGGTCGCCGACTGGTACCTCCAAGACCCCACGCGCGCTGCGAGTGGTGTGACCCCGCGACAGGTGCCGCTACCAGGGGTCCACGCCAAGTGGCTCCAAGCCCGCACCGCCGGAGTGCTCGCCCTCACCGGACTCGACACCCTTGGCCTCCTTCCGCGCCACCCAGCCCGCATCCACTTCACCTATCTCGACCCCGACCATCGAGCAGCGGGTCATCGCTGGCACGACTCCGCCACCGTCGGCGACGCATTCAAGCCCGCCTACCAGCCGACCGTCGTCCTCATCTCCGAAAACAAAGACACCGCCATCCACTTCCCACCCATCTCAGGTGGCGTCGCTGTCGAAGGCGACGGATTCGGCGGCAAGACAGCAGCCGCCTTCCCCTGGCTCGCCGAGGCACCCCGGCTCTTCTACTGGGGCGATGTCGACGCTCACGGATACGAAATCCTCAACGGCTACCGAGCCGACGGCCTCCCCGTCACGTCCATCCTCATGGACGCCGCCACCTACAAGGCTTACGAGCCGTACGGCACGAACACCGACAAGTACAACGTCCCCCTCAAACCCGGCAGCCCCAAACCGCTCCTACACCTGACTGACGCTGAGCGCACCGTCTACGAAACCGTCCTCGACCCCGCCAACACCGGCCACCGCCGCATCGAACAAGAACGCATCCCGCTCCAAGATGCATCCGCAGCACTGAACCTCGCCACAACAGGAGCCTGACGTGTTCGAAGACCCACAAGCAGCCCGTCACCGGACTGCCTTCAACACTCGCGACGAACTCATAGAAACCGTCGCCCTCATCTGGGCCCAATCCATTGCGAATCAGGCCGCCCGTACCCCCGAGGAAGCAGCCAAAGCAGCCGGATGCCGCACCGAGAAAGCCATCGCAGCCTGGATTGAACACAGCAGCCTCCACACCGCTTGACTCGCCAAACCCCAGCCAGCCTCAAGGCAGTGCTTCCCGCGAAATTAGCCATGCCGACCACTCCTAGCGTCGGCCAGACAGAAGACGAGGCACGCCTGCAATGCGTCCACCGGCGGGCGAACCACAACGTGGGGCCGGTGGATGCACCCTTCACCATCGCCAGCACCCAACACTGTCGGACCCCACGTCTACGGTCGACGCCATGCCGGATGTCGAAGAGTTCGCCCCCGGAGACTGGGAGTGGCTGCGACGTGTCCTCGGGCACCGTGCCAACGACCCTGAATACCCGGACCGGGTAGAAGCAGCCATCGCCCTCCGCGACGCCGGAATGACCGACCAACGCATCCGCGAATGGACCGACGTCGTCGACGCCCACCCCAACCGGTTCAACGTCTTCATGGACACCGTCACCGACCGCATCCTCGACCTCGACCAACACGGCGTCACACCCATCGACGGCACACCCTGGCTCTTCGACAACGTGCCCGTCGAATACATCCGACTCCTACTCAACGCCGAACGCACCCCCACCGAGTACCACGCGTTCCTCGAAGCCGCATGGAAATACGCCGCCGCCCTACCGACCCCCGGAGGCAACTCCGCAGCAGGCGTCTTCCTCGTCACCTGGCTCTTCGCCACCACCTTCCCCGCCGACGAAGCCCTCGCCTACGCCCTCGCCCACATCACCCCAAACGAAGCCGTCACCACCTGGGAACCACTCCGCCAAACCGACCCCCAACGCTGGACCACCACCCTCCAACTCATGGCAGCCCTCAACGCCACCCCCGACACCCCAACACCAGCCACCTAGACACCGTCGACTCTTCGCCCGACCCCGTCTATCGTCGACACCCACGACGGACCCCGGTGCACACTAGGCAGGCGCACCACCCGCCGTAACCCGGTCCCGGACCGCAGTGGAAGACGGCCCGAGACCAGCCCGGCTCGCGGTGTGCAGGCGAACCGGACAACAAGAGGGGCACCAACCGCAGTGACAGACGGCTGGTGCCCCTCCTGCACGGACTGACCCTGCAGGCGCACACGGCATAACGAGCCGATACCCCTCACATGAACCTGACCTCTTGTCCTGACTGTGGGTGCTCAACATCCGATATGGCTGCCCCATGCCTCGAATGCGGTCATCCGGGCAACCAGTCAGCGCCAACGCAGCGGACCGCGACACCCGAACAGGCCCAATCGAAAGACCGGTTCGGGCGATGGGTCAACTACAAGTGGTCCTCGAAGTTGTACGGCGTCGCCTTCACCGCCGTCATCGTGTTGCTCGTGACCTCCACCCTCGTGCAAGCCAGCCACTCCACCAACCCATGCCACACGGCACAGTGGCCCGATACCCCCGGTAGTTGCCAGTCTCTTACCTCGTGAGAATCGAGGCGAGAATCGAACGAGATTCGGCAGCTGAGTCCGCCCTCGGCGTTATCGGGGAGTCCTGCAGTCACCAGGTGGCTGCAGGACTCCCCGATAACGAGTCACGGCGCGATAGCGGACGTCAGGTTGAAGAAGTCGGTCGGCATCGGGGTCTTGAGCTGCCAGGTGATGGCGATCGGCCGATCCCCCGTGTGGCTGACATACGTCGCCGGCCCGAGGAAGAGGTAGGGCGCGGTGCCGAAGTCGTCCCTCTGCTCGTGCCTCACGAAGAGCAGCACCGTGCTGCTGCCGCCGAGATAGCGCTGTCCGGTCGGTGAGCCGACGGAGGTCGTCGACTGCGACTCCCAGTGGAACAGCGTCGGGCTGATCGGGTAGTCGGCGTACATCGTCGTCGGCGAGTAGTCGGCCTCGGACTTCTTCAGGGTGATGCAGAAGCAGTCGGCGTTGTGGTCGGGGGAGTACCAGACGCCCTCGCGGAAGCTGTTCGGCTTCCGCGGGAAGTCGAGTGCGGCCAAGATCTCTTCGCGTTGATAGCGAGCGTGCAACTGCAACGGGAGCTCGCCGAGGTCGCCCAACAGGGGACGGGTGACATGGCGAGCGGCGTCGAAGGAGATCTCGAGGACAGAGCCGATCTCCTTGCGCACGGCCGGCTCGGACCGCAACGTCGCCAGCCCCTCGGCGTACGACGGATGGCCGCCGCCGTCGCTCCAGAGCGAGTAGAAGAGCATCCGGGCCAGCTTCTGCTCCATCGGTGAAAGCCGGCCGTACGCCGGCCCGTCGCTGGCCAGCAGCCTCTCGTACCCGCCGGCACGCAGCGGGTCGTCGACGTGCGCGAACGCCCGGACCCGCTTGAGCAGCTTGTCCTCCCGCTCGGAGCCGAGCGGCGTGACGAGGCCCGCGTCGCGTTGAAGCTTCGTCCACGACGACTGTCCCTGCCGCAGGATGTGGCTCAGCTCGAGGCCGCTGCGATCCAGGAACGTGGGCAGGTCCGCGGTCGGCTCGCGCTTGAGCTCGGCGACGATCTTGGCCCAGCGGGTGCTGATCTGGCTGCGCAGGTTCGCGAGGATGGACGCCTGCGCCTGCTGGTCCATAACGATCTGGCAACCGGAGGGCAGGAACGGGAACCCTTTCTCGGCCTGCTCTGTGAGGCGCCGGCCGCTGTGTCCGGTCAAAGCCCGGTAGCGGTCGGCGAACCGGAACTCGGCCCGATGCAGGCCGACGAAGTCGAGCACGGTCAGGACCGCCTTGTGCCGGGTGCGTCGCAGCCCGCGACCGAGCTGCTGCATGAAGATCGTGGAACTCTCCGTCGGGCGCAGCATGAGCAAGGTGTCGACCTCGGGAACGTCGAGCCCCTCGTTGAAGACGTCCACGGTGAACAGGACGTTGACCCGCGCCTCGCGGAGGTCGCGGAGCGCGCCCTCCCGCTCGCCTTGGGGCGTCGACCCGCTGACCGTCTTCGCGGGGATCCCCGCATCGTTGAACACTCGGGTCATGTAGTCGGCGTGCGCGACCGAGACGCAGAAGCCCAAGGCCCTCATCGCGCGGAGGTCGGAGACCTTGTCGCGCAGGTTCGTCAAGACGATCCGGGCGCGCGCATCGTTGCCGGTGAAGAGCTGCTCCAGCTCCCCATCGTCGTAGCGTCCGCGCCTCCACGTCACCGACTGCAGGTCGGTGCCGTCGGCGACGGCGAAGTAGTGGAACGGACAGAGGAGGTCCGCGCCGAGTGCGTCCCAGAGTCGGAGCTCCGCGGCGGTGCGTCCGTCGAAGAACCCTCGAACGTCGCTGCCGTCAGCGCGTTCGGGAGTCGCGGTCAGGCCCAGCAGCTCGCCCGGCTCGAAGTGGTCGAGGATCCGACGGTAAGTGCGCGCCTCCGCGTGGTGGAACTCGTCGATGACGATCACGTCGAAGGCATCACGCGGGATGTTCGCGACGTCGTACGACGTCAACGACTGGACGCTCGCGAAGACATGACGCCAGCGCTCGGGGCGAGCGCCACCGACGTACAGCTCGCCGAGGTTCGCGTCGCCGAGCACCTCTCGATAGGTCCGCATCGACTGCTGCAGGATCTCCTTGCGGTGCGCGACGAAGAGCAGCCGCGGCCGCTCGCCGCCCGCCTGCTCGCAGAGCCGGCGATAGTCGAGCGCCGCGATGACGGTCTTGCCGGTGCCCGTGGCCGCGACGACCAGGTTGCGGTGGCGGTCGTGGACGACGCGCTCGACCTCGATCTGGTCGAGCATCTCCTGTTGGTAGGGGAACGGCCGGACCTCGAGACCCGAGAGTGAGAGCGTCACGCGGTCGTGAGTGCGACCGCCACGCGCCTCGGCCAGTGCGTCGTCGAGCCGGTCGCGGTCACGGGAGGGGTCGTACCGCTCGAAGTCGGTGGAGTTCCAGTAGCTGTCGAAGGTCGCGCGGAACTTCTGCATCAGCGCCGGTGTCGCGGCGTTGCTGAGCCGCACGTTCCACTCGACGCCCTCGAGCATCGCGCTCGTGGTGAGGTTGGACGAGCCGACGTACGCCGTGTCGTAGCCGGTGTTGCGGCGGAAGATCCACGCCTTCGCGTGGAGGCGGGTGCGTGCCGCGTCGTACTGGACCTTGACCTCGGCGCCGAACTCCTCGACCAGCCGGTCCAAGGCACGCCGCTCGGTGCCGCCGATGTACGTCGTCGTGATGACGCGGAGGGGTACGCCGGCGTGTTTGACCGTGGTGAGCTGCGACTCGAGGAGCCGGAGGCCGTGCCACATGACGAATGCGCAGACGAGGTCCACCGAGTCGGCGGAGTCGAGCTCAGCTCGAAGCTCGGCAGCCAACGACGGCTCGCCGTGGGCGTTCGTGAGCAGCGCGGCATCGTTGAGCGGCGTGCGCGGCCGCACGCGGTAGCGGGGCGTCACACCGGGACCTTCGGGCCGGGTCAGCGACTCCAGTCGGCTCACCGGATCGAGGACGAGGTCCCCCGCACCCGCGACGGAGGCGAGCATCTCGTTGGCCAGCGCCAGACGCTTGGCCGGGTCGCGCACCGCCTCGAGCCTGTGGAGCGCCGTTGCCGCCACGTGCCGCGCGAGCACGTGGGTCTGATCTTCGTCGTCGACCTTGCCGAGTGACTGCGCCAAGTGCGTCTCGCGCGACAACAGTGCCTCGAGGGCGCGGGTCATCACCGCTTCGTGGAGGCCCTCCGGCAATCCCTGGCTCACCTACGGGAGCTTGCCAGTCGCAACCGACTCAATCTCGGCTATCGCCGATTCGGTCACGGTCTCGTCGGGCGCAGATTGTCCGACCTTTCCTGGCCGCTGATAGATCGTGAGAGCGGAGCTTCTCCGGCACCAGGTGCCGGAGAAGCTCCGGCTAGTGCCCGCCCTGCCCGAACATCAGCGTGGGGAGCCTGGCGGTGATCGTCGCGGTCAGCCGCCCGCCATCGCGCCGACGACCAGGAACGGCTCCTGTCCACGGGCGACCGGGTCGGGGAGGGCGGCGTCGGGGTCGTCGTGGGAGAGGTCGTCCTCGCAGGCGAAGAAGCGCACGAAGGATCGGCGCTGCGCGGTGGCGCGGTCGCGGATCGTGCCGCGCAGCATGGGGTACGACGCCTCCAGGGAGTCGAGCACCGACCGCTGGGTGACGTGGCCGGGCACCTCGACGGTGACCTCGTGGCCGACCTTGGCCAGGGCCCGGAGGTGGGCCGGAAGCACGACGCGGACGGTGTGGGACATCGTCACTCCAGCGTCTGGACCTCGACCGACAGCACCGCGGGGAGATCGCGGACGATCGCCTCCCACGAGTCGCCGGAGTCGCGTGAGGCGTAGACCTGACCGCCGGTCGTGCCGAAGTAGATGCCGCAGGACTCGTGCCGGTCGACGGACATCGCGTCGCGCAGGACGTTCACGTAGCAGTGCTCCTGGGGGAGCCCCACGGTGAGCGCCTCCCATTCGTCGCCGCCGGTGCGGCTGCGGTAGACGCGGAGCCGGCCGTCGGGCGGGAAGTGGTGGGAGTCGCTGGTGATCGGTACGACGTACACCGTCTCCGGCTCGTGCGCGTGGACGGCGATCGGGAACCCGAAGTCGGTCGGCAGGTCGCCGCTGACCTCCTGCCAGCTCTCGCCGGCGTCCTTGGTGCGCATGACGTCCCAGTGCTTCTGCATGTAGAGGACGTCGGGGTTGCTCGGGTGGAGGGCGAGGTTGTGGACGCAGTGGCCGACCTCGGAGTCCTGGTCGGGGATCTCGCCCGAGCGCAGGCCCTTGTTGATCGGCTGCCAGGTCGCTCCGCCGTCGGTCGTCCGGAAGGCGCCCGCCGCCGAGATGGCGACGTAGAGCCGGTCGGCGTCGGTGGGGTGCTGGAGGATCGTGTGCAGGCACATCCCGCCCGCGCCGGGCTGCCACTGCGGACCGGTGTCGTGCTTGCGCAGCCCGGACAGCTCCTGCCAGGAGGCGCCGCCGTCGGTGGACTTGAACAGCGCGGCGTCCTCGACGCCGGCGTAGACGGTCTCGGCGTCGTGGAGCGAGGGCTCGAGGTGCCAGACCCGGGTGAAGGCCCAGGGTCGCAGAGAGCCGTCGTACCACTGGTGCTCGCCGGGGACGCCGTCGTAGGTGAAGTCGTTGCCGACCGGCTCCCAGGTCCGGCCGCCGTCGTCGGACCGCTGGATCACCTGGCCGAACCAGCCGGTGCTCTGGGAGGCGTAGATGCGATCAGGGCTCAGCGGCGAGCCCTTGACGTGGTAGACCTCCCAGCCCGGGAAGTGCGGCCCGTCGACCTTCCAGCGCTCGCGCCGCTCGTCGGAGGTGAGGACGAACGCCCCCTTGCGGGTGCCGACCAGAACACGCGTGCCGCTCATGATGTCGATCCCTTCGCCGTCTCCGCGTGACGCTACTCGCGAGCACGGACAGCGGACAGATGTCAGCCGAGACCGTCGTCGAACGGTGCGACCGCGAGGACGGCGCGCTGGTCCGCGGCGAGCCGGACCGACCACTGCGGCCAGTACGCCGCGGTCCACTCCGCCATCTTCGCGAACCATCCGCGCCGGGAGTCCTGGTGCGGGATCCGGTGGGCGAGCTCCCAGCTGGTCGCGGCCGACTGCATCATCGACTCGACGAGCAGCCACAGCAGCTCGTCCTCGGAGTCGACCGTCTCGCGGACCTCGTCCCTGCCTCGGTCGCTGTAGACCACGCACCAGCGACCGGGCGCGGCGTTGTCGATGTCGTCGGGCAGGAAGTAGCCGAGCCGGTCATCGTGAAAGCCGTGGACCGGCACGGCGATCCGCGTGTCGCCGGAGAGGGCCACGAGCCGTACCCGGGCGTTCTCCAGCGTTGAGGCGATGTCGGGCATGGCGCCACCCTAGGAGGGGTCTGACGCGGCATCGGGGAGCTCTGCATCAACCAGGTCGATGCAGAGCTCCTCGATCCGAGTCAGCCCTTCACGCACATCAGCGTGGTGAGCCTGGCGACGACCTCGACGAGGTCGGTCTGGGCCCCGATGACCGAGTCGAGGTCCTTGTAGGCGCCGGGGATCTCATCGAGGACACCGGCGTCCTTGCGGCACTCCACCCCGGAGGTCTGCGCCTCGAGGTCGGAGACGGTGAAGGTCCGCTTGGCCGCGTTGCGCGACATCCGACGGCCGGCGCCGTGCGACGCGGAGCAGTACGACGCCTCGTTGCCCAGCCCGCGTACGACGTACGAGCCGGTGCCCATCGAGCCCGGGATCAGGCCGTAGTCACCGGAGCCCGCGCGGATCGCGCCCTTGCGGGTCACCACGACGTCGACGCCGTCGTAGGTCTCCTGCGCCACGTAGTTGTGGTGGCAGGAGATCTGCTCGCCGAACGACACCTCGACCCCGCGCGAGCCGAACTCCGAGCCCACCGCCTCGCAGAACAGCGCCATCATCACGGCGCGGTTGCGGGCGGCGTACTCCTGCGCCCAGTAGAGGTCGCGGAGGTAGGCGTCCATCTCCCGCGTGCCGGCCAGGAAGACCGCGAGGTCCCGGTCGGGCAGGCCCAGGTTGTGGTCCAGGCCCTTCGCCTCTGCGATGTGCCGCTCGGCCAGCTCCTTGCCGATGTTGCGCGAGCCGGAGTGCAGCATCAGCCAGATCTGGCCGTCCTCGTCGGAGGTCAGCTCGATGAAGTGGTTGCCGCCGCCGAGCGACCCCATCTGCTGCTGCGCCCGGCGCTCACGGTCCTGCACCTTCTCGTGCAGATCGCCGAAGCCCGACCAGAAGCCGTCCCAGTCGGCGTAGCGACCGTGGGCGAGCCCCAGCCGGCGTACGTCCGGGGCGTCGCGGTGGGACTTGAAGCCGACCGGGACGGCCCGCTCGACCGCACGCCGGATCGAGCGCAGCGACTCCGGCAGGTCCGCGGTGGTGAGCGAGGTGCGGACGGCCTGCATGCCGCAGCCGATGTCCACGCCGACCGCGGCCGGCGAGACCGCGTCACGCATCGCGACGACCGAGCCGACCGTCGCGCCCTTGCCGAGGTGGACGTCGGGCATGACGCGTACGCCCTCGACCCACGGCAGCCGCGAGATGTTGCGGAGCTGGTCGAGCGCCTGCTGCTCGACGTCCTCGACCTGCGCCCACATCAGGGTCTCGGCGGTGGCGCCTGGCAGCCGCACGGGCAGGGTGTTCACGATGGTTGCCTCCTTCGGGGCATGGATGGGTACGACGGCAAGCCGTCGGACGAGTGGCGGATCGGTCGGCGGTACGCCGACGCGGGTCAACGCCTGGGGAAGCTGCTGCCGTGCGGATGATCGCGCAGGTCGCGCTCCGCACGCCGGCACTCGAGCTCGAGGAGGAGCGCGATCCGGGCGGGCGAGTACGGCGGTCGGGTGCGGTTGTCGCGCATCGTGCTGCCTCCTCGTCCTCTGCTCGGTGTGTGCGGGTCGAGGCTAGGCGGCCGAGGTCCTGCGTGCCACCGAATATCGCGGGCGCGTGCTCATGCCATCTCGTCGATGTCGATCGCACCCAGGACCTGGGCGATCTCAGGCTCCGCGAGGAGGTCGAGCGGCATCATCTCGCGAGCCGAGCCACGCAGCTTGATCGTCAGCTCGGAGCCGGCGTCGCTGACGATCCGGGTCGCGTCGGCGTCGTTCCAGCGGATGCCCTGGAGCCGGGCTCGCTCGAAGCGTCCGGCGAACAGCGCCTCCGCGTGCCGCTTGCCGTAGGCGTCGCGGTCCGAGGCGCGCACCGCGACGATCCGTGCACTCGTCAGCGCCGGCGCCACCGCGAACGCCTCCTTGACCGTCACCAGCACGTGCCCGCAGACCAGCAGTCGGTAGAAGTCGTTGAGCTCGCTCTTGGTCAGCTTCTTCAGCGTCAGGTTGCCGGCCGGTGTCCGGTCCGGCTTGCGCTCGGGAACGTCGCTGACGGGAGGTACGACGACGACCAGCGTCACCTCGTCCTCCACCAGGCCGACCGCTGCGGCGGCCGCGTCGTTGTCCTGGAAGGCCGCGCTCAGCGCGTGCAGCACCGTGCCGGGGTGGTCGACGAGCATCGCATGCCACCACTCGTCGAGCTGGCCCTGGTACGTCGTCCGCTGCTGCTCCATCTCGGCGGTCGCCTGTCGGACGTCGAGCTCCGTACGGCGCTCGGCCTCTGCGAGTGCGGCCTTGCGGGCCGCACGGTCGAAGACCGACGTCGACGCCTTCGCCTCGGCCACGTGGCGGGACCGGAACGGCTGCGCATCGACCGAGGGGCACGGTGGCGCGAACGGCTGCTGCGCGGGAGGGAAGTCCTGCTGCTGGAGGGTCAGGATGGCGAGCAGCGCGGTCCGCAGCGCCTCCGCCTGCTGCTGCTTCTCAGCGGTGCGCTGGGCCGCGACGAGCTGCCGCTGGGCGGCCGCGGTCCCGTTGTGCGACCGGGAGCGACCGCCGCCCCCGGTCCAGTACGTGAACGGTCCGGATCCGGTGGAGAACGTCGTACGGCCAGCGCCGACGTGGACCCGAGCGATCCGGGGCCCGATGCTGGTCCGTACTCCGCGACTCGACGCGCTCACCCTGATGCCTGGCGCCAGCCGTACCGAGAAGCCCACCGCCCCAGCCTGCCCGACGACGTCGCATCGCGCAGCGGATCGCCCGATTCGCGTACGCCGCTGCGGCCTCGTTCCTCACCGAACCGACGCAGTGATCAGCGGCTCACCAGACCTCGACGCGCAGCCCGTCGACCCGGCGGAACTCCTGGGCATTGCGAGTGACGAGCACGAGACCACGGGATCGCGCATGGCCCGCGATCATGACGTCGTAGGGACCGATGGGTGTGCCGTGACGGGCGAGGTCGGCGCGAATGTCGCCGGCGTGGGCGGCAGCCTCGGCGTCGAAGTCGAGGAAGTCGACGGCCGTGCTGAGCTCGTCGACGGCGAGGTCGTTCTGGCTGACGGCGGCGCTGCGGGCCGCGCCGTACCGGAGCTCGACGAGGCTGACGGACGAGGCCGACACCCGGCCGGCGGCACGCCATCTCTCACGAAGTGCTGCGTCGCGCTTGCGGAGGATCTCGATCGCGATGTCCGTGTCGAGGAGGTGGCGGGCCGTCATGCCCAGGTCCGCTCCTGCGCGTTCGCCGGCTGGTCGCGCGCGAAGTCTTCGCTGATCCGGACGTCGCTGTCCCAGAAGACGTCCACCCGTGAGCCCGCGGGCCGGATCACGCGCGCCTCGCCCACCACGTCGATCTCGACCTCGGTGACGGACTCGTCGAACGCGACCGCCTTGGGCAGCCGGACGGCCTGCGTGGTGTTCGAGAGGAAGAGCCTGGTGATCACGGACATACACGAAGTATATACCGACTTGAGGGCTCTGCGTCCGGTGCGGGATCGGGCCGAGAGTGCGGGCGAGCCTCGCGAGCGCCCGCCGCTTTCGTCCAACCGACGACCGGGAGGGTCGGATGGATGAGTGCGATCCGCCGACGGAGACGTCGACGCCGTCATCGGCTCGGCGCCCGTCGACTCCGGCGGTCACGTCACGAGCACGGCGGCCAACGTCGTCACGCCGCTGTGGGTGGTCGCGCTCGTCCGAACGGGCTCAGCGTCTGCGGAGGCTCGCCTCGATCTCGTCCCGCCGCGTCTCGATGATCCTGCGGAGCACGTCGTCGGGGATCGGACGGGCGGCCGAGAAGTGGATGCTGCCCTTGGTGGTCTCGAAGCCGGCGAGCTCGTCTCGCAGCTCGGCGACGACCCGGCCGCTGAAGGGGTAGAGCGAGAGGAACCTCTTCGCGCGGGCGACCGACACCAACCCCTTGCCGTGGTGCAGCAGCGACGGCATCGCGTAGCTGGTGCCCTCCTCGGCCGCGGGCACGACCTCGCGCGCGACCGCGTAGACATGCTCCAGCGCGACGAGGTCGGACCCGTCGAGGGTGGCGAGGAAGTCGGCTACGTCGCCCATGCCCGGCACGCTACCGGTCGTGGGCGACGTCGGCCGGCCTCGCTCAGGCGTGGGCCTTCTTGGCCTGGTCGATCCAACCCTGGACCGTGTGCTCGTTGATCGGGAGCTCGCCGTGCTTGTCCTCGAGCGTCTTGATCAGGTTGTCGGCGCGGCGGTGCTGCAGCTCCTTGACCGAGTCGACACCGACGCCCTTGAGCAGCTCGGCGTACTTCGGGCCGATGCCGGTGATGTCCGCGAGGTCGTTCTCCACACCCATGGGGTGCTCCTTCCGAGTCGGCCGGCGGCGATCCCCCCGGCGCCTGATCGCAGGGTAGGCCCGCCCGGTGGCGGCTGCCCAGGGTCCGATCGTGAACAGTCGGCGAATCAGGCGTGGAGCTGCTGGCGGCCGATCCGGCGGCGCTCGACCACGCTCGTCCCGGTGACGACGCTCATCGGCGGCACGTCCTTGGCCACGACCGCGCCCGCTCCGACGACCGAGCCGCGGCCGATGGTGACGCCCGGGGTGATGGTCGCGGCGGCGCCGATCCAGACGTCGTCCTCGATCACGATCGGCGCGTGGGTGATGCCGTCGTAGCGCTCCTCGAGCTCCACCGGGTGGCCGGCGGTGCTGAGCGTGACCCGCGGGCCGATCATCGTGCGGTCGCCGATGGTGATGCCGCCGAGGTCGAGGAAGTAGCAGCCCTGGTTGATGAAGACCTGCTCGCCGAAGCTCGCGCCCAGGCCGTGGTCGCAGTAGAAGGGCGGCAGGATCGACAGCGACTCCGGCACCGGCCCGCCGAAGATCTCGACCAGCAGCGCACGGCGGCCGTCGAGGTCGTCGAAGGGAAGCGCGTTGAGGCGGGCGGTCAGGCCCATCACGAGCTGGACGCGCTGGACGAACGCCCGTGACTCCGCTGTACGGCTGTGGAGGCGTTGCTCGTTGCGCACGAGCAGATCCTCGCACCGCCTGCCCCGTCCGCCCCGGGATGAGCCACTTGGCGAGTTCCTTCCTGTGGATGCGCTCCTCTGTCCACAGGCCGGCTGGCTCCGTGACGCCGTACGTCGGCGGTGGCGCCGATCGTCGTACGCGTGGATGACCGAACCTATGCACCACCGAGAGGACTGATGCACGATGAGCGATGTGATGACGCTGCCGCGGCGCCCGCTGAGGGTCGGGGACCTCGAGGGAGTGCCCGATGACGGGCACCGCTACGAGCTCGTCGACGGGACGCTGGTCGTGGCGCCAAGCCCGGAGCTGAGCCACCAGGCGATCCAGTCCAACCTCCTGCGGCTGCTGCTCGACCGCTGCCCGCCGGAGCTCTTCGTCCTCGCCAGCCCGACCGACGTGGTGCTCGCCGACGACACGGTGGTCCAGCCAGACGCGCTCGTCGTGCGGCGGAGCGACCTCGCCGCACGCAGGCTCACCGCGGTTCCGCTGCTCGTGGTCGAGATCCTGTCGCCGAGCACCAGACTCGTCGACCTGGGGCTCAAGCTCGCTCGCTACGAGAGCGCCGGGGTCGCCGACTACTGGGTGATCGACCCCGAGGGCGAGATGACGCTGAGCGCGTGGCGGCTCGTCGACGGTCGCTACGGGACGGCGGTGAGGGTGTCAGGTGACCGAGAGTGGGTCACGTCCGCGCCGTACGACCTGCGGATCAGCCCCGGCAGGCTCAGACCCTGACCGGTGTCAGCCCTCCAGGCTGCTCGGGTCGTCGGGCACGTCGACCGAGCTGGCCCGGAGAGCGGCGAGCGGGATGACCTCGAGCGCGCGCTCGTTCGTCGCGGC
The DNA here is from genome assembly GCA_009780515.1 of Nocardioidaceae bacterium. GTDB lineage: Bacteria > Actinomycetota > Actinomycetes > Propionibacteriales > Nocardioidaceae > Nocardioides. Next base: position 18,610 of record WQZX01000008.1, on the reverse strand, counting down.
CAGCACGACGGGCGCGGGCGCGCCGTCGACGTAGGCCTGCATCCACCGCACGGCGACCACGCACCACCGGTCGCCCGGGGTGAGCCCCGGGAAGCCCCACTCCGGACGGGGCGTGGAGAGGTCGTTGCCGACCGTCTTCTGGTGGTCGAGGAAGTCGGCGGTCATCACCGCGCAGACGGCGTGCCTGCCGGCGTCCTCCGGACCGCAGGTGCAGCTGCCGTCGCGGTAGAAACCGGTCAGCGGATCGGTGCCGCACGGCTCGAGCTCGCCACCCAGGACGTTGCGCTCCGTCACGCGATCAGCCTAGGGGCTGCTGCTCGGCCCTAGGATCGGCACATGGGCCGACTGTCCTTCGCCACCGAGCTGCTGCCCCGAGGCAACGCGTCCGCGATCGTGCTGACCGACGGGCAGGCCGCGGAGATCGGCGAGGGGCCGAAGCGGTTCCCGGTCGCGGTGACCATCAACGGCTACACGTGGCGCACGACAGTGGCCCGGATGGGCGGGGAGAACCTGATCGGCCTCGCCCGCAGGATCCGCGACGAGACCGGGCTCGAGATCGGCGACGTCGTGGAGGTGGCCGTCGAGCTCGACACCGCCACGCGCGAGGTCGATGTCCCGCCGGAGCTGGCCGAGGCGCTCGCGGGCGATCCGGCCGCGGGGGCGGCGTACGAGGGGCTTGCCTACACCCACCGCAAGGAGTTCGCCCGCTGGGTGGCCGAGGCCAAGCGCGCCGAGACCAAGGAGCGCCGGGTCGCACAGGCGCTGGAGATGCTCCACGCCGGGCGGACCCGGAGCTAGCGCGTCGCCAGGATGTCGACGGCAGGTACGTCGGCGGGTGCCCACTCGAGCACGTGCAGCTCGCTCGGCTGCACCCACGCCAGCTCGGCGTGCTCGCTGGTCGAGGGGGTGCCGTCCACCAGCGCGCAGAGGTACGTCGACAGGCTGACCACGACCGCGTCGTACTCGTGGATCGTGGTGGTCACGTGGGCGCCCACCTCGACCTCGCAGCCGAGCTCCTCGGCGATCTCGCGGACCAGGGCCTGCTCGGGGGTCTCGCCGGGCTCGACCTTGCCGCCGGGGAACTCCCACAGGTCGCCGGCCTCGCCCCCCGGGCCGCGCCGGGCCACCAGGATCTGGTCGTCGTGCACGATCACCGCGCCGACGACCTCGATGGCCGGCTTGCTCTGGGCATCGCCGGCGATCCGGCCCGTCTCCGACGTCACGGAGGGAGCGTAGTGGCCCGGTGGCTGCGCGGGATTGGGAATGAGCAAGCCGGGTACCTGGCCGCATGACCAACGCCGGCACCACCAGCACGATCGACCTCGGTCGACCCACGAGCGGCGACGTCCTCGATCTCATCGTCGACGACCACCGCCGCTTCGAGCACCTCCTCGCCCAGCTGCGCGACGCGACGTCGGATCGTGAGTCCGTTCGGCAGGCGTTCGCCGACGTGCTGATCGCCCACGGCGAGGCCGAGGAGGAGCTGGTCTACCCGGTCCTGCGGCGCAAGGCGGGCGACGTCGGCGAGCACGAGGTCGAGCACGGCGAGGAGGAGCACGCCGAGGGCAACGAGGCGCTGCTGGCGGTGCTCGAGCTCAAGGGCACCGACACCCAGGCGTTCACCGACGCCGTCGAGAACCTCAGCAACCTGATCTCCCACCACATCGCCGAGGAGGAGCTCAGCATCATCTCCCCGGCCCGCACCGAGGTCGGTGAGCGGGTGCGCCGCGACCTGGGCGCCACCTGGGCCGCTCGGCGCAACGAGCTGATCGATCAGGGCTGCGGCTCGGTCGACAACGTGCGCCGCATCGTGGCCAAGGCGGAGCGTGCGGGCAAGCTCGACGACGAGGAGGAGTGACCGAGCCCTCTACGGTGGGTGCATGCCCGAGGAGCGACCGGTCGAGGACGTCGTGGTCCGGGCCCGAGGCCTGCTCGGCCGCACCCTGACCGGCCACGGCGTCGCCGTACGCATCACCGAGGTCGAGGCGTACGGCGGACGCCACGACCCGGCCTCGCACGCCTACACGCGCACGCCGCGCTCGGAGATCATGTACGGCCCGCCGTGGCGGCTCTACGTCTACCGCTCCTACGGCATGCACTTCTGTGCCAACGTGGTGACCGGTCCGACCGAGCACGGAGCCGCCGTGCTGGTGCGGGCCGGCGAGGTGGTCGACGGCCACGACCTGGCCCGCGAGCGGCGCAACCACACCGCCGACGCCAACCTCGCCCGCGGCCCGGGCAACCTGGCTCAGGCGCTCGGCATCACGCTCGCCGACCTCGGCACCGACCTCCTGGCCCTGCCAGCGGTCAGCGAGGTCGACGGCGTCCGGCTCGGCCCGGAGCTCGAGCTCGACCAGGCCGTCTCGGCCGGTCCGCGCGTGGGCGTCTCGAAGGCCGCCGACGTGCCGTGGCGGTTCTGGCTGACGGGCGAGCCGAGCGTGTCGGCGTACCGCCGCAGCCCGCGGGCGCCCTCCCCGCCGCGGTAGCGACTACTTCTTGTAGTGGCCCTTGGCCTTGCCGTGCCCACCCGGGGCCTTGCCGTGCCCACCCGGGTGGCCGTTGCCGTGGGGCGGGTGCGGGGGCGTGGTGACCGGGACGAAGCCCGCGGTGTGCTCGGCGGCGATGAGGTAGCGACCCTCACGGAAGGCGAGGTCGAGGATGGTCGGGTTGTCGCTGTTGCGCCAGTCGTCGAAGTGCGGCCGGTAGGTCACCCGCAGCGTGGTCGGGTCGGCCTGGATGTCGGTCACGGTGCCGTTGGTCGCGGGGTCCCAGAAGCTGCTGTAGCGCGCGAAGCCCCCGCTCTCGCGCTGGAACTCCGGCGTCAGCATCTGCCAGGACTGCGACGGGTCGGCGGCGACCGTGCGGACGTAGTCCTGGATGAACAACCGCATGCCTGCGACGGTCGGGGAGGCGGGCGGCTTCGGCGACGAGGAGCTCCTGGTCGGCGGGGCCGCCGTACGCCGGCTGTCGGCGCTGCTGGTCCCGCCCCCGCCGCCCCCACCGAGGAGGGCGGTCAGCGCGAGGACGAGGAGCAGCACCGCCGCGGCGATCGCGCCGACGACGACCGCCGGACGCCGCCACCAGGGCGCCGTCTCCGCGTCGGCCCGAGCAGCCCGCGCACCCGCAGCGGTCGGGCCGGGCGGCGTCGGGAGAACCGCCGTCGCCGCCGGGGACGCCGGCGGCTGCGACGGAGGAGCCGGTACGGCGGACATCACCAGGGTCTGCCCCTCCGCGCCCTCCGCGCCCTCCGCGCCATCCGGGTCGAGGCCCGCGAGCTCGTCGCGCACCCGTGTCATCGGCCAGCGCTGTGCCGTGTCCTTGACCATCGTGCCCTCGAGGACCGGCGCCAACGGACCGGCGTCGGCAAGCCGTGGCGGCTCGTCGTGGACGACGCGGTAGAGCCCGCCGATCACGTTGTCGCCCATGTCGTACGGCGGGTGGCCGGCCAGCAGGTGGAAGAGGGTCGCTCCCCACGACCAGACGTCCGCGGTCATGTCCGCGCGCTGCCCGCTCGCGACCTCGGGCGCGAGGTACGCCGGCGAGCCCGACAGCATGCCGGTCTGGGTGAGCTGGGGGTCGGAGAGCGTTCGGGCGATGCCGAAGTCGGTCAGCTTCGCGGTGCCGTCGCGCTCGAGCAGGATGTTGGAGGGCTTGACGTCGCGGTGGGTGATCCCGGCGAGGTGCGCCGCCGCGAGGGCGTCGGCCACCTGGCCCATGACGTGCGCGGCCTGCACCGGCGGCATCGGCCCGCGCTCGCGGACGACCTGGCTGAGGGTGGCGCCGGCGACGTACTCCATCACCAGCCACTGCTCGCCGGTGCCGTCGTCGACGGCGAGGTCGAAGACGGCCACGATGTTGCGGTGCTGGATGCTGGCGCTGAGTCGTGCCTCGCGGGCGGCCCGCTCGTCGTCGACGTCCATGCTCCCGGGTGCGCGGCCGACCTGCTTGAGCGCGACCTGGCGGTCGAGGAGCCTGTCATGGGCCAGCCACACGACTCCGGCGCCACCACGCCCGATCTCCCGCTCGAGCTCGTACCTCCCCGCGATCACCCGATCATTATGTCGGGCGGGCGGTGGACGACCGCCATCCGCGGCTCACCCGCAGTTGTCGCAGACCCCGGTCGCGGGCAGGGCCATGAAGCAGGTGGGGCACACCTTGACCTGCGGCTCGGGCTTGGCGACCTTCGGTGCCTTCGGCTCGCGCGGGCTGCGGGTCGCCGCCGTCCGCGGCCGCGACGCGCCCGTCGGCACGGTGGTGCGTACGACGCGCGGCGGCTCGACGATCGGCGGCTCCCAGCCCGGCGGCGCCGGGTCGGTCACGTCGAAGGTCGCCAGGATCGCCCTGGCCTCCTCGGTCGGCTGGTGCTTCGGGCGGGTGACGATGTCGAACGGGCTGGAGGCGCCCTCGAGGAACGTCTGCGCGTTCGGCTGCAGCGACGGCGGCAGGACGCGGTGGCGCCAGCGCAGCGGTGCCAGCTCGCGCTTGGTGATCGTCACCAGGTTGGGCCGCTCCCAGCACACGAGGGCCCAGTCGTCACGGTGGCTCAGCGCCCAGACCGCGATCCGCTGGTCGCCCGCACGGGCCGCCGCCTGCAGGGCGATGCGCTCGGCGTTGGAGAACCGTCCCCGGACGAGGAGTGCGCCGGTGACCGGCGAGGTGACGGCGAAGCCGTCGTCCTCGAGGGAGTCGACGACCTTCGCGAGCGGGTCCGCACCATCCAGCACGCTCCCAATTTATCGGGCGCTCCTGAACCCGCGGTGAACGGCCGTGGACCGCGTTGCGCGCGTCACTCGGGCGGGTTGTGCTCCAGCAGGTGCAGGACGGGTACGCCGATGTGCCGGCGCGCCTTCGAGGTCCAGTCGACGTGGAAGAACTCCGCGACGAGGTGGGGCTGGGTCAGGATGATCGCCTCGCGCCCGTCGACCTCCTTGACCTTCGCGGCAAGCGCGTCGATCGGCGACTCCTCGACGACGGTGGCCGTGCCGGCGGTCGCACCGGCCGAGGTCAGCGCTCGCATCGACGCCTCGACACCGGTCTGCGCGTCGGTGCGGCACTCCTCGCGCAGGGCGGCGATCTCGTCGGTGTTCAGGTTCGGCGACGGCACCACCATGTCGCCCGCGCCGATGGCGGTCATCGACGCCTCGATCGCGGCGGCGGCGTCGTTCATCGGCACCAGCACGTGGTAGACGACCTCCTGGTCGTCGAGGCCCTCGTGGAGCGCCCGGACCACGCCGGCGTCCTTGTCGCTCAGCTGCTCCTCGATGAGGAGGACGACGTCGTACCGGTCCTTGTTGGCGTCCATGGGTCAGTCCTACACCCGTCGGGAGGCCGCTGCCACCGTCACCCGCCGAGCACGTCGGCGAGGTCGTAGCGGACCGGCTGCTCGAGCTGGTCGTAGCCGCAGCTCTCCGGGTCACGGTCGGTCCGCCACCGCTTGAAGTGGGCGGTGTGGCGGAAGCGGCGGCCCTCCATCGCGTCGTACTTCACCTCGATGACGCGCTCGGGTCGCAGCGGGGTGAAGGACAGGTCCTTGCCCTGGCTCCAACGGCTCTGCGTGCCGGGCTGGCGCCCCGGGTTGGCGACCAGGAACTCCTGCCAGCGGCCCCAGGGATGCTCCTCGATCGGGCAGACCAGCGGCTGCAGCTCCTGCCACAGCTCGGCCCGCCGGGCCGCGGTGAACGAGGCCGAGACGCCGACGTGCTGGAGCTCGCCGCCGTCGTACAGGCCGAGGAGGAGGGAGCCGATCAGCGGCTGGTCGGGGGTCGAGGTCTTGTGCTCGCGGTAGCCGGCCAGCACCACGTCGGCAGTGCGCTCGTGCTTGATCTTGAGCATGGCGCGCTTGTTCGGCTCGTACGGCGACCCGAGCGGCTTGGCCACGACCCCGTCGAGCCCCGCGCCCTCGAAGACGTTGAACCACTCCTCGGCGAGCCTCGGGTCGGTCGAGGTGCGGGTGAGGTGGCAGGGACCGTCCTCGGGCAGCCCGCCGAGCGCGCGCTCGAGCTCGGCCCGCCGCTCCCCGAAGGGACGACCCGTCCAGTCGGTGTCACCGATCGCGAGCAGGTCGAAGGCAACGTACGACGCCGGCGTCTGCTCGGCGAGGAGCTTGATGCGGGAGGCCGCGGGGTGGATCCGCTCCTGCAGCACCTCGAACTCCAGTCGTGGCCCGACCGCCACGAAGATCTCCCCGTCGAGCACGCACCGCTCGGGCAGCTGCGTCCGCATCGCCTCGACCAGCTCGGGGAAGTAGCGCGTCAGCGGCTTGGTGTTGCGGCTGGCGAGCTCGACCTCGTCGCCGTCCTTGAACACGATGCAGCGGAACCCGTCCCACTTCGGTTCTATTTGTACGTGAGGAAGCAGCGCGAGCACCTTCTCGAGCGTGGTGGTCTTCGCCAGCATCGGAAGGATCGGCGGCATGACGGGCAGGTCCACGCTCAGGACTCTAGTTCCAATGGGTGTGGGCACCTGTCGGGCAACGACAGTGTCCGAGGGCTGCAACACTGGTCCAACCGTCGAGTAGCACAGTGGTGAGTGACCCCGCGGTGTTTCCCCGAGCCGTTCGGAGTCGCTGCGGGTGGCCTCTACGGTGGCTCTATGCTCGCGGGCGTGACGATCGACGCCGACCCGGGTTGTGACGGCTCGTTCGAGGCGTTGGATGAGGGCACGCTTGGTGTCGCGCTCTCAGGTGGTGGGGTTCGAGCGGCACTGTTCAGTGTGGGTGCGCTGGAGGCCGTGTGTGAGTATGCGGAGCAGCATGACAAGCGGCTGGTCGTGAGCACGGTTTCGGGTAGCGCGCTCCTCGCTCTTGAGCTGGCTTGGTGCGATGCGCCAACCGACCAAGACGCTCTACGGCTCGTGCAAGAGCGCATCGCGCGGTATGCCTACTGGCCGAGACGCCGCTGGTGGCTTGTCGCAAGTGGAGTGGTCGTGCTCTCCGTTCTGGCCTATGCCCTGCTGCAGTATCGCCACCAATCGGCCGCTGGGAGAACCTTGTCGGCTGAGCCGCTCGTCGCCATGGCCGCGATCATGATGCTGGCGCTCTTCCGGACCCAGGGCATCTGGTACCGCCCATTGCGGCTGACTTGGCGGAGGAGACGCCCCAATCTGTACACCGCGACGCCACGAGACTTTCCTATGATCAACGAGCGCAAACTCTCGTTGAACGCATTCGTGTTCAACGCCACGTCGTTGGCCGAAGGCACCTATGCCTCATTCGACCACGCTGCCCTCTCGGCGACTGCTGCCGTCCACGAGTACGCCGAGGCGTCAGCCGCCTTCCCGGGCGTTTTCCTGCCTCGTGGCCTGCCTGGGGCCAGCGGCCTGTACGCAGACGGCGGGATCTACGACAACACCGGTCTGACCTACTTCGAGAACCATTCGCCGTCACCCCAGCACGTCATCGCAATCGAGGCTGGGATCGCTGAAGAGCTTCCCCGACGCGGCCCTACGAGCGCCTCGCTGGCCTCACTCGGCACATGCCAAGGTTGCTCGGCATCGCGGCCGTTGTGATCTTCGGTGGCGCGGTTCTCGGCGCGCTGCTTCATCTCAGCTGGGTTCCGACGGTCCTCGCCGGTTCGCTGGTGCTCGCGGTGCTCCTGATGATGGTTCTTGTCCCGGTCGCCGCGGCCAGCGGAGCGCTGAGTGATATCCGCTGGCTCGTCCGCGGGTGGCCGACTACCCTGCGAGTGGCCACGGAGTTGAGGCTCGCAAATTTCAAGTCGGATCATGAGTCTCGCGGCGGCCGCCTTACGGTCGTTCGGCTCGGCGATGGTCCTGTCGCTTCTCGGACGAAGACCCAGCTGTGGAAGCTGCCGGACGAGGTCGCCCGGGCGCTCATCCGTGATGGTCACGACCAAACTGCCGCGAAGCTCGCGACTCTGACATCGGTGACCGCCGTCTAACAGGGACACGTGTACCGCAACGCTTGCGTGGCCGACCTGACGTTCGCGTATGGCGACTGCGCATGCGCTCCGCGTGGCCTCGGATTCGACTCCGTTGCCGTTCTTGGGGATGTTCATCCGCCCCGATCGGCGGATGGCACTTTGTGTGCTCGGTTCTGCCCAATAGTGGACCTCCTGCTATCTCCCATCGATAAGACTGGCTCGTGGCCATCATTCGCTCATTCCCTGCCGGCACGATCGAGACTGTCGCCAAGGTCATCGGCGATCTCTACTCCGGAAGTGAGCTCACACGTCTTGCGGCCGAGGTTCCTCTCAAGGACGACCCGGGGGAGGGGCATACGAAGTGGCGTCGGCTGGCGCACGCGCTGAGCAGCAACCAGGCGAAGACCCAGACCGGCAACGCTTTGGTCAAGCTGGTGACGGTGGCGATGCGGCCGGACCGGACGCTCGACCGGAAACCAGCAGCTGACATCGCGCGCGATGAACTCAACCAGGCCTTGTCGTTGGTCGGTCTGAAAGTGCTTGACGACGGGCGGGTCACAACCGCTCAACTCGCAACCACGGACACCGAGGCCCTCGCCAGGACGAGGCGTCTTCGCAACCTGCTGGAACAGCGTGGTGCGCATGCGCATGTGGCTGCGTACTGCCGTGAGGAACTGTTGCGAAGCGATTACTACGAGGCTGTCTTTGAGGCGATCAAGGGCCTTGGTGCTCGACTGCGCGAGCTGACCGGTATCGACGCGGACGGCTACGCCTTGGTCGACCGGGCGATGGCCGGTCAGTCGCCTTGGATCAGGATCAACGGCGGGAAGAGTCGATCCGAGCGCGACGAGCAGTTGGGCGTCGCCAACCTTGCCAAGGGCCTGTTCAGTGCCTTCCGCAACCCGGCGGCGCACGAGCCGAGGCTGATGTGGGATCTCACCGAGCTCGATGCCCTTGACGTGCTTGGGACGCTGTCGCTGATCCATCGCCGACTTGACCAGGCCACAGTCGGCTCCTGACGCAGCAGCACATCGCGAGCAGGTGCTTAGCCCGCCGCGAGACGATGCTGCCGGGTACTCGGCTCCGGTCCTAGTCGTCGTCCCACTCCGAGTAGGCGGCGGCCTCACGCATGTACTCGACCATCGCATCGTGGTCGTACTCGACTGGTACGAGTTCTGGTTGCATCGAGTCCGAGCCGGTTCCCAGTGGCTCTGAGATCGCGACGAGGGAGAGCAGCCACTGGCGGGCGGCTGCGAGCATGTCTGGGTCGGTGGTCCACATGCCCATCTCGAGACTGCTGCGCGAGCTCTTGGTGAAGTTCGCGGAGCCGATCCACAGGCGCTGTGGTCGGAACCCGATGATGTCCATGACGTGCCCTGACGGGTGCTCGTCGGTCCAGTACATCTGACCTAGAAGCATGATCTTGGCGTGCACGATCGGCACGAGGTGGTTGCCCACCTTGCGGAAGCCGACTTCGCGTACCGCGCCGATGTTGTTGTCGTCCCAGTCGCGGTGCCAGGGGCCGACCACGACTGGGTTTCCGTCCACGAGGGGAGCCAGCTCGGAGAGCTCGTGGTAGGCCTGCTGCGCCAAGCCGTTTGAAGAGGCCAAGGCCTTGAGTGGTTCAGTGCGAGCGCCGTCGTAGCGCCATCGCGGCTGCTTGGTCACCACGACACACGCGTTGGCCATCTGACCGAGTACCTCGATCAACTCCGGATCGTCCATCCACATCGAGCACCCCAAGACGCCCGGGCCCCATGCTCGCTCGGTCCGCCGTGCCTGGGCGGCGGCCCTCAGCTCGTGGACGAGCCGATCCAGGACGTCGAGCCCGAACACCGCATCGCCGGCCGCCGAAGCGGTCCGGAGGTTCAGGCCAGGAGGAAAGCTCGGTGCGTCGGCCACGGGGCAAGGATCGCGCATCGGTGGGCACGACCAGTGGGCTTGCCGGAGACCTTCGCGAAACTGCGGCGCACATGAGCGGCGCGCCGATACCCTCCGCTGAAGGCAAAGGACCGCGAGACGACCAGCGATCTCAGGGCCCGGGAGCGGAGGGCGTGGCCGTGTGGGCTGACACCGAGACGAACATCGATTACATCAACTTCTCCACCGTCGCTGACTCGGTGGTGGAGCTGATCGAGCAGGCCCAAGGCAAGCCCCTGTCCATCGGAGTCTCGGGGGCCTGGGGAGTCGGCAAGTCCTCACTGGTGATGCTCACCAAGGAAGCTCTCGAGCGCCGCGAACAGGAACGGGCGCACCAGGCCGGTCTCAAGGTGGGCGACTTCCAGTCGCAGTACATCTTCGTCTCCTTCAACGCCTGGCTCTACCAGGGCTACGACGACGCCCGAGCGGCGCTGATGGAAGCGATCGCGGTGAAGCTTGCCGCAGTCGCCCAGGAGCGAAAGACCGGGATCGAGAAGACCCAGGAATTCCTGCGACGAATCGACTGGTTCAGGCTCGCGAGCCTGACCGCGGGCTCCGCGGCCGCCCTGGCTCTAGGGCTGCCACCGGTCGGATTGATCGGTCAGTTCGCCTCCCTGTTCACCCGGGGTCGCAAGGATGGCGTCGACGATGCTTTGATCGAAGACACGCAGGCCACGATCACTGAAGGTGCCAAGCAGGCCAAAGGACTCCTGAAGCCCGCACAGGACGAAAGCCCCCGACAGCGAATCCAGGCCCTACGCGACTCCTTCGTTGCAGCACTCGCCGAGCTCGACGTCACCCTTGTGGTCTTGATCGACGATCTCGACCGATGCCTGCCCGAAACCGCAGTCTCGACGCTCGAGGCCATCCGCCTGTTCCTCTTCTTGGACGGCACCGCCTTCGTCATCGCCGCCGACGACCAGATGATCAAGCACGCGGTCAAGAAGCACTTCGACCAGCCAGACGACGCCCTGGTCACCAACTACTTCGACAAGCTCATCCAGATTCCCATCCGTGTCCCGATGTTGGGCACACAAGAAGTCCGCGCCTACATGTTCCTGCTCTACGTGCACAACAGCACCCTGGAGGAAGAAGAGCGCGAGACCATCCGCGTTGCCGTCTGCGAGCGGCTGGCGAAGACCTGGCAAGGACTGCGCATCGACCGCGCATTCATCCAGGACCTCGGGATCGACCTACCGACCGAGTTGGTCGCCCAGCTCGACACCGCTGACCGCCTGACCACAATCATGGCGACCGCGAGCGGCATCGCCGGCAACCCTCGGCTGGTCAAGCGATTTCTCAACGCCCTCTCGGTGCGCATGGCCGTGGCCAAGAACCAAGGGGTCTTCGTCGACGAAGCCGCATTGGCGAAACTGCTGCTCTTCGAACGTCTCGCGCCACCAGAGCTCTACCGGGAGCTCGCGACGAGCATCACCAACAGCGTGGACGGCAAGCCGCACCTGCTCGACGGATGGGAGCCCGGTGACTCCGATTCAGACACTGATGCAAGAAGCGTGGAAGCCTCTGGTGATCTGGTCGATGAGGAGGAGCCTGCCGGATCTCCACGTGCCGGATCTCCAGGTGCTGGGGCCGCGGAAACGGGGCCTGCCAAGGTCGCAGCCAAGGGCGATGCCGTGGCGACGTCCGCGCCTGACCCCATTCCCGAAAGATGGGCAACAGGATTTCCCAAGGAGTGGCTCGCGCTGCCGCCCCGGCTGGCGGACATCGACATGCGCGGCGCTCTCTACGTCAGCCGCGAACATCTGCCCATCCTCACGGTGGAGGACGGGATGTCCTCGACCGCGGTCGAGCTCCTCAACGCGCTCAAGGAACACCCTGGCGAAGCAGCAGCGCTAACCGACCGTCTCGGAACACTCACCGGACCCGAGCAAGCCCGCATCTTCGACCGACTTCTCGACATCGCTCGCCCCATCGACGAGTGGGGCGTGCCAGAGATCCTCGAAGCCCTGCTGGTCATGGTCCAGGTCGCTCCCAGCTTGAGCGGAAGCCTGGCTGGCTTCCTCGGTGGCCGTCCAGCCGCCCAGATCCAGCCCGATCTCATTCCCCGGCTCTCCGGGCAAGCGTGGGCAAGCGACCTGATGCAGACCTGGTCCACCAGCCCAGACATCGAGCCGCCCGTGAAGGCAGCCATCGCGCAAAGAGTGGGCAATGGGAACATCGCAAAGTAGCACCGGCCCCGGACCGAACGTCGCGCTCGTTCCACCGTGGGCCGAACCGCTGCCAGACGACACCGACCCCGCAGCCCCAGAGGGAACGCCCGTACCGGAGCCAGAGACCCTGCCCGGCCTCACGCCGCCCTCTGACCCGGATCCGCTAGCACCAGATCGACGCTTCGTCAGCGCCCGACGCAACCTCGCATCGTTCGCCAAGAACGGTGACGCCGTGAGCATGCGCCGCGGCATCGCGCACTACGTCAGCACCGGGTACGGCGGTGCCAGCACCATGTCGCGCCGCCTCGGGTCGATCTCGACCACTGCCAGATCGCTTAGCCGAGCCCTCGACCCCAGCAACGCCGACCCGGGCTTGGACCGTGCCCTTCTGCAAGGCAAGTCCGCCGACGAGGTCATCGACGCCGTCGTCGAAGCCGCCCGACCCCAAGACGGCACCCAGGATGCCGAAGCGTCGCGCGAGGCTATCCGCAATGCCCTCTCAGACCTTCTGCGCGACCACGCCGACGTCGACCTCCTGAACCTGAACGACCAGCAGCGCGAGTTCGTGATCGAGCGCTACGCGGCCCACGACGTATACCGGCGATTCAGCCTCGACGTCGGAAAGCACCTCGTCGACAACGCGCCCAACGCCACCATCGGCCTGGCAAGGCTCAAGCAGGCCCGCAACTACATCCGTCAAACGATCGCCGAGTCATTCCGACGCCTGCGCGATGCGGGCCAACCGATGACCACGACCAACGTGCGGGCCACCGTCGCACACGCACTCGCCGACAGTCTGGCCGTCTTCGAGGGATATCTGGCATGAAGTACACCGTCCGCCCCACCGGAGCCGTCTTCGCCACAGAGGGCCACGTATCCAACGGCGCAACACCCATCGAGCTGTACGCCCGGCCCGGCAATGCACACGGCCTCACGGCCGGCGCCTCCATTCTCCAAGAGGTCCGACGCGCCAACCTCAAGCCCAGTGCCCGCGCTTGGGACTTCCTCTCCATCGCCCTAGCCGCCATCGTCGCGGACGCCGCGACCCTTCGTCGCAACAGCCCCGACGGCTGGACCCGCGAGATCAGCCTCGACCTCGCCCTAGCCGAACCAGATGCTTGGCAGCCCCACCTCTCGCTGTTAACCAGCGCCCTCGAATTCCTCACCACCGACATCTGGGACATCGAGATCACCACCACCGCGACCGTCCCCTTCAAGACGTCGAAGGCCACGACCGCACCAGAGGCCGATTGCGTCGCCCTACTCTCTGGCGGACTCGACAGCCTCATCGGCGGCATCGATCTCGTCCAAGCCGGCAAGACGCCCTTCCTCGTCAGCCAAACCGTGCGCGGGGACGCAGCCAAACAGGAGAACTTCGCTACCCGTCTCGGCACCAACCTGCCGAGCATCCAGCTCAACCACAGCACGAACACAAGCGCCATCGCCGGCACCGACGAGACAAGCCAGCGCGTCCGCTCGCTCATCTTCATCGCCTACGCGGTCCTTGTCGCCTCGACGATCACCACCCCCGACGGAACACCCGTCGACCTGTACGTCAACGAGAACGGCTTCATCGCAATCAATCCGCCGCTGACGCCCATGCGAGTAGGAAGCCTCAGCACGCGTACCGCTCACCCCCGCTTCCTGGGACTCCTTCAGCAGCTGCTCGACGCAACCGGGCTGAACGTACGCCTCGTCAATCCGTATCGACTGCGCACCAAGGGACAGATGCTGGCCGAGTGCCAGGACCAGCAATTGCTGGCTCAACTCGCGCACGTGAGCACAAGCTGTGGGCGCTTCCAGCGCTACAACTACCGCCACTGCGGGCGATGCCTTCCCTGCCAAGTCCGCCGCGCCGCATTCCTGGCCTGGGACCAGCCCGACGGCACCGGCTACGTATTCGACGATCTGGGCCGCAAGGACGAAAACCACGCGGCCTTCGACGACGTGCGAGCCGTCGCCATCGCTCGACTGACCGTAGAAGAGGACGGGTTCGACTACTGGGTGGGAGGCGCTCTATCGTGGGTCCCCCTGGACGAGCGAGAAGCCGTGAGGGACATGCTGCACGCCGGTCTTGCCGAGCTCGGCAAGCTGCACGACCACTACAACGTCACCTGAACGGGCCCCGTCTCCAGCATGATCGACTTCCACTGCCATCTGGACCTGTATCCCGACCCTGACGCCGCGGCTGCCGCGGCGCAGCAGGAGCAGGTAGCAGTGCTGTCAGTGACGACGACCCCCTCCGCGTTCGCCGGTACCGCGACCCTGGCAGCTGGACGGCCCATGATCCGAACGGCCTTGGGTCTCCATCCAGAACTGGCACAGCAACGCGGTCACGAGCTGGCTCTCTTCGACCAGCTCGTAGCCACCACACCATTCGTCGGAGAAATCGGACTGGACGGCAGCCCGCGCTTCGCCCAATCGCGAACGGCACAGGCCGACGTGTTCACCCACATCCTTCGATCGTGCGCCGATGCCGGAGGACGCGTCCTCTCCATCCACAGCCGAGGCGCCGTTAGACCAGTCCTCGATGCGCTACGCGCCCAGCCCCATGCAGGGACCCCAGTGCTGCACTGGTTCACCGGCACCGTCCGCCAAGCGGAAGCCGCCATCGAGCAGGGTTGCTGGTTCAGCGTGGGAGCGCCGATGCTGATGACGGCGAAGGGCCGCGAGCTGATGACGATGCTTCCGCGAGATCGCGTGCTCACAGAGACCGACGGCCCGTTCGCCACGCGCGAAGATCGACCCGTCGTGCCGCGCGACGTTGCAGACGCCATCAGATTGCTGGCCGCCTCGTGGGGCGCCGAGGCGTCGCAAGCGGAGGACCAGATCGCCCTCAACCTGAAGGCACTGCTCGCTTCGCACGTCGGGGAACTCTCGCCAGCGCCGGAGGGTCAGTCGCTTCCCCGTCGCTAGGCTTCTCCGCGACCAGTACGACGGCCCGCACGCAGGACGACGTCACGCAAGAAGCCATTAGGGCAGCGCCTCGATTCCACTTGAGCGGCCGGCTGCCTATGGGAACCTTCTGACGTGGGGCAACTCGACGAGCTGGGCGATCAGATCGGAGGCGTGCGCCGCGAAGCTGACGACCTCGAGACCGTGCTGGATCGTGCCCGAGACGGGCTGCGTGCTGCTCTCGACTCCATACATCGTCAGCGGTCCGACGAAGAGGTCGAAGGGGCAGACATCTTTGGCCTGTTCCCTTCCGCTTTGGTCGCGCCCGTTCCGGCGATCGTGGTCGACGCCAACGTGCTGCGCAAGGACGTCTTGTACGCCTGCCGCACCGGCAGGCGGACGACGTTGGTCAATGCCGCGCGGGCCGGCCTGTTTCGGCTGTTCTGTGCGGGACATGTCGCCAGCGAAGTTCTCAAGCATCACGAACGGTGGAGCGGCGAAGGCAAGATCGACGCTGCCAGATTCACCGACGTCTGGGTCCGCGACTATGCCCCCTTGCTGCACCTGATCCCGAGCCCGCCCGAGGGCCTCAAGACCCACGCCGAAGAGGCGCGTCTCGCTGCCCTGCGTGCAAAGGATCCCGACGACGTTCCGTCGGCAACCTTGGCCTTGATCCTGGGCGCCTTCTATCTAAGCGAGGACGGCCCAGCGACAACCGCCGTCTACGGCGAACGCCGACACAACGACGAGCTACGCGCATGGAAGAACGCACTATCAGCAGGCGGTGATGCCGGCACGATCGCCTTAGGACTGCAGACGACCGTCGTCCTCGTTGATGCGCTGCGGAGCGGGCTGATCGGAATCGCGGCGCTGACCACCCGCGGAGTACCAGTGTGGCTCAAGGGCCTCCTGCTGGCCGGCGTGGCCGGCGTCGGCGGCTACCAACTGCACAAGTTGGATTCGAGCCAACGCCGGCGGACGGTCGACGCGCTCAAGGGCCTGGCGGCATTCGGAGGAGCTGTCGCGTTGGAGTACACCGAAGCCGGCGTGAAACTCGATCGCGTCTACGCACCCAGACCAGACCTCTCCGTGCTGATGCAAGAGCGCGGAGCCGACGCAGCGTTGCACCGGGCCACGCTCCAGATCCTGGCCACATCGCGCTCCAACTGGCTGTCTGCAGCCGAGATCGCCGCCTCACCATCCTTACTCCAGGTCGCGCAAGCCGAGAAGAAGGTCCGTCGATTGCTCCGCGCGCAGTCAAGTGCGATCGAGATCGGCCGCGGCCGCTGGCAACTCGGCGAACCGCTGTTCTGGCCCGAGGTCGCAGGCTGCTCGTAGCGAGCCGAGCGGTCGTCGCCGTTCCCGCTGAGCGTTGGTCCTCTCGTCGGCTGATCGACAACGCGTGTCCGGTACGGAGACTCTCGCCCCTGCGCGTAACCAGTCCGTCGTAGACGGATCACCCTTTAGAAAACCCTATTGCTAGCGCTAGTCTTTCCTAAAGGTGGTGAGCATGGACATTGCAGTTAAGGATGCAGCGCAGCGACTCGGAGTGAGCGAATCGCGCATCCGGCAACTGTTGATTGCCGGCGACCTGAACGGGCGGCGGATCGGTCGGGCCTGGCTGGTTGACGCCGACGACGTCGCCCGGCTCCAAGGACAGCAGCGACGACCGGGTCGACCTGTCGGGCCCAAGCGCGCATGGGCGATCATCGACATCCTGAGCGGCGGCGGCGCTCCCTGGCTCTCCTACTCTGAACGCAGCCAGGTCCGCTCGTATGCAGCCGGCCTGGATGAGCCGAGCGCAGACGACTGGCGCGCCATCCTTCGCGGTCGCAGCGAGTTGCGATCTGTCCAAGCTCACCCCGCAGCCCTAGCACGACTCGGCCGCTTCGACCACGTACTGCTAGCCGGGCCTGCAGAGGCGGTTCGACGGGGCTTCGACCTCGTCGCAGCCAGGGAGCCGAGGCCGGAGATCTATATGCCGATCAAGGAGTGGGACCACATTGCTCGCAGCCTTGCCCTGCGGCCGAGCCACGACGCCAACCTCATCATCCACCACCCGATGCTCGTGTGGCCCTTCGAAGGCCGCGACGCGGTCCCAGACGCAGCCATCGCCGCGGACCTGCTCCACAGCGCCGAACCACGAGCAGTCCGCGCGGGGCAGCTGCGGTTGAACAAATTACTCAAGGATCTACGCAGGGGCACGGGCAGATGACCGTGACGATCGAACTGCCGCCGCTCCCTGCGCCCATCAACGAGCTCTGGCATGTCCTGTTGGACCTCCAGGAGCGTCTGGCCCCACCCTGGTCAGTGATCGGAGGCCAGATGGTCCTCCTCCACGTACTTGAGCACGGACAGGAACCACCGCAGATCAGTCAGGACGGCGACGTGATCGCGGACATCCGAGCCGACCCGAGGGCGATCAGCGCCGTCGTTGCCCAGCTGGACGAGATGGGGTTCGTGCTCGACGGGATCAGCGCAGACGGGCTTGCGCACAGGTACAAACGCGACGCGGAACCCCGCCCAGTGGTCATCGACGTGTTGGCGCCCGAGGGAGTCGGGGCGAGAGCAAACCTGCTCACGAGCCCGCCGGGCCGAACGGTCGAAGTCCCAGGAGGCACGCAGGCACTCGACCGCACCGAGCTGGTGACGATCGTTCACGAGGGACGGCACGGAAGCCTGCCTCGCCCCACCCTCCTCGCCGCCATCGTCGGCAAAGCTGCAGCAACCGGCCTCGCCGACCCTGAACGTCACTACCGCGACCTCGCCCTGCTGCTTAGCTTGGTCGAAGACCCGTTCGTGCTCGCTGACCAGCTCACGCGGAAAGACCGACAACGCCTCCGCATGGCGCGGCGACTGGCCGACGATACACACCCGGCGTGGGCGCTTGTCCCCGCCGCAATCCGGGCCAACGGCCAGGTCTCCTACCAGATCCTGACTGCATGATGTCTGTCGAAGTTGACCGGTGTTCGTACTGGCATCTTGCCGGAACAGAGACTGTGCAGACACTGTCCGCACAACTTGATGACCTCAGTGGGCAACCTGCGATCACGACAGAGTGCCGGCCGCCGACCCGTGAACGGATCACCCAGGAACGACTTGAAGTGCGGCGCCGAGCGCGCATTCGGCATCAGCACGTCGACGCTGGTCCATGGAGGCAACGTCGTCGCAGGCGGCGAGCACCGGGCTGGCCTCGCTGAGACGGCGGACGCGGGCCATGTCGAACGAGGTCGATCTGAGCGTGATCGTGCCATCAGGGTCGGGGCGCATCTCGAGGATGCGAACGATGCGGGAGAGTTCGTCGGCCGCGATGTAGCCATCGAGGTGGCCGGGACGGGTTCCGACCAGTAGCGGCCCCAGCCCGTCGGGGTCGTCGAGTCGCTCCTGGATCACGGCCTCTGCGGTGAAGTCGCCAGCATAGGTTGAGACAGTCGCTCGGCCCCGGAGCCGAGCCGCGAGCTCCCGCGGGTCCTGCGTCGCGCGCAGGGTTAAGCGGACCCGAGAGGCCTGAGCCGGGGTGAGCCACTCGGCAGGTCGCCCCGAGAGCAGGGCGATGGCGCCCCAGGCCGTCGTCTCGGCCCAGACGCGCGTGCGGCCTCCGCGTCCCGAGGCGAGGTAGCGCTCGACGGATTGACGATCGATGAGTCCGCGTGCCACGCGGTTGATCGCGCCCGCCTCGGCCAGCCGGCGGACCTGCTGCTCTGTCACGCCCAAGAGCGCGCCAACTTCCTGCGTGCTGACGAG
>WQZX01000007.1 GCA_009780515.1 Nocardioidaceae bacterium | reverse complement strand
CGACGCGAGCAGTGAGCGCATGGAGCCTCCCGAGATGAGGTAATCCGGAACCTACGCTGCCGCAAAGCGGTCCGCCACCGTCCCGAGACGGCCTGTGGACAGCCGGCCGCTCACTAGCCGGAATCGGCCCGGCACCAGGTGCCGGGCCGATTCCGGCTAGTGGCCGGCCGGCTCAGACGCAGCCGGTGGTCTTGCGGAAGTCGCGCCGTACGCCGCCGGCCAGCTCGGCCATGACGGCCGGCAGCGCGTTGGGGCGGTAGACGGCGGGGATGACGGCCTCGACACGTGGGCGGTAGCCGGCGGCGGTGAGGGTGGCGTCGAGCGACTGGTCGTCGTACTGCGCGGACGGGAGGTACCACCCCACGCCGTTGGCGACCTGGCACTCGGCGCCGATCTTGAAGCCGGGAGGTACGCCGACGCCGCAGGTCACCACGATCGCCGGGTCGCCGTACGACGCCCGGCGCCCGCCCGCGGAACGGGAGGCGAGGGGCTGGTCGGCGAGGCGCTTGGGCAGCGCGTGCATGAAGCGCGAGCAGGCCGCGGCGTCGTGGGCGGACAGTCCGGGCGTCACCGGGGACGGCGCGGCGGAGGGCGACGACACGCCACAGCCCGTCGTACCGGCCGCGACGAGCAGCCCGACGGCCGCGAGCGTGCGGCGTCGGGCGGGCACGGAGGTGCTCAGATGTGGACGACCGGGCAGGTGAGGGTGCGCGTGATGCCCTCGAGGTTCTGCACCTTGGACACGACCAGGTTGCCCAGCTCGTCGACGGTGTGGGCCTCGGCGCGCACGATCACGTCGTAGGGGCCGGTGACGTCCTCGGCGAGCGTGACGCCACTGATCTGGCCGACGGCCTTGGCGACCTCGGCGGCCTTGCCGACGTCGGTCTGGATGAGGATGTAGGCCTGCACCACCATGGAGCGCTCCTGCCGCCTTGGAGTAGGGATCCTTCGAAACGTACTCCCGGCCGAGGGGAATCGCCCAAACAGCGGTCTGCTGGGATAGGGGCATGGGAGACAGCGACCTGACCCTGGCGGACCTCGGCGAGTTCGGGCTGATCGAGAAGGTGGCCGAGATCGTGGCCGCGGTCGCGCCCGGCGAGGACGTCGTCGTCGGTCCCGGCGACGACGCTGCGCTGCTCCGTGTGCGCAAGGGGCACGTCGTCGTCTCGACCGACCTGCTCGTCGAGGGGCGCCACTTCCGCCGCGAGTGGGCCGAGGCCAAGGACGTCGGTCACCGCGCCGCGGCCCAGAACCTGGCCGACATCGCCGCGATGGGTGGGCGCCCGCAGTGGCTCACCATCGGCCTGGCGGCGCCGGCCGACCTGCCCGTCCAGTGGGCGCTGGACTTCACGCGCGGCTTCGCCGAGGAGGCGGCCTCGGTCGGTGCGGGGGTGGTCGGCGGAGACGTGACCGCCGCGGACAAGGTCACCGTCGCGGTCACGGTGCTCGGCGCGTGCTCGGTGTCGCCGGTGCTGCGTTCGGGCGCCGAGCCGGGGGACGTCGTCGCGCTGGCCGGTCGTCAGGGCTGGGCGGCCGGCGGGCTCGCCGTGCTCGGCCGCGGCTTCCGCTCGCCGCGGATCCTGGTCGAGGCCTACCGCCGCCCGGAGCCGCCGTACGCCGAGGGGCCGGTGGCCGCCGAGGCCGGTGCCACGGCCATGATCGACGTCTCCGACGGCCTGCTCGCCGACGCGGGACACATCGCGACGGCGTCGGGCGTCAGCATCGACATCACGACCGGCGCCTTCGAGATCCCCGAGCCGTTGCTGGCGGTGGGCCAGGCCATCGGTGCGGACCCGCTGCAGTTCGTGCTCGGCGGGGGAGAGGACCACGCCCTGCTCGCGGCGTACCCGGACGCGGGCTCCGTCCCCGCCGGCTGGACCGTCATCGGCAAGGTCCTGCCCGTCACCGACGGCCCGCGGGTGACCGTCGACGGCGGCGAGTACGACGGTCCGACCGGCTGGACGCACTTCTGAGTCCCACCCGCCCCACCCGGCGCTGCGGGCCCGCCAGGCGCTGCCACCTCAAGATTCACCGGCCGGCCGGTGAATCTGTCACAGGCCACCGCTCGCGGACTCCGCCGGAAAACGCAGAAGACCGCCACCCACAGGTGACGGCCTCCGACGAAGAGCTGGAGGTCAGCGGCTGACCTTGCCGGCCTTCAGGCAGCCGGTGCAGACGTTGAGACGCTTCGGGGTGCCGTTGACGACGGCACGCACGCGCTGGATGTTCGGGTCGAAGCGACGCTTCGTGATCTTGCGCGACCACGGCCGGTTGTTGCCGAACGCCGGCTTCTTGTCACAGATGTCGCACACGGCGGCCATGGTGAGCTCCTAGGAGATTGCGGTTGATCAAGTCTTCGGTCCGGCCCGGACCTGCGGCGATGGCACGCTGCAGCGCGGCTCAGACAACCGGACGAGAATAGCCGAGGGGGCGCCCCGGACCGAAATCGCGGCCCCTGTCGGCGGCCCCACTAGGATCGGGCCCGATGGACGAGGAGGCGAGCACGCGCGAGAGCGGCGGTATCGACCGCGAGACGCTCGTGCGCTTCGCCGACATCGCGACCGACGCGCTGGCCGCGGCCCGCGAGGAGATCGACCACCTCAACGTCTACCCCGTGCCCGACGGCGACACCGGCACGAACATGTACCTCACGCTCAGCGCGGGCCGCGACGCGATCCGCGACCTGACCGAGGCGCCGCTGCCGACCGTCGTCGCCGCGTTCGCCCGGGGCGCGCTCCTCGGCGCCCGCGGCAACTCCGGCGTCATCCTCAGCGAGATGATCGGCGCGTTCGTGCGCCGCCTCGCCACCTCCGACCCGACCGAGCGCAACGCGACCGTCATGGTCGAGGCGTTCGCGACCGCCGTGCAGGCCAGCTACGCGGCGGTCGGGGAGCCGGTCGAGGGCACCATGCTCACGGTGCTCCGGGCGGCGTCCGAGGGAGCGGCGCGCGCTGCGCAGGACCCCGCCCTTCGCACCCGCGACGTCATCACCGCCGCGGCCGCCGCCGCCCGCGACGCCCTGGCGCGTACGCCGGAGCAGCTCGACGTCCTGGCCCGTGCCGGTGTCATCGACGCCGGTGGGCGCGGGGTCTGCGTCATTCTCGACGCGGCCGAGACGGCGCTGACCGGTCGCCGGCCGATCGAGGTCACCAAGCCGCTGCGCAAGGTGTCCTCACCGGCCGGCTCGGGGAGCGCGACCGCGGGCAGCGCCCACCTGGACGCGGTGGCGGGCGACCTGAGCGCCGACGGGCCGTCGTACGAGGTGATGTTCCTGCTCGACGCGGCCGACGACGCCATCGCGGGGCTGCGCGCGGGCCTCGCCGACATCGGCGACTCGGTCGTCGTGGTCGGCGGCGACGAGATCTGGAACGTCCACGTGCACACCGACGACGTCGGCGCCGCCATCGAGGCGGGGATCGCCGTGGGGAGGCCGCACCGCATCCGCGTGACGCACTTCGCCGAGCAGCTGGCCGAGACGGTCGCGGTGGAGCCGACACCGGCTCCGGTGCGCAAGGTCGTCGCTGTGGCGGCGGGCGACGGGCTCGCGGCGCTGTTCGACGAGGCCGGCGCGGTCGTCGTACGCGGCGGTCCCGGCCACCGCGCCTCGACCGGCGAGCTGCTCGAGGCCGTCACCGCGTGCGGCGCGCACGAGGTCGTCCTGCTGCCCAACGACGAGAACACCGTCCGCGCGGCCCAGGCGGCCGCGGCGACGGCCGAGGCCGACCACCGCGACGTCCGGGTCGCCGTCATCCCGACGCACGCCCAGGTGCAGGGCCTCGCGGCGATGGCGGTGCACGAGCCGGCGCGCACGTTCGACCAGGACGTCACCGAGATGACCGCGACCGCGCGGCACGTGCGCCACGGCGCCGTCACCGTGGCCGTCCGGCAGGCCATCACGACCGCCGGACCGTGCGAGCCCGGCGACATCCTCGGCGTCGTCGCCGGCGACTTCGCGGTGGTCGGCCAGGACCTCCGACCGGTCGCCGAGGACGTCCTCAACCGCCTCCTCGCCGCCGGCGGCGAGCTCGTCACCATCGTCAGCGGCGAGGACCCGGGCGACGCCGAGCTGGCGCAGGCGCTGGCCGGCTGGGTGGAGGAGCAGCACCCCGGCCTCGACGCCGTCGTGTACGACGGGGGCCAGGAGCGCTACCCGCTCCTGCTGTCGGTGGAGTGATGCCGGCGTGATCGATCTCGGGTCCCCGCTCACCGCCGTCCTCGGCGCCACGACGCCCGCCAAGCGCGCCAAGATCGAGAAGGGTCTCGGCCTGCGCACGGTCGGCGACCTGCTCAACCACTTCCCGCGGCGCTACCTCGAGACCGGGTCGCTGACGAAGGTCGCCGACCTGCGCGTCGGGCAGATGCTGTGCGTCGTCGGCGAGATCGCCCAGTGCGACATCAAGACCTACCGCGACCGGCGCAGCGGGCGTCCGGCGTACCGCGTCGAGGCGGTGCTCCGCACCGACGGCGTCCGGCTGAAGATGACGTTCTTCGCCAAGAACCAGAACACCGCCAACTGGCACGCCCGCCGGGTCGCGCAGGGCAACCGCGGCGTCTTCCTCGGCAAGGCCGACCGCTTCCGCGACCAGTGGCAGCTGGTCAACCCGCAGATGTCGATCTTCGGCCTGGCCGGCAGCGAGGAGCCCGACGGAGAGACGTTCCAGCCGGACGAGATCGGCGGGCTGTTCCCGATCTACCCGCTCACCAAGGGCGTGGAGACCTGGGACCTCGCCCGCGCCGTACGGTTCGCGCTCGCGGTCGTCGAGGAGATCCCCGAGGTTCTGCCCGACCGCGTCCGTGACGAGTACGCCGTCCTCGGCATCCACCAGGCCTACGACTGGGTCCACACCCCGGACGAGCGCGCGCAGGTCGGCCGGGCGCTGCACCGCTTCCGCTTCGAGGAGGCCCTGGTCACCCAGCTGCTGCTCGGCCGGCGGCGCCGGGCGCTCCGCGGACTGGGGGCGACGCCCCGCGAGGGCGGTGACGGCGCCCTGCTGTCGGCGTTCGACGAGAAGCTGCCGTTCGACCTCACCGAGGGTCAGGTGACGGTCGGCAAGCAGGTGGCCCACGACCTCGCCCAGCCGCACCCCATGAACCGCCTCCTCCAGGGCGAGGTCGGCTCCGGAAAGACCCTGGTCGCGCTGCGGGCGATGCTGCGCGTCGTCGACTCCGGCGGCCAGGCCGCCCTGCTCGCGCCGACCGAGGTGCTCGCCCAGCAGCACCACCGCTCGATCGTGGCGATGCTAGGCGAGCTGGCCGACGGCGGCACCCTCATGAGCGCCGGGGCCGGCACCCAGGTCGAGCTGCTGACCGGCTCGATGACCAAGAGCCAGCGCACGCCCGTCCTGAGCAGGATCGCCAGCGGCGAGGCCGGCATCGTGATCGGCACCCACGCCCTGCTGACCGACCAGGTGATGTTCGCCGACCTCGGCCTCGTCGTCGTCGACGAGCAGCACCGCTTCGGCGTCGAGCAGCGTGCTGCCCTGACCGAGAAGGCCGCCAACCCGCCGCACGTCCTGGTCATGACCGCGACTCCGATCCCGCGCACCGTCGCGATGACCGTCTTCGGCGACCTCGAGGTGTCCACCCTGCGCGACCTGCCGGCCGGGCGCGCGGCGATCCAGTCCAACGTCGTACCCCTCGCCGACCACCCGGCCTGGTTCGACCGGGTCTGGGCACGCATCCGCGAGGAGGTCGACAAGGGCCACCAGGTGTACGTCGTGTGCCCGCGCATCTCCGCCGAGCAGGCCGACGAGGGCCTGGTGGAGGCGGTCGACGTCGACGAGGACGGCACCGAGCCGGTGCGGCCGGGGGAGCCCGCGACCGTCGAGGACCTCCTGCCGCGGCTGGAGTCGGGGCCGCTGGCGGGCCTCCGCCTCGCCAGGCTGCACGGCCGGATGGCGTCGGACGAGAAGGACGCCACGATGCGCGCGTTCGTGGCCGGTGACGTCGACGTGCTCGTCTCGACGACCGTCATCGAGGTCGGCGTCGACGTGCACAACGCGACGACCATGGTGATCCTGGACGCCGATCGCTTCGGCGTCTCCCAGCTCCACCAGCTGCGCGGCCGGGTCGGCCGCGGCCGCCTGCCCGGGCTGTGCCTGCTGGTGACCCAGGCCGAGGCCGGCAGCGAGGCCCGGTCCCGCCTCGACGCGGTGGCGTCGACGACCGACGGCTTCCTGCTGAGCCGGATCGACCTCGAGCAGCGGCGTGAGGGCGACGTGCTCGGCGCCTCGCAGTCGGGCCGCCGCTCGAGCCTGGAGAACCTCCGGGTGCTCCGCGACGAGGACACCATCGTGGCCGCCCGTCGCGCGGCCGAGGGCCTCCTCGACGACGACCCGGCGCTCTCCGACGCACCTGCGCTCGCCGCCGCGGTGGACGAGCTCGAGCGGTCCCAGCAGTCCGACTTCGTGGACAAGTCGTGACGGCGGCTCGGCGTACGGGATGTGCCGGCGCGGCCTCGGGTCGTGTGCCTCACGCATCGGGATCCCGATGTCTCAGGCACACGACCCCGCTCGGCGCCTCCCACGGCCTCGGGTCGTGTGCCTCACGCATCGGGATCCCGATGTCTCAGGCACACGACCCCAGCCCCGGCGCGCCCGAGGCGGGGCGGCGATGACCCGGATCATCGGCGGCCGGGCCGGCGGGCGGCGGCTGCAGACCCCCAAGGGCGACGCGACCCGCCCCACGAGCGACCGCGTCCGCGAGGCGCTGTTCTCCGCGATCGAGGCCCGCGTCGGCAGCCTCGAGGGTCTCCGCGTCCTCGACCTGTACGCCGGAAGCGGCGCCATCGGCCTGGAGGCGTGGTCGCGCGGGGCCGCCGCCGTGACGCTGGTCGAGTCGGACCGGCGGACCGCAGAGCTCATCCGGTCCAACGCCCGCGAGATCGGTTGCGACGTCGCCGTGGTCACCAACCTGCCGGTGGCGTCGGCGCTCGCGGGTGGCGCGACGGCGCCGTACGACCTGGTCTTCACCGATCCGCCGTATCCGCTCGACGAAGTCACCGTCGCCGACGACCTCGCCCTGCTCTCAGCCCAGGGTTGGCTCGCCGGCGATGCCCTCGTGATCGTCGAGCGGGCCTCGCGCAGCCCGGAGCCGATGTGGCCGCGCCGCCTCGAGCCGCTGCCCGGCAAGCGCCGCCAGAAGAAGTACGGCGAGACGACGCTCTGGTTCGCGAGCGCCGCGACCCACCACTAGCCTCTGACCCATGACTCGTGCGGTCTGCCCCGGCTCCTTCGACCCGGTCACCAACGGCCACCTCGACATCTTCGGGCGGGCGGCCGCCCTCTTCGACGAGCTGATCGTCGCCACCGGCACGAACATCTCCAAGAGCCGTCTCTTCGACCCCGACGAGCGGCTGGAGATGCTCAGCGAGGCCTGTGCGGACCTGCCCAACGTCACGGTGATGGGCTTCGACGGCCTGATCGTCGACTTCTGCCGCGAGGTCGAGGCGCAGGCGATCGTCAAGGGCCTGCGCGGCGGCAACGACTACGAGTACGAGCTGCCGATGGCCCAGATGAACGCGCACCTGACCGGCGTCGAGACCGTCTTCGTGCCGACCACGGCCAGCCTCGGCTACGTCTCGTCCAGCCTGGTCAAGGAGGTGGCCTCGCTCGGGGGCGACGTCTCGGGGCTCGTCCCGGCCTCGGTGCACGACCGGCTCACCAGGCGCATCGGCGAGCGGCGTACCGGCGCGTGAGCCGGGCCAGGACCCAGATTTGGCCGCCCGACCGGCGCCCCATTAGCATTGAGCCGATCTGCTGTGCCCGGACCTGGAAGTGAAGCCTTGAGCGACCTGGACCCGAGAGCGCCGCTCGTGCTCGATACTCGCGAGCTCGGACGCCGCCCGGGGTCCCAGACTCAGGTGACACGGACAGTGCCGGCCCCGGCAGATCTGGGCATCGAAGTCCTGGCCGTTCCCGAGGGCGCGCCGGTCCACCTGGACCTGCGCCTGGAGGCGGTGATGGAGGGCGTGCTGATCACCGGTACGGCGCAAGCCGAGCTGGAGGGTGAGTGCGCGCGGTGCCTGGAGCCGATCCACGACCAGATCGAGGCCACGCTCCAGGAGCTGTTCGTCTACGACGACATCCGTGACTCCGCCGAGGCGGAGGAGGACGACGAGGTCAGCATGCTCCGGGACGACCTGGTCGACCTGGAGCCCCTGCTGCGGGATGCGGTGGTGCTCGCACTGCCGTTCCAGCCGCTGTGCCAGCCGGACTGTCCCGGGCTGTGCTCCGAGTGCGGAGCCCGGCTCGCCGACGACCCGGACCACGCACACGACGCGCCGATCGACCCGCGTTGGTCGGCGTTGCAGGGCCTGACCGACGAGTCCGACGACTGAAGACCTCAAAGATCCAAGGGAGAAGACCATGGCTGTTCCGAAGCGGAAGATGTCGCGCAGCAACACGCGTCACCGTCGGTCGCAGTGGAAGGCCGTCGCCCCCACGCTGGTGACCTGCGCGAACCCGGCCTGCGGCGCCAAGCACCTCCCGCACCGTGCCTGCGGCACGTGCGGTCAGTACGGCGCGCGCGCCGACCGTCGCCAGGTCCTCTGACCCGCGCCTCGGGGACGCGGTCATCGACTACGAGGACCTTCGTCGCGAGCTCGGGGATCCGGTCCTGGACCCCGAGCTGCTCGACCGCGCCCTGACGCACCGCTCGTTCGCCTACGAGCACGGCGGCCCGCCGACCAACGAGCGCCTGGAGTTCCTGGGTGACTCGGTGCTCGGCGTGGTCGTCACCGAGACGCTCTATCGGATCCACCCGGACCTCCCCGAGGGCCGGCTGGCCAAGCTGCGCGCGGCGGTCGTCAACGCCCGCGCGCTGGCCGAGGTCGCCAAGACCCTGGGTCTGGGCCAGCACATCAAGCTCGGTCGCGGCGAGGAGACCACCGGCGGTCGCGAGAAGGCATCGATCCTCTCCGACACCGTCGAGGCGGTCATCGGCGCGATCCACCTCAGCGGCGGCATCGAGGTGTCGGCCGAGGTCGTCCACCGCCTCTTCGACCCGCTGATCGAGACGGCCTCCGGCCTCGGCGCGGGCCTCGACTGGAAGACCTCGCTTCAGGAGCTCGCCGCCGAGCACAGCCTCGGCGTCCCGGAGTACGTCATCGAGGACGACGGCCCCGACCACCAGAAGACCTTCACGGCCCAGGTCCGGGTCGCCGGCCACCTCTACGGCAACGGCACCGGCCGGTCGAAGAAGGAGGCCGAGCAGGGCGCCGCGCAGACGGCGTACGGCGAGATCTCCGCCGGCCTCCCGACGGCCGGCTGACCCCGCCCGACCGCAGTGCCCGAGCTCCCCGAGGTCGAGGTCGTCCGCGCCGGTCTCGAGCGCCACGTCGTCGGCGCCACCATCGAGCGCGTCGAGGTCCTCCACGAGCGGCCCGTACGGCGCCACCCGTCCGGCGCGCCCGGGTTCGCCGCCGACCTGACCGGTCGCCGGGTCGAGGCGGCCCGCCGCCGCGGCAAGTACCTCTGGCTGCCGCTGGACAGCGGCGACGCGATCCTGGCCCACCTCGGCATGAGCGGCCAGATGCTGGTCCAGCCCGCCGGCGTACCCGACGAGCGGCACCTCCGCGTCCGCTTCACCCTCTCCCCGGAGGTCCAGCCGTCTCGGGTGGTCGGGCCGTCCAGGGTGGTCGAGCCCTCCAGGGTGGTCGAGCCTGTCGAGACCCAGGAGCTCCGCTTCGTCGACCAGCGCATGTTCGGCGGCCTGAGCGTCTCGGCCGGGGGAGCGGAGCTGCCCCACGAGATCGCCCACATCGCGCGGGACCCGCTCGACCCCGACTTCGACGACACCCTGTTCATCGCGCGCGTGCGCGCGAGCGGCTCGAGCATCAAGCGGCTGCTGCTGGACCAGACCCGGATCTCCGGCGTCGGCAACATCTACGCCGACGAGGCCCTGTGGCGGGCCGGGCTGCACGGCGACCGCCCGGGCGATCGCCTCACCCGACCCAAGGTCGCCGAGCTGCTGGGCCACGTCCGCGACGTCATGGACCAGGCGCTCGCCCAGGGCGGGACCTCCTTCGACGCGCTCTACGTCAACGTCAACGGCCAGTCCGGCTACTTCGAGCGGTCCCTCAACGCCTACGGCCGCGAGGGCGAGCCGTGCCGACGCTGCGGAACGCCCCTGCGCAGGGTCGCGTTCATGAACCGCTCGTCGTACTTCTGCCCGCGCTGCCAGCCGGCTCCGCGCAGGCCGCGCAGCATTTGACCCCGGCCGGACCGAGTGGGACTCTTGTAGACGGTCCGTGTCGGATCACACAGTCTCGCGAAGCGGAAGGTTTCACTTCATGGCCAAGGCGCTGATCGGCCACCTGAACAGCGACCTCCGCGACCCGCGGCTTGCCGTCGACAACGCTCGACTGCGCAACCGGGTCGCCGAGTTGGAGTCCCTCGTCCTCCGCCTCTCGGAGGAGAACGATCGCCTCATGGCTGCACGGGCCAGCGACATCCTCGCGGCGGACACCGCCGAGGACCTCCAGCTGGCGTAACGTCCGCCTCTTGTGAGGGGCGTTCTCGAGGCAGTCGCGCCGCGACGCCTCGGCCTCGACTTCCGCTGGCTGCTCGGCTCCAGCTGGCTCAACTCGGTCGGCTCGGGCATGGCCCTCGCCGCCGGACCGCTGCTGGTCGCCAGCAGGACGGGTGACGCGCGGCTGATCTCGCTCGCCGCGCTGCTCGACTGGCTGCCCGGCATGCTCTTCGGCCTGTACGCCGGCGTGCTGGCCGACCGCCACGACCGGCGCCTGATGATGGTGCTCGGCAATGCCCTGCGGGCGGTCATCCTGGTCGCGCTGGTGACGATGCTGGTGACCCACCGCATCTCGATCGCCGCCGTGCTCGTCACGATGTTCGTGCAGGGCACGTCCGACACGTTCACGCAGGCGGCGGGCGGGGCGGTGCTGCCGATGATCGTGCGCAGCGAGGACCTCGGCGTCGCGAGCTCGCGCTTCCAGTTCGGGGCGATGGGTCTCAACCGGCTGATCGGGCCGCCGCTCGGCGCGCTGCTGTTCGGGCTGGGGGAGGCGTGGCCGTTCGCCACGCAGCTGATCTGCTCGGCCCTCGCGGCCGTCCTGCTGGCGCAGATGGTGCTGCCGCAGCACGGCACCGCGCGCGACCAGCGCCGCCGCGCCACGGTCGAGATCCGCGAGGGCTGGCGCTGGTCCTGGGCCCAGCCGGCCATGCGCACCCTCAACCTCCAGATCGTCGCCTTCAACCTGGCGTACGGCGCGGTCTGGTCGACGATGGTGCTGTACGCCCACCGCCGCCTCGGGCTGTCCGACGCCGGCTACGGCCTGCTGCTGGCCAGCATCGCGGTCGGGGGAGTCGTGGGCGCGGCGGCGTACGGCTGGCTGGAGCGGACCTTCAGCATGGCCTCGATCATGCGGGCGGGCCTGGTCTGGGAGGCGTCGACCTGGGGCGTGCTCGCGTGGACCCGGCACTGGTGGGTCGCCCTGCCGGCGCTGGCGCTGTTCGGCGTGCACGAGGCGTGTTGGGGCGCGATCTTCGCGGCGATCCGCGGGCGGATCGTGCCGACCGTGCTGATGGGCCGCGTCAGCGCGGTCTACATCCTGCTGCTCACCGGCGGGCTGGTGGTCGGTGCCGCCGTCGGCGGGCCGCTGTCGCACCGCTTCGGCCTGGCCGCGCCGTACTGGTTCGGGTTCGGGTGCGCCGGCCTGGTGCTGGTCGCGATCTGGCCGCAGCTGCGGCACCTGACCTACGAGCAGGAGGCCGCGCCCGAGCCCTCGTGAGGGCGGGCGCCCTCGCTCCGGAGCAATTCGGGTGCCGATGTTCCGCGAATCGGACGATTTTGCATCCGGCCCGAGCACCTGCACCATAAACTCCGCGAGATCGATCGGTCCGTTCGGGGGAACTACGGCCGACGGGGAGACGACCGTTCGTCTACGAGCAGGCGAGCGGGTCGGCCCCGGGTACCGCCACGGCGACTCACGGCTCAGTGTGACAAGGTTCGGCGGGGCCTCGGTCTTAGCATGTCCGGAACGAAGGGAAGACAATGCGGATTCTGATTCTCGGTGGGGATGGCTACCTCGGCTGGCCGACCGCCATGCACCTCTCGGCCCGTGGGCACGAGGTGGTCGTGGTCGACAACTACCTGCGTCGGCAGATGGTGACCGAGGCCGGGAGCGACTCGCTCACGCCCGTCCTCAACCTTGCTCAGCGTGCGCAGGCGTGGAAGGAGGTCTCCGGCAAGGAGATCGGCGTCCACCTCTTCGACCTGTGCGCCTACGAGCCGCTGAACAACCTGATCAAGGAGTTCCGCCCCGAGTCGATCGTCCACTACGGACAGATCCCGTCGGCGCCGTACTCCATGCAGGACCGGATCCACGCGACGTTCACCCAGACGAACAACATCGTCAACAACCTCAACGTCGTGTTCTCGATCATCGAGAACGACATCGACTGCCACCTGGTGAAGCTCGGCACGATGGGGGAGTACGGCTGCCCCAACATCGACATCGAAGAGGGCTACATCGAGATCGAGCACAAGGGCCGCAAGGACACCCTGCCGTTCCCGAAGCTGCCGCACAGCTGGTACCACGCCTCCAAGGTCGCCGACTCCACCAACATCCACTTCGCGACCCGCGTCTACGGCCTGCGCGCCACCGACCTCAACCAGGGCGTCGTCTACGGCGTGCACACCCCGGAGACGCGTCTCGACGACCGCCTCCTGAGCCGCTACGACTACGACGAGCAGTTCGGCACCGCGCTCAACCGCTTCTGCGTGCAGGCGGTCATCGGCCACCCGCTCACCGTCTACGGCCAGGGCGGCCAGACCCGCGGCTTCCTGAACATCAACGACACGCTCGCCTGCATCGAGCTGGCGATCCTCAACCCGGCCGACCGGGGCGAGATGCGCGTCTACAACCAGTTCACCGAGTCGTTCTCGATCATGCAGCTGGCCGAGGAGGTGCAGCGCGCCGCGAAGACCCTCGGCCTCGACGTCGAGATCGGGCAGTTCGAGAACCCGCGCACCGAGGCGGCCGAGCACTACTACAACCCGACCCACACCAAGCTGGTGGATCTCGGCCTGAAGCCGACGCTGCTGTCCGACGACCTCGTCACGGACAACCTGTCGACGCTGCTCAAGTACAAGGACCGCGTCATCCTCGACGGCATCGCTCCCCGCACCACGTGGAAGTGAAGCCCAAGCACGCAGTCAGCGCCGCAGTCCTGGTCGCCGTCGCCGGTGACCAGGCTCGGCGGGCGAGGGCACGAGCCGCCGACCGCCGAGAGGCGGCGGCGGTCCGCTCGCGGGCCGCGGACGGTGCGGTGGCATCGACGTCGCTCCGTGGCGGCCTGGTCGTCGCGATCGCGGCCCTCAACGAGGCCGACGCGATCGCGGGTGTGCTCACCGAGCTCCCCGACGAGGTGGCCGGCCTCCCGGTGCGCGTCGTCGTGGTCGACGACGGCAGCAGCGACGCGACCGCGGACATCGCGCGTGCCCACGGCGCGATCGTCGCCGTGCACGAGCGCAACCTCGGCCAGGGCGACGGCCTGCGCACCGGCTTCGAGGTCGCCGGGCGGATCGGCGCCGAGGTCGTGGTGACGATGGACGCCGACGGCCAGCACGACCCCGGTGAGCTCCCGACCCTGGTCGGCCCGGTCGCGGCCGGCGAGGCGGACTACGTCCAGGGCTCCCGCTTCCTCGGCGTGTACGACGACGCGGGCGGTGCGCGGCACGCCGGCATCAAGGGCTTCACGACCCTGATCAACCTGCTGGCCGGCACCTCGATCACCGACTGCACCAACGGCTACCGGGCCATCGACGCGGGCGGTCTGTCGCGGATGCGGCTCGTCGAGGACCGGTTCTCGGCCTCGGAGATCATCATCGAGGCGGCGGGCCGTGGCCTGCGCATGCGTGAGGTCCCGGTGCACATCCGGAGCCGCGAGATCGGCGAGAGCCGCAAGCCGAAGGGGCTCGGCTACCCGCTGGGCTACCTCGGCGCGGTGCTCCGCTCGTCGGCGCGCTCCCACCTGCGGCCGCGTCGTGACGACGCGACCACGGCGCACACGGAGGCTGCTCGAGCGTGATCCTCAGCCTGTGCGCGCTCCTGCTCCAGGTCGTCATCCCCGGTGTGGCCGGCGCGGTGTTCTTGCGGGCGCGCTCGGGGCGTGAGTCGATCCCGGGGATGCTCGGGCCGCAGGCGGTGCTGCTCGGCGTCGGCATCTGGGTCGTCGGGTCGGGCATCCTCGAGCGGACCGTCGGGATCACCCCGCGGTCGAGCTGGACCTTCGCCGCGATCCTCGGCGTCGTCGGACTCGTGGTCCTGGCGCTGCCCTCGTCGCTGCGCGAGCTGGCGCGCTCCGTGCGCGAGATCGGCGAGCAGGTCGCGGTGATCGCGCTGGCCACCGTGTCGTGGCTGCCGATCGGGCTGGTGGTCTTCCGTGCGCGCGGCGCCCTGAGCGGGTCGACCCCCTGGTACTACTGGGGTCTGGCGCAGCAGATCGTCGCCAACCACCACGTCCCCGCCACCTCGCGCGAGTGGGGCCAGCAGCTGCCCTTCCTGTCGGACTACCGGCTCTTCTCCACGGCGAGCGCGGAGCTGATCTCGCAGGGTCGCGGCGACGGCAGCACGGCCATCCACATCATCAGCCTGATGAGCGTCGTGCTCATGGGGGCGGGCGCGGCCGCGCTCGTGCGCTCGCTCGGCGGCAGCGCGATCGCCGGGCTGGTCAGCGTCCCGCTGACCGTCGGCACCGGCTTCGGGCTCTCCAAGCTGGTCGCCTACCGCCCCGAGACCTTCGGCCTGGGGCTGGCGATGCTCCTCGTCGCGTGCGTGATCGTCTTCCTGCGCACCGGCGCGCGCGGCATGCTGCTGGTCAGCGCGGTCGGGGGTGCCGCGCTCTGGAAGACCCACGGCATCGCGTTCGCGTTCGCCGGCCTCCTCTGCGTGGCCGCGGTCGTCGCGCTGGTGCCCGGCCGGGGGGAGGCGCCGTACCGTCGTCGCGTCCTGTGGCCCTACCTCCGTCGCGCGATCGGCGTGGGCCTGGCCGTCGTGGTGGCCGCGGTCGCCTGCCAGCTCCTCCTCGGCAGCGGCTCGAGCGCCGCTCTCGGCGGCGGGCTCGCCGACCGGGGCGGACTCCACGACATGACGTGGCAGTTCACGCGGGCCACGACCGGCGGGGCGTCGTCGATGCCGCCGACCAACTGGGCGATGTTCTCGGGCGTCGTGGGCGACGGGTACGCCGGCCACGTCTGGCAGTTCTGGCTCGCCGCCGGGATAGCAGGTCTGCTCCTGCTGGTGCTCGCGGTGCGCAACGTGTGGCCACGCCGCCAGGCCGCGCTGGTCGGGGTGGCGCTGGTCGGCTTCGCCCTGGTCGCCGCGTTCTTCGCCTACCGCTGGGCAGGCTACGTGCCCCGCCGCACGGGCGTGCACCGCATGCTGTTCGAGGCACTGCTGCTCCTCGGCCCGATGATCGCCTGGGCGTGCGACGGACTCGGTCGGCTACGCCGCCCGGCCGTCGTGGTGGCGCTGGTCGCGGCCACCGCGATCGCCCTCGTGAGCGGCGTCGACGCCATGGGCGCCGCACATGACCAGATCCCCTCGCACAGGGACATCCGCGCCCTGCGCCACCTGCGCCTCAGCAGCGACGACGTCGTCCTGGCCAACGCGTACGGCGAGGGCTTCCTGCCGCTGGTCACCGGCGCGGACTCGCTGCTGGACGGTCGGGCGCCGTACACCTTCCCCGACCAGCTCCGTCACGCCACCCGGCTGCTGCGCCACTCGCAGGTGTTCTTCAAGGACCCGCAGCAGCACCTGTCCTTCCTCCGCAGCCACCACGTCGACTACGTGATCCTGGGGCGTCCGGGGTCGTGGTCGCTCGGCACATCGAAGATCTGGCGGCGGGTGAAGCGAGGGCGATTCGTCCACATTCCGCAGCTGAAGCTCGTGCGCCAGACGAAAAATCTGCGAATTTATCGATTCCGCTCCGCGTAAGCGCGCGTTCACCGATCCTTTACCCGGGAGACCCATCGGGAAGAGGCAGCCGACCCATCGGGAGTCGGCAGTCGGTGGGCACGAAGGGAGAACACGCTTATGCGTGCGCACGGAACGGCCCGACTCGCAGTCATCGCAGCGACGCTGCTGGCCACGACCTCGGCCTGCGCGGTGACGGGCTCGGCGGAGGCGGCGGGCCCCGCCGCGATCGGCAGGACGGTGACGAGGGCGGCCGCACCGGCGGTCGCACCGCACAGGTCCGCCGCACGGGCGGTCGCGCTGCCCAACCCCGTCTACGGCGGTGGCGCGGCCAAGAACGTCGCGTTCTACTACAGCGGTCCGATCCCGCTGGTGCCCGCCAACGTCGCCAAGCTGCACAAGCTGCTGGGCCACCCGTCGGTGATCGTGGCGCCGCGGTTCAACGACAGCAGCGATCCCGCGAGCCCCACCAACGTCCGGGAGGCCGAGGCGATCAAGACGATCCACCTCATGGGCGCCAAGGCGTACCGGTACGTCAACTACTTCTGGGCCCCCACGAACCAGTCGTACGACGGCATCGACCTGTCCGCGCACCCCGACTGGGCGTACTGCACGAAGGCGGGCAGCACGAGTCTGCTTTCCCACACCCAGCCGCAGATCCCCGTCGGGCGCACCGTCGGGCCCACCCCAAACGAGATCCCGTGGGAGTACATCGACGCCAACAACACCGACGTGCAGGCGGCGATGGCGAAGCAGTTCGCCCTCTACAAGAGCGTCGGCCTCTACCAGGGCCAGAGCCAGGGCTGGGACGGGGTCATGTTCGACCGCGGCCAGGCCTCGACGCAGAGCAACCTGAAGGTGCCGGATCCGACCACGCCGTACTGGGCGACGTCGTCGAAGTGCACGCCGTCGAACAAGCAGTGGAACCTTGGTCGGGGTCCGGCCGGTCCGACCGTGCCACTCGCCACCGTCAGCGACACCTACGTCCAGGAGCTCGCGCTCGCGAAGTCGAAGGGCCTGCAGGTGATGGCGAACAGCGGCGACTCGCCGCTGGACCCGATCGCCCCGATGCGGCCGGACCCGCGGAACGCGGCATGTCAGAAGTCGCAGTGGACCAAGTGCGACTTCCTGGGCGACATCTGGAACAGCGCCGGCACGATCCTCGACGAGATGCCGGGGCGTACGCGCCTGACCGACTGGGCACGCGACTTCACCGGGAACCAGCGCGCCGAGCGCGACGCCTCCCACGGCCACCGGACCGTCGCGCTGATCACGACCTCCGACCTGGGCGGTGCCAACGGGCAGAACCGCGCGACCGTCTACTACGTGTGGTCGCGCATCAAGCTCTTCAACCTGGCGGTGGGCGTGAACACGGGGTCCGGTGACTGCTCCACCGTCGCGCCGGGTCGCCCGTGCAACCAGGGCGGGTCCTACCCCGAGCTGGTCGACACCAGGTTCGGCGCCCCGCTGACCGCGGCTCCGCAGTCGACCTCGTGCACGAAGGGCTCGAAGATCTCCTGCGTGTGGTCGCGGCGCTACGCCCAGGGCGCGTCGCTGCTCAACGCGACGGGCTCGAAGCGGAGCGTGACCGTCTCGACCGGCATCAAGAAGTGCCGCTACGTCTACGACGAGTTGACGAAGAAGCCGCTCGCGGGCAACAAGTGCGTGACCAAGCTCAAGGTCACGCTGGCTCCCTGGAGCGGCCACCCGCTGACGTACTCCACCAAGCGTCACGCCTGAGCGACGAGCAATCCGCAGCGGCGGCGTCCGGTCACGACCGGACGCCGCCGCTGTCGTTGTCGGGGAGCGCGTCGGTCCGCGCGTCCGGGCGCGACGAGGTGAGCCACCAGATCATCAGCAGCAGGGTCGCGCACGCGGTGAGAGACCCGAGCAGGAACGCGGCCTCCACGCGGTGCAGCAGGTCGTGGAAGGCGAACAGCCCCGCCCCGAAGGCGGCGCAGCCGAGCGCCCAGGCGATGGCACCGGGGCGGTGGCTGGCCGACGCGATGGTCACGCTGTTCAGGAGCGCCGCCAGCACGTAGATGGTGCTGGCCGCCGTCAGCGCGGCCATCTGGCCGGCCGTGACGGTGAAGCCGTGCCCGAACAGCAGGCGCACCACGAACGGGCCGAGCAGCGCGGCGCCGGCGGTGCACACGACGACGAACGCCGCACCGACCCTGAGCATCCGGCGTACGGCGGCCCGCAGGGCGGTGTGGTTGCCGGCCCCGTGCAGGGCGGCGAGGTTCGGGATCAGCGCCGCCTGCACGGCCTGGAAGAGGTAGAAGCTCACCCGGGCGATGACCAGCGCGCTGAGGAACCGGCCGGTCTCGACCTTCTGGTCCGGCCGGGCCAGCGCCTGGACGGTGATCGGCCCCGCGTTGGCGAGGGCCTGCGCCAGGAGCGAGCCGGCGGTCAGCCAGCCGAACGCACCGAGCATGTCCGGCCAGGCCGCCCAGGCGCCGGCGTGGATCCGGGTGCGGCGCCGCAACGGGACCACGACGGCCACCGCGACCAGCGGCGCGAGCGCCAGACCGAGGCCGTAGGACGTGCTCGGGCTCGCGCCGAGGAGGCGGGTCGCGAAGGCGACGGGCAGGCGGGCCGCGGCCTCGCCCGCGACGACGAGGCTGAAGCCGGTGAAGTCCGCCAGGCCGGAGTAGAGCCCGCGGAAGAGGTAGGAGACCGCCCAGGTGAGGATCGCTCCGCAGAAGCACCACAGCAGCGCCGTCTGACCGGACAGCAGGTCGCTCAGGATCCAGTGGCGGGCGAGGAAGGTGATCGCGAGGGCGACCACCACGATCCCGCCGGTGACCGTGCCGGCCTGGAGCAGGAGCCCGCCGGCCGCGCGGTCCTCGCGGTGGCGGCTGGCGATCCGCCCCAGCTCCTGCTGCACGGCGAGGAACAGCCCCGGCCCGACCAGGAACGCCATGGCCCACAGCGTCGAGACGGGCCCGAACGCCGACGGACCGAGGTCGCGCGCAGCCACGCTGAGGAAGACGTAGGTGAACACCCCGGCGGCGAGCACGCCGGTCGTGGTCGGGCCCACGCCGCGAAGGAAGCCGAGCCTGCTCGTGCTACGTCGTGGACCGGCTCCCATGGGGCCGCACTCTATTGCCCGGCTCGCCCAGGTCAGCGGACCGGGCGCCAGCCGTCGTCGCGCCACTCCGCGTCGCGGCTGGTCACAGGGAAGCGCAGCGGGCTGCGCTCGAGCACGACGTTCGTCCCTGCGGTGCGTACGTCGACGACGAGCTCGGTCGCGCCGTGGTCAGCGAAGTAGCCGATCGGGAGCGGCACCGAGAAGCCGGACGGGTCGTAGGCGCGGGGCGGGTCGGTGTGGACGGCGAGGCGGCCGTCGACGTACACGTTGACGCGGAGGTCGCGGCCCTGCTCGTCGCGGGCCCAGCCGACGATCGAGCCGTCCTCGAGCCGCTCGATCCGGCCCGACGTGCCGTCCATCTCGCCGGCCGGCACGGGGGAGCGGTGCCAGGTGCAGGCGAGCAGCTCGGCGTCGCGGGGCCCGGGCGTCCAGGTGGCGCCGGCCGCCGGCAGCGGCCGGTCGGGGTCCTGCGCGTCGACCAGGTGCACCGCCACCTCGGCGTACGACGCGTCGCCGAGCAGGCCCGCGACGTCGACCGGCCAGGCGCAGACGTTGGGCTCGAGCGAGTCGGTGACGATCCGGAGGACGTCGTCGTCGGTGCCGTCGACCGGGACCGAGCCGGCCACCCGCCCGCCGACGGTCAGCACGACGGCCAGGCCGTGCGGCTGCCAGCGGTGCAGCGCCTGCTCGCCGATCCGCAGCAGCACCCGGTCGGCGCCGATCTCGACGACGTCGACCCAGCGACGGATCTCCTCGAGCAGCGCGGCGCGGGTGTCGCGCCGGCCGGGCATCTCGATGCCGAAGTGCTTGTGCATGCCGCGGTTGTTGGCGAAGGGCCAGGTGCTCGCGAGCGTCTCGAGCCCCTGCGGGCTCGCCGGCGGGTCGGGGAGCAGCGCGTCGACGTCGAAGGGCCGCTTCCACCGGCTCGCGAAGTTCTCGCAGAAGCTGCGCCAGGTGCGGTGGCTGGTCATCACGCCACGGGCGACCAGGTCGCGGGGGCCGTCGTACTGGTGCGAGGTCGGGAGCATGAAGCTTGTGTCGGGGCCGATCTCCTCGACGTACCGGGCGTAGACGTGGTTCTGCCGGCGGTCGCCGCGGAGGTACTCGGTCCGCATGGTCTTCTCGAAGCTGCCGAAGAACTTGAAGTGCAGGAGCGCGCCGGTGATGTCGGCGAGCGGCACGTGGCGGTGGGTGTGCGTCGAGCGGATGTAGCTGAAGCCGGGCATCCACTTGACCAGCGGCACCTTCTTCATCATCGGGCCCGGGTCGTCGGGGGTGCTGCGGGCGTAGAGACGGCCGCGCGGCCCGCCGAAGATGCTGAGGAACGGCGGGTTCGGCTCGGGCCGCAGCGAGTAGCTGTCGGTCTCGAAGAAGCTGCAGGTGTCGAGGAAGGGGGAGCCCGGGACGTAGTTGGTGTCGGCGAACGTGCGGTCGGAGTACATGTCCAGCATCACCGTGAACAGCCCCTCGACGCCGCGACGGTCGAGGTAGCGACACAGCGCCTTGAGCGGCACCCGCTCCGAGGCCGGGTAGACCAGCAGCTCGTCGACGTCGACGGTGAGGGTCCAGTGGCCGACGGCGTACGTGTCGCCGAGCTCCTGGAGCCAGAGGCGTCCGGCGGCGCTGCCGCGGTAGCTGCCGGTGGTCGTGAAGACCTCGACGTCCGGCTGGGCGGCGAGGATCTCGCCGGTCTCATCGGTCGATCCGTTGTCGACGCAGAGGAAGCGCTTGACGCCCCGGCTGCGGTAGTACTCCAGGAAGTAGGGGAGTCGCGCCGCCTCGTTGCGGATGCAGGACAGGACGACGATGTCGTCGTCGTCGAGCTGGATGTCGCGCGGCTCGAAGTACTGGCTGCGGATCACCATGTCGCGCATCCAACCACAGCGGCCGTGACGCGTGCGGTCGCGCCCCGGGACCGTGTGCCACACTCGCCCGTGTGCCGCTGAAGGACAAGACAAACGCCGTGCTTCGGCGTACGACGGGATACTCGCTCACGCGGGAGACGCCGGCCGAGCGCGACCGCGCGCTCGCCGAGGCCGCCGACCGCGCCGCCCGGAAGGCTCGCCGCGAGACGCGCCAGGAGGAGCGGCAGCGTCAGCGCGAGCAGGCGGAGGCCAGGGCGAGGCAGGCCGAGGAGCGCCGCGCGCAGCGCAAGCGGGAGCGCGCCGCCAAGGAGGCCGCCCGGCGGGCCAGCGGCCACTACCTCCCCGACCGCATCGACGACGCGAAGCGGCGCATCATCACGCGTGTCCAGGAGTGGACGATGACCGGGCCGACCAAGCTCGACGCGCTCATCGAGGCCGTCCGCTACATCGAGCGGTACGACGTACCCGGCGATGTCGTGGAGTGCGGTGTCTGGCGCGGCGGCAGCATGCAGGCGGTCGCGCTCGCGCTGCTCGACGCCGGCGACACGTCCCGCGAGCTGCACCTGTTCGACACCTTCGAGGGCATGCCGCCGCCGACCGACGAGGACGCCCGCACCGTGGGCGGCGACGTCACCTCGGCGGCCGAGCTGCTGGCGACGTCCGACCGCGACTCGAAGATGTGGGCGGCGGCGACGCTCGAGGACGTGCAGGACGGCATGGCCCGCACGTCGTACCCCGCCGACAAGATCCACTACCACCGCGGGCTGGTCGAGGAGACCACGCCGCAGGAGGCCCCGGAGCGGATCGCGCTGCTCCGCCTCGACACCGACTGGTACGCCTCCACCAAGCACGAGCTCGAGCACCTCTACGACCGGCTCGTGCCCGGCGGCGTGCTGATCCTCGACGACTACCACAGCTGGGACGGCGCCAAGCAGGCCGTCGACGAGTGGCTGGAGGAGGCGGGGCACCCGCTCCTCTTCGTCCCGATCGGCGCCGGCCTGATCGCGGCCAAGCCGCGGGACTGACCGGGGCCGTCGGGCCCGCGCGGCACCTGTCCGGCGCACCGTCGCGGGTCCCGCGACGGCCCGGAGGTGCTTGTTAGTCTGGTCCGACCGT
Organism: Nocardioidaceae bacterium; assembly: GCA_009780515.1. Lineage (GTDB taxonomy): Bacteria > Actinomycetota > Actinomycetes > Propionibacteriales > Nocardioidaceae > Nocardioides. Next base: position 50,234 of record WQZX01000007.1, on the reverse strand, counting down.
GCTTCCCCCGCGGGACCGTCAGATCGTCCGCAGATCGTCGGAGCCTGCGTCACGCGCCAGATCGACCCGTCGAAGGGGACCGCGTTGTACCTGAAGAGCCTGACCCTCAAGGGTTTCAAGTCCTTCGCGTCCGCGACCACGCTCCAGCTCGAGCCCGGCATCACCTGCATCGTCGGGCCCAACGGGTCGGGCAAGTCCAACGTCGTCGACGCACTCGCATGGGTGATGGGCGAGGCCAGCGCGAAGAGCCTGCGCGGCGGCAAGATGGACGACGTCATCTTCGCCGGCACGGCCGGCCGCCCGCCGCTGGGCCGGGCCGAGGTGCTGCTGACCATCGACAACTCCGACGGCGCGCTGCCGATCGAGTACTCCGAGGTCACCATCAGCCGGACGATGTTCCGCACCGGCGGCTCCGAGTACGCCATCAACGGCACGTCGTGCCGGCTGCTCGACGTGCAGGAGCTGCTCAGCGACTCCGGCATCGGCCGCGAGATGCACGTCATCGTCGGCCAGGGCCAGCTCGACACGATCCTGCACGCGACCCCTGAGGACCGGCGCGGCTTCATCGAGGAGGCGGCCGGCGTCCTCAAGCACCGCAAGCGCAAGGAGAAGGCGCTGCGGAAGCTCGACTCGACCGAGGGCAACCTGCACCGGCTCAGCGACCTGCTCTCCGAGATCCGGCGCCAGCTCAAGCCGCTGGGCCGGCAGGCGGAGGTTGCCCGTCGCGCGGCGACGGTGCAGGCCGACGTACGTGACGCGCGGGCGCGGCTGCTCGCCGACGACCTCGTGACCGCGCGGACGTCGCTGGAGCAGGAGCTCGCCGACGAGAGCGTGCTGACGCAGCGGCGCGAGGAGATCGAGGCCGCCATCGCGGCGGCGCGCGAGCAGGAGACCGCGCTGGAGGCGGCGCTCCGCGAGGACCTGCCGGCGCTGTCGGCGGCGCAGGAGAGCGTGTCCTCGCTCAACGCCCTGCGCGAGCGGCTGCGCGGCACCCACAGCCTCGCCACCGAGCGCGTGCGCAACGCCGCGGGCGTGGCCGAGGCGGACGTCGAGTCGGGCCGCGACCCCGAGGAGATCGAGGCGGAGGCGCGCCGGCTGGCCGAGCAGGAGGCGGAGATCGCCGCCCAGGTCGCCGAGCAGCAGGCCGCGCTCGAGCGGGCCGTCCAGGCACGCAAGGACGCCGAGGTCGCGGCGGCCGAGGAGGAGCGCCGCGTGGCGGGCCTGCTGCGTGCCGCCGCCGACCGGCGCGAGGGGCTCGCCCGGCTGCACGGCCAGGTCGACACGCTGCGCTCGCGGGTCGCGGGTGCGGAGGAGGAGATCGGCCGCCTCGAGACGGCGCGCGCCGACGCCCTCAAGCGCGCCGAGCGCGCCCAGCACGACTTCACCGCCCTGGAGACCAAGGTCGCCGGCCTCGACGCCGGCGAGGAGGGCCTCGACGCCGAGCACGAGGCGGCCAGCGCCGCGCTCGACGACCTCGACGACCGGCTCGCCAAGCTCCGCGAGGAGGCGCAGCAGGCCGACCGCGACAAGTCCGCGCTGGCCGCGCGCAAGGAGGCCCTCGAGCTGGGCCTCTCCCGCAAGGACGGCGCGGGTGCGCTGCTCGCAGCCAGCGACTCCCTGTCGGGCCTGCTCGGCTCGGTCGCCGCGCTCGTCGCGGTCCGTGCGGGGTACGAGGCCGCCGTCGCCACGGCGCTCGGCGCGGCCGCCGACGCGGTGGCGGTGACCGACAGCGAGGCTGCCGTCGGCGCGCTGACCCACCTCAAGAACGACGACCTCGGTCGCGCCGGCCTGCTGCTCGGCGGCGGCGAGGTCGACCGTGGCGACTGGCCCGACCTCCCCGCCGGCAGCACCTACGCCGCCGACGTCATCGACTGCCCGGCGACGGTCCGTCCGGCGCTGACCCGGCTCCTGCACAAGACCGCCGTGGTCGACGACCTGGCGGCCGCCCGGTCGCTGGTCGCCTCGCTGCCCGACGTCGTCGCGGTGACCCGCGAGGGCGACCTGTTCGGCGCTCACTTCGCCTCCGGCGGCTCCGAGGGCAAGCAGAGCCTCCTCGAGATCCAGGCCGCGGTCGACGAGGCGGCCACGGCGCTGACCGAGGCGGTCGCGTCCGCCGAGCGGCTCGCCTTCGACCTGGCCCGCATCGAGGCCGAGCGCGCCGAGGCGCAGCAGCGCGTCGACGTCGCGCTGGCCCGCCTGCACGAGTCCGACGCCACCCTCGCCGCGGTCGCCGAGGAGCTCGGCCAGCACGGCTCGCTCGCCCGCGCCGCACGCGCCGAGGCCGAGCGCATGACCGAGGCGATGGGCAAGGCCGAGACCAGCCGCGAGCAGGCGCTCGTCGGCCTCGCCGAGCTCGAGCAGCGGCTGGAGTCCGCCGAGCAGGGGGGCGAGGAGGAGCCCGACACCACCGAGCAGGAGCGGCTCGTCGAGGCCACCCGGGCCGCCCGCCAGAGCGAGATGGAGACGCGGCTCGCGCTGCGCACCTCCGAGGAGCGGGCCCGTGCGCTGCACGGCCGCGTCGACCAGATGCGCAAGGCCGCCACGGCCGAGCGCGAGGCCCGTGCCCGGGCCGCCGCTCGCCGCGAGCGGCTGCTGCGCGAGGGTCGCGCCGGTGAGGCGGTCGCCGCGGCGGCGTCGTACGTCCTGGGGCGGCTGGACGCATCGATCGAGCTCGCCACCGCCGAGCGGCAGGCCGTCGAGGAGGCCCGGCGCGGGCGCGAGCAGGACCTCCTCACCGCCCGCGGCACCCTCCGCGACCTCGGCCGCGAGCACCAGGAGCTGGTCAGCTCGGTCCACCGCGACGAGCTCGCCCGCGCCCAGCAGCGCATGCGCATCGAGCAGCTCGAGACCAAGGCGCTGGAGGAGCTCGGTCTCGAGCCCGAGGGCCTGGCGGCCGACTACGGCCCGGACCAGCCGGTGCCGGTGCTCGGCGGTGACGCCGACGCCGAGACCGAGCCGGAGACCGTGCCCTACGTCCGCGAGGAGCAGGAGAAGCGCCTGCGCACCGCCGAGCGGGCGCTGCGCGACCTCGGCAAGGTCAACCCGCTGGCGCTGGAGGAGTTCACCGCGATGGAGGAGCGCCACCAGTTCCTGTCCGAGCAGCTCGAGGACCTCCGCTCGACCCGCAAGGACCTCCTCGACATCGTCAAGGACGTCGACGCCAAGGTCGAGCAGGTCTTCACCGAGGCGTGGGAGGACGTCCGGGTCGCCTTCGACCACGTCTTCTCCCGGCTCTTCCCCGGCGGCGAGGGGCGCCTGGTCCTGACCGACCCGGGCGACATGCTGACCACCGGCATCGAGGTCGAGGCGCGGCCGCCCGGCAAGAAGGTCAAGCGGCTCTCGCTGCTCTCCGGCGGTGAGCGCTCGCTGGTCGCCGTCGCCTTCCTGGTGGCGCTGTTCAAGGCGCGTCCGAGCCCGTTCTACATCCTCGACGAGGTCGAGGCCGCGCTCGACGACACCAACCTCGGCCGTCTCCTGGAGATCTACGAGGAGCTGCGCGAGAACTCCCAGCTGCTCGTCATCACCCACCAGAAGCGCACCATGGAGGTCGGCGACGCCCTCTACGGCGTCACGATGCGGGGAGACGGGGTGTCCGCGGTCATCAGCCAGCGACTGCGCGACGAACAGAGCGCGTGAGCGGCGCGGACATCGCGCCGCTGGAGGCGGCGGCAGGTCGAGCGGGGCGGCGGCGGGTTCCGCTCCGGGTCGAGGTGCAGGTCCTGCGCGCCGTGGCGGTCGCCGGCGTCGTGCTCAACCACCTGTGGCCGCGCGTCTTCCACGGCGGCTACATCGGGGTCGACGTCTTCTTCGTCATCTCCGGCTACCTCATCAGCGGCCAGCTGCTGCACGAGCTCGACTCCTCGCGCCGCATCCGCATCACCCACTTCTGGGCCAGGCGGGCCCGGCGCCTGCTGCCGGCGAGCATGCTCGTGCTGGCCGTGTCCACAGTCGGCACGGTGCTGCTGATCCCGAAGCCGATGTGGCAGGAGGTGATGCGCGAGATCGTCTCCTCGGCGCTGTACTTCCAGAACTGGACGCTCGCCCACAACGCCACCGACTACTTCCGCTCCGCCGAGTCGCCGTCGCCGGTCACGCACTACTGGTCGCTGTCGCTGGAGGAGCAGTTCTACGTCGGCTGGCCCATCCTGGCGCTGGTCGCGTTCACGATCGGCCGGGTGCTGCGCCGGCCCCGCTGGGTGGTGTTCGCCGCCTTCACGGCGGTGGCCACGGCGTCGTACCTGGTGTCGATCCACATGACGCGCACCGACCCGCACGCGGCGTACTTCGCCACCCAGACGCGCATCTGGGAGCTGGCGATCGGCGGCATGCTCGCCCACTTCCCGGTACGCCGCCGGCTGCGGACGCCCGTCGCGGCGATCGGCTGGGTGGCGATCCTCGGCTCGATGTGCCTCCTGACCTCGGCGACGCCGATCCCCGGCGCCCTGGCGATGGTGCCGGTCCTCGGCACGGCCCTGGTGATCTGGTGCGGCGACGGCTTCCCGGACCTGGTCCCGCGGTTCGTGCGCCTCGCGCGCGGCGTGACCATGCAGCTCGGCCGGATCTCCTACTCGCTCTACCTCTGGCACTGGCCGCTGATCGTGCTGGTGCCCTACGTCACCGGGCACGCGCTCACGAACCTCGAGAAGGGCGACGTCCTGCTCGGCTCGCTCGGCATCGCGTGGATCAGCACCGCCCTGCTCGAGGACCGCGTACGACGGGCGGGCTGGCTCAACCGCGGCAGCTCGCTGCGCTCGCTCGTGCCCGGCGCGATCGCGATGGCGGCCGTCGTGGCGCTGGCGATGAGCTTCACCCAGGACGTCCAGAGCCAGGTGCGGCAGGCCTCGACGACGGTGAACGCCGCCGCCGACTCGCACAAGCAGCCCTGCTTCGGCGCCCGCGCGGTCGCCAACCACTGCGCCGGTGTCCACCACCTCAAGTACGCCGACTCCGCCCTGCTCACGACCGAGAGCTACAAGGACCAGCTGCACAACGGCCACGAGTGCATGCAGGGACAGCACTCGGCCGTGGTGCGCGCCTGCACCTTCGGCACGCCCGCCTCGAGGGCCACCGCCCGGATCGCGCTCGTCGGCGACTCGCACGCCCGCCACTGGTCGCCCGCGCTCGACGCGCTGGCGATGAAGCACCACTGGAACGTCGAGCTGATGGCGAAGGGCTCCTGCCCGTTCAACGTCGCCGCGGTGACGACGATGCGCTACCCCGAGGACGCGCCGAGCTGCCACCAGTGGGTCCACTCTGTGATGCGGCGGATCCTCGCCGACCCGACCATCACCACGGTCGTCACCTCCGCGAGCAGCCGCCGCTACCTGGTGCAGAACGTCGCGCCGGGCAACAGCCGCAAGGCGCTCATCGGCGGCTTCCGGTCCACCTGGCGCGAGCTGACCGCGGCCGGCAAGTCGGTCGTCGTGATCGGCGACGTGCCCGCCATGAACCACGGCGACATCCCGACCTGCGTGGCACGGGCGAAGAACCGCGACGACCCGTGCTGGGTGAAGGCGAGCTCCGCGCTCACGCCCGATCCGCTCCTGCGTGCCGCCTCCGCGGCGACCAGCAAGCGCGTCAGCGCGATCAACCTGGACCGGTTCTTCTGCGACGAGTGGCGCTGCCACGCGGTGATCGGCGGCGTGGTGGCCTGGGCCGACGAGAACCACATCATCGGCTACTTCGCGCGCACCCTGGCGCCGTACATCAATCCGGTGCTCTCACGCGCCGTCGCCGCCCACCAGACCGACTAGGTTGGGCTCGTCATGAGTGAGCAACGCACCCGCCCCGTCCGCGACGACTACGTCGTCTGGCGCCAGGCCACGACCCGCTGGGCCGACGACGACGTCTACGGCCACCTCAACAACGCCCGCTACTTCGAGCTCATCGACACCGCGGTCAACGCGCACCTCGCCGAGGCGACCGGCGTCGACATCCGGCACCTGCCCGAGATCGGCGTCGTGGCGGAGGTGTCCTGCCGCTACTTCGCGGAGATGGGCTACCCGCGGCCGATCGACCTCGGCCTCGTGGTCGAGCGACTCGGCAGCTCGTCGGTGACCTACCGCATCGGGCTGTTCCAGGGCGACGGCGACCAGGCGAGCGCCGAGGGCCGCTTCGTCCACGTGTACGTCGACAACACCGATCCCGGCCGCCCGACGACGCCGATCCCGCCGCGGATCCGCGAGGTGCTCGCGCCGCTGGTGCGGGAGTAGGCGGCTCAGGCCCGGCGATCCTCGCGGACCGCGATCGCGCGGATCTGGGCGTGCTCGTCGGCCGGGATGTGCAGCAGCTCGAAGAAGTGGTCGAGCCGGGCCGGGTCGAGCCGCTGCTCGGTGGTGGTGCTCGCCGACCGCTTGGCCGAGTGGAACAGCACGCCGTCGGCCCGGCCCAGGTGGTCGCGGGCGACGGCCGCGTTGGTCTGCTCCCAGCGCGCCATGAGCCGGTCGAGCACGTCGTCGGGCAGCCCGAGGGTCGGGCCCTGCGAGGTGGTGAACAGCGTCTTGAGCAGCGGCCGGTTGTCGATCTGGCCGATGCGGGCGCCGCGGTTCTCGACGCGGTGCATGTTGAGCACCCGCAGCAGCTCCACGAGCTCGGCGTCGAGGCTCTCGTTGGTCCGCTCGACCGGCTTCAGCGTGGACGCGTCGATGTCGATCCCGGCGCTGTCGAGGAAGTCCTGGTAGAGCGAGCCCTGGTGGAACTGGCCCGACTCGAACGGCCGGACCACCGTCTCGTCGGCGCCGACCACGCGCTCCCACAGCGACAGCCGCCTGGCGTAGTCGTAGGTGCGGGCGAGGTCCGCCTCGGCGTACTCCTCGATGCGGTCGACGGTGCCGGTCTTGATCCGCTGCTGGTAGCGGCTGAGGAGGTGGTCGTCCTGGCGGCGGAGGTAGACCACGACCCGGACCGAGGTGGCGAAGCCGTCGAGGAAGGTGCGCAGGTTGCGCAGCGCGGGCTCACCCGCGCCGTAGAGGCTCTCGTTGGAGACCAGCAGGCGCGAGCGGTCGGACTCGCGCAGCTCGGCGAGCAGCTCGTCGCGGACCTGGCGCTGGAACGCGACCGGGTCGTCGCTGTCGATCCGGCTCCAGGCGATCATCTTGTCGAGCTCGTCGGGCGGCGTGATCATCAGGCCGAGCCGGACGTGGCGGTAGCGGCCGGGGGTCCTCGGGTACAGGACGTCCTGCCCGCGCAGCGCGGGACGGTTGTTGCCCAGGAGCTTCTGGATCGACGAGGTGCCGGTCTTGCCGGTGCCGATGTGCAGTACGACGTCCGTCACGGTCGGACAGCCTAGGCCAGACATGGCCTAACGTCGGCCGCCGGGCGGGCCGGCCTCGCGCTCGGCGATGGCGCGGACGCGAGCCCTCCGCTCGGACGGGACGGCGAGCCCGTCGAGCAGCGCATCGGCCCGGTCTGGGGAGAGGCGCTGCTCGGTCGTCGTGGTGCGCGAGGACCGGTCGGCCGGCGCGAAGAGCGTGTCGGTGCCGAGATAGCGCCGGGCGACGGCCGCGTTGCCGTCGGCCCAGCGGGCCGCGAACCGCTCCATCGTCGCCTCCGGCAGCGTCAGCACGGCGCCGCGCGGCCGCTGCAGGAGCACGTCGACGAGAGCCCGGTTGTCGATCGAGCCCGGACGCTCGTCGGAGTGCTCGACGGCATCGAGGTTCAGCAGCCGCAGCAGCTCGACCGACTCCGCGTCCAGGCTGTCGTTCTGGCGCCGGTGCGCGGCCGGCCCGGGGTCGAGGTCGAGTCCGGTGGCGTCGAGGAAGTCGGTCAGCGGGCTGCCGCCGACGAAGGCGGCCGGCTGGAAGCGGCGTACGACGATCCGCGCCGGGTCCATCGCCGCGGCCCACTGCGCGAGCCGGTGCTCGTAGTCGTAGAGGTGCGCGTGGTCGCCCTCGGCGAAGTCGGCGAGCCGCTCGGTCAGCCCGGTCTTGACCGACTGCTGGTAGCGGCTGACGAGGTGCTCGTCCTGCGGGCGCAGGTAGACGAGCACCGTCCGCGCGCCGGCGTACGCGTCGAGGAGGGTGCGCAGGCGCGCGAGCGGCTCGGGGCCGAGGGAGTAGAGACCCTCGTCGGAGAAGAGGATCCGCTCCGGGCGGGCCGCGGCGACCTCGCGGTCGAGCGCCTCCCGGTGCTGCTGACGGTACGACGACGGGTCGGCGTAGCTGCCGCGCCGCCAGACCAGCGAGCGGAGGAGGTGCTCGTCGGGGCGGACGGACTGGCTGAGGTGCAGGTGACGCGCGGCGCCCATCGCCTCGGGGTAGAGCACGCCCGCCCGCAGCAGCGCCTCCCGGCGCCGCGCGAGGAACCCCTGGATGCCCGACGTACCGGTCTTGCCCGAGCCGATGTGCAGGACCACCTCGGGCTGCCGGGGTGCGTCAGCGGGATGTCGGCGCATGCGGGCCATTGTCGCCGACGTGGAACAATGCGCGGGTGGCAGGAGCTCTCCCGAACTCGCTCAGCGCCCGGATCAGGCGTCGCCTGCGACGAGAGGCGGCTGCCCGGCAGCGGCGCATCGGCAACCGGGTGCGCCGCGCGATGGGTCGCGGCACGCCGGTCACGCCCGAGCCGGTCCGGCCGACCGTGATCGGTCCCGGCATCGACGGCGTCGTCGCCCGTGCGCGCGCCAACCAGCAGCCGGCGGGCATCGACCCCGACTACGACCTGGCTCGCGACGGCTTCGACCACCTGACCTACCTGCTGCAGGCTCCCGACCTCCAGACCCGTCCGCAGGTCGACCCGATCGCCCACTTCCTGGCCCGTGGCGCCGACGCGGCCGTCTCGCCGGACGTGAACTTCGGGATGCGCGCCTACCTCGACCGCAATCCCCACCGCCGCGACGACAACGGGGTCAGCCCGTACGTCGCCTGGCTCCGCGAGGGTCGCGCGGCCGGCGAGATCGCCGACCCGGCGGCGGGGCTCGACCGCGTCGCGCCCCTCGTCGGCATGACTCCGGGGGAGATGGCCGACCACCTCGCCGGCGTACGGGACGACCTCAGCGAGCGCGTCCGGTACGGCGCCCTCGGCGAGCAGATCGCCAAGGCGGCGGCCATCGAGCCGCTGATCGGCAAGGCATGGGAGGCGACCAACCAGCCGCGCATCCAGCCCGTCAACGCCCCCGAGATCGCCCGCCAGATGGCTGCGATCGAGCGCTGCCAGGAGCAGGCCGGCTTCCGGCCGGCGCGACTGGTCTTCGTCATCAACCGCCCGCGCTGGGGCTCGGGCCGCCGCGTCGAGGGCCACATCGTCCACGCACTCGCCGGTCGCGTGGACCCGGCCGACGTGGTGGTCGTCTACACCGACGAGAGCGGCACCACGCCCGCCGGACGGTTCCCCGAGGGCGTGCGCGAGATCGACTTCGCGGCCGCGACGCGCGGGATGCCGCTGCCGCTGTCGGCGCGCGTGCTCGTCGAGCTGCTGCGCTCGCTGCGCTCGGACGCGATCCTGAACATCAACTCCAAGGTGATGTACGAGGCGCTCGGGCCCTACGGCAAGGCACTCGCGGCCTCCGAGCGGGTCTTCCCGGTGATGTTCTGCAACGAGCTGATGACCCAGGTCCACTGGGCCGGCTGGAGCCTGAAGCACTTCTACCGCACGTTCGACGTGGTGCCGGCCGTCATCACCGACAGCCAGTTCCTCAAGGACGAGCTGACCGAGCGCCACCTGCTCAGCGACGAGGACCGCGACCGCATCCACGTCTTCCGCGCGCCGGTCCAGCCCGAGATCCCCGTCGCGCCCGCTCCGGCCGCGACCGAGGGCCGCCGGCCGCGGATCTACTGGGCCGGCCGCTGGGACCGCCAGAAGCGCATCGACCTAGTCATGGACATCGCCCGCGCGCTGCCCGAGGCCGACTTCCACCTCTGGGGCGAGAAGGTCCTGCAGGGCGACCCGATGCCCGCGACACCGCCGAACGTGCGGCTCGAGGGCCGCTACGACAGCTTCGCCGACCTCGACCTCGGTCAGGCCGACGCCTGGCTCTACACCTCCGCGTGGGACGGCGTCCCGCAGCTGCTGCTCGAGGTCGCGATGACGGGCATCCCCGTCGTCGCCAGCGTGGTCGGGGGAGTGGGCGAGCTCGTGCCCGAGGGCGAGGCCTGGCCGATCCACGGGCCGCACGACGTCGACGACCCGTCGTCGTACGCAGCCGCGATCCGGGAGATCCTGGCCGACCCCGACGACGCCCGCAAGCGCGCTCTGAAGCTGCGGGAGCGGCTGCTCGAGGAGCGCAGCGAGCAGGCGTACGCCGAGGCGGCGGTCGCGCTGCTGCTGCCCGAGCCGACCGAGGGGGACCCCGCATGAGGGACCTGACCGTCGTCGTCACCGCCCACGACGAGACCGTCGTCTGCGGCCCGACCATGCTGGCCGCGGACGCCGCCGTCGCCGCGGCCCGCGAGCGCGGTTACACCGTCGAGGCGATCATCGCCCTCGACAACGCGACCGAGGCGACCAGCCGCTACTTCGGCCAGGACCGCTTCGCCCACTGGGACCGCCGTGTGTACGCCGAGGGCGACCTCGGCCGGGTCCGCAACCGGATCCTGCCCGAGACCGAGGGCCGCTTCATCGCGTTCCTCGACGCCGACGACATGTTCAGCGAGAACTGGCTGGCCGAGGGCATCGCCCGGCTCGACGCGGCCGAGAGGGCGGGGGAGCGGGCCATCGCCCACCCCGAGCTCAACGTCTTCTTCGACGGCCAGAGCTCGGTGCTGGTCAACATCGACCAGACCTCGCCGCTGTTCTCGCCGTACTACCTCTACTTCCGCAACTACTACGACTCGCTCTGCATGGCGCCCCGTGAGGCGCACCTGGAGAGCCCTTACGTCTCACGCGACATCCCGAACGGGCTGTCGTTCCAGGACTTCCAGTTCTCCATCGAGACGATGTCGCGCGGCTGGGAGCACGTCGTGGTCCGCGACACGATCATCTTCAAGCGTCGGCGCGACTTCTCGCTCGTGACCGAGAGCAGCAGCCGCAAGTCGATCGTGCGGGCGCTGCCCGAGATGGCGATCGACCGCGTGCGCGACCTCGGCCGCCGCGCCTGACCGGGCCCGGGCCGGTCGACCCGCCGCTCAGCCCTTGACGGCGAAGAAGCAGATGTGGCCGGTGAAGGCGAGCTTGCGGGCGTTGCGCATGCGCGCCCGCTCGTCGGCGTACGCCACGTCGATGCCGTGGTTGTGCTCGGTCTCGTTGATGAACGCGCCGGCGAAGGCCTTCGGGCCCTGGAGGTAGCGGGCGGCCATGGTGGCGCCGTCGATGCCGGGCCGGAGCTCGATCTCGCCGAACCCGTGGTCGCGGAGCACCGTCACCAGGCCGTACGGCGTCCAGTTGAAGATCGACATCGCGTGGTAGGGCTCGAGGAAGCTCACCGAGCCGGCGAAGACACCGCCCGGGCGCAGGACCCGGCCGATCTCGCCGATCGCCTGGTCGGGGTGGCGGACGTGCTCGAGCACCTGCTTGGAGAAGCAGAGGTCGAAGGTGTCGTCATCGAAAGGCATCCGGTTGCCGTCGTAGGCGAGGAAGCGGACGTTGTCGCCGCCGTGCTTGAGGTCCGGCGGCACCTCGAGGTCGATCCCGGTGTAGTCGAAGTCGTCGGGGATCACGTCGCGGAGCTCGGGCAGGCGGTCGCCGGAGCCCGCGCCGAAGTCGAGCACCTGGCGCGGCCCCGCGCCGTCCTCGCCGCCCGGCACCCGGTGCAGGTTGTGCCGGAGCATCCGGATCGAGGTGAACTGCGCGCTCGGGCCGCCGGCGATCGCGTCGCCGATGAGCCGCATCAGGTGCCGTGCCGGGTCTCGTCGCCCGCGCGGGCCCTTCGGAGCGTCCTCTGCCATGCCGACGACCCTAGTGTCCTGCCGTCCGGGCAGGTCCGACCCCCTATCCTTGGCCCGACCCCAAGTCCCGACCAGAGGATCACCTCGTGAAGAACGTCCTGATCACCGGAGGCGCCGGATTCGTCGGCATGCACCTGACCGACCACCTGCTCAGCCGCGGTGAGTACGCCGTCACGGTCATCGACAACGAGTCGCTCGGCCACCGCGACAACCTGCCGCTCGACCGGATCGACTTCGTCGCCGGAGACCTGCGCAGCACCGACGACGTCGCGAAGGCCACCGAGGGCCAGGACGTCATCGTGCACCTCGCCGCGGACACCCGCGTCATGGACAGCATCGAGAACCCGGCTTTCAACTTCGAGAACAACGTCGTCGGCACCTTCAACCTGCTGCAGGCGGCGCGTGCGGCCGGCGTCAAGCGGGTCGTCGCGGCCTCGACCGGCGGCGCGATCCTCGGTGACGTCACCCCGCCGGTCCACGAGGACATGGCACCCCAGCCGACGTCGCCGTACGGCGCCTCGAAGCTGATGCTCGAGGGCTACCTCAGCGCCTTCTCCGCGTCGTACGGCGTGAGCGGCTGCGCGCTGCGCTTCTCCAACATCTACGGCCCCCGGTCCTTCCACAAGGGCTCGGTCGTCGCGCACTTCTTCAAGCAGATCCTCGCCGACAAGCCCCTCGTCGTGTACGGCGACGGCAGCCAGGCGCGTGACTACCTGTACGCCGGCGACCTGGTCCAGGCGATCGAGGCGGGCATGAACAGCGAGTCCGCCGGCGCCTTCCAGCTCGGCAGCGGCGGCCCGACCACGCTCAACGAGCTGATCGACGTGATGCGCACCGTCACCGGACGCGACCTCGAGGTCCGGTACGAGGACTTCCGCCCCGGCGAGGTCAAGAACACCTGGTGCCAGGTCGACAAGGCGCGCGCGGGTCTCGGCTTCGACCCCCGCACGCGTCTCGAGGACGGCCTGCGCGAGACCTGGCAGTGGTTCCAGGAGCAGGCGCAGGCGTGACCGAGGCGAGCGCGGGGTCCGGCGAGCGCCGGGCGCTCGTCGTCGGAGGCATGCACCGCTCCGGCACGTCCGCGCTGACCCGCGTCCTGTCCCTGATGGGCGCCGAGCTGCCCGACACCCTCATCAGCGGGCGCGAGCGGCTCGGCGACGAGGACTACTGGGAGAGCCGCGCGGTCGTCGACCTCAATCAGGAGATCCTCACCGCCAACCTGTCCTGGTGGGCCGGCTGGCAGTCGATCGACACCGCGACGATGGAGGACCGGGCGACCTGGCTCGAGCGCGCCCGCGAGGTCGTGCGACAGGAGTTCGGCGGCAGCCGGCTGGCGGTGCTCAAGGACCCGCGGGTCTCGCGCCTGCTGCCGCTGTGGACCGAGGCCCTCGAGGCGGAGGGCTTCGTCGTCGGCAACATCCTGAGCCTGCGCCAGCCCTCCGAGGTCGCCTCCTCGCTCTCGCGGCGCGACGGCCTGATCGGGCCCGCGTCCGCGCTCGGCTGGCTCGCCCACACGCTCGACTTCGAGCGCGACAGCCGGGGCACGCCGCGCGTGGTGGTGTCGCTGGACAACCTCGTCCACGACTGGCGTCGTGAGGTCGACCGCATCGGTGCGGCGCTGGGCCTGTCCTGGCCGCGCGGCGCCGACGAGGTCGCCGACGAGGTCGACGGGTTCGTCTCCGCCGACCGCGCGAGCCGATCGACGGTCAAGGTCCCGATGCCGCAGCCGGTGCACGACCTGCTCGTCCGCTGGGCGCGCGACGAGGTGGCCGACGGCGACGCCGGCTTCCTCGACGACTGGCGGGCGCGCCTGGAGCCGATCCGCTCCGGCAGCAGCCCGACGCTGGCCAACAACTCGCGCAAGCTGGCACGCACCAGCGCCGGCTTCAACATCGAGGCGCGGCTGGCGGTCCGCCACCTGCGCGAGATGAACCAGCTGCGGCGCGGCCAGCGGCGGGCGTTCGACGCCTACCTCGCCAGCCTCACGCGCACCGCGCGCGGTCCGCTGAAGGGCCTCGCCCTGCCCCGCGCCGTACGGCGCCTGCGCGCCAGCGGGCTGGTCGACGAGGCGGCGTACGTCGCCCGCTACCCGGAGGCGGGCGCCGCCGGCGACCCGCTGGCCTACCTGCTGACCGAGGGCCGTGCGCGCGGCCACCGGCCGCCGCTCGCCCGCGGCTGAGCCGAGGCGGTCGCCGGCCGGCGACGACAACCACGGCAATGACGAGGGGCCCCGATCCGTGCGGATCGGGGCCCCTCGTGTCGTGTGAGGCAGGTCAGAGCCTGGTGCCCTCGGGGACCGGCGGCGCCTCGTGCCGGTGCTCCTTGTTCCACGCCGAGAGGGCGGGGATCTTGGAGAGGTCGCAGCGGGCGGCGTACTTCTTGGTGATCTCGGTGACCTCCTCCATCAGGCCCTCGGAGAGGGTGATGGGGTCGAGACCGAGGTGCAGGAAGCGGTCGTTGGCGACGTGCAGCTCGTTCTCGTCGGCCTCGTTGCGCGGGTTGGGGAGGTTCTTGACCTCCACGCCGGTGCGGTCGGAGATCATCTTCGCCAGGTCGCGGACCCGGTAGGTCTCGGTCATCTGGTTGAGGACCGAGACGCGGTCGCCCTTGGCGGGCGGGTTCTCGATGGCGATCTGGATGCACTTCACGGTGTCCTGCACGTGGATGAACGCGCGGGTCTGACCACCGGTGCCGTGCACGGTCAGCGGGTAGTTGATCGCGGCCTGCATCAGGAAGCGGTTGAGGACGGTGCCGTAGTCGCCGTCGTAGTCGAACCGGTTGATGAGGCGCTCGTCCTGCTTCGTCTCCTTCGTCTGGGTGCCCCAGACGATGCCCTGGTGCAGGTCGGTCGCCCGGACCTGGTCGTTCTTGGCGTAGTAGGCGAGCAGGAGCTGGTCCTGCGTCTTGGTCATGTGGTAGATCGAGCCCGGGTTGGCGGGGTACAGGATCTCCTGCTCGACCACGCCGTTGTCGCCGGTGTCGACCTTGACCTTGAGGTAGCCCTCGGGGATCTGCATGCCGGCGGTGCCGTAGCCGTAGACGCCCATCGTGCCGAGGTGCACCACGTGGATGTCCTGGCCCGACTCCACCACGGCCGCGAGGACGTTGTTGGTGGCGTTGAGGTTGTTGGTCACCGTGTAGCGCTTGTGGAAGCTCGACTTCATGGAGTACGGAGCCGCCCGCTGCTCGGCGAAGTGCACGACGGCGTCGGGCTTGAAGTCGTTGATGAGGGTCAGCAGCCGGTGGTAGTTCTCGGCGACGTCGAAGTTGTAGAACGCGATGTCCTTGCCGGAGACCTCCTTCCACGCACGCAGCCGCTCGCCCATCGGGCGGATCGGGGTGAGCGAGGAGACCTCGAGCTCGTTGTCGATGTTGCGACGCGAGAGGTTGTCCACGATCGCGACCTCGTAGCCCTGCGCAGACAGGTGCAACGCGGTCGGCCATCCGCAGAAGCCGTCCCCTCCGAGGATCAGTGCCCGCATTGCCTTCCCTTCGTTCTTCGGTTCGGTGGCAGGCGCAACATGGGGCTGCGCCGGGGTCGTCGTAACCGGTGGCGTCGTCGGTGACGCCTCCGAGTTCCGGGTCGCCGACTCGGTCGTCGACGACGGCGCCGCCGTGGTGGCGGACGCGTCGGTATTGTCGCCCACGTGGCCCGGCGAGTCGCCGGTGTGGATCTCCGGCGTGGCGCCGGAGCTGGTGCGCTCGAACTTGCCGGTCAGCGGGTTGATGTGGATGCCGCACTCCTTGACGGTGTCGACCTCCCACCACCAGCGGCCCGCGCGCTCGTCCTCACCCGCCGAGATGGCCCGGGTGCACGGTGCGCAGCCGATGCTGGTGTAGCCCTTGGAGTGGAGCGCGTTGACCGGGACGCGGTGGTCCTTGATGTAGGACCAGACCTGCTCCTTGGTCCAGTCGAGCATCGGGTTGAACTTCTGCAGGCCGTGCGACTCGTCCCAGGCGGAGACCGGCAGGTCGCGGCGCGTCGCGGACTGCTCGCGGCGAAGGCCGGCGATCCAGGCCCGCTTGCCCTCGAGCTGGCGGGACAGCGGCTTGACCTTGCGCACGCCGCAGCACGCCTCGCGCATCTCGACGCTGCCGTAGAAGGCGTTCTGGCCGTTCTCGCGGACGAACTCCGACACCTCCGCGGCGTCGGGGCTGACCATCGTGATGACCGGGCCGTAGCGCCGGTGCACGCTGTGGGCCAGCGCGTGCGTCTCCTCGGGGAGGCGGCCGGTGTCGAGGCTGAATATCTCGATGTCGAGACCGTGACGAGCGATCAGGTCGGTCATCACCATCGCCTCGGGACCGAAGGCGTTCGCCAGCGTGGCGGGGCTCCAGTCGCGTTCGATCTCCTGCAGGAGCGCAAGCGTGTCGCTCAGCGCATCGCTGTAGTCCAAGAGGGAACCCCCGGGGGAGAGAGATCGAACAGGAGAACGGGTCCACCGATGCTAGCATCGGGCCCCGCACGGGCCGCGAATCGTCGTCGGAACGTCGCACTGGCGTGCACTCTGCCGACCGAAGGGACTCTCGAGGCTTCATGGGCTGGTTCGGCTCCGGTGGGCTCCGCCGCGCCAAGCGGCAGCGGACCGACCGCGTGCGCATGGTCACGCACCCCGCCTTCTACCTGGCCCAGGCCGGCGTCGCCGGCTTCGAGGCGCCCGAGACGCTGGACGTCGACGGGACCGTCGAGCACTTCGCCGCGGTCGGACAGGCGGCCGGCGCGCGGGTCAGCGCACTCTTCCAGCCCGACTGCTACCTCTCGCGTGCGCAGGAGGCGGGTCTGGAGGTCACCGGCGACCCGTTCGAGCACTGGCTGGAGGTCGGCTGGGACCACCGCGTCGTACCGACGCCGCTGTTCGACGAGCAGTGGTACGCAGCCGCCGACACCGGCGCGCGGGCGGGCGAGTGGGGCTTCGAGCACTTCCTGCGCGAGGGCTGCTACCGCAAGGGCCGCGACGCCGGCCCCTTCGCGCCCAACTACGGCGACAACGAGGCGATGCGCGCCCGCGAGCGGCACGACCCCGTGCTGATGACCGGGATGCTGAACCACGCCGAGCGCTACGACCTGCGCCGTACCTCCTGGCTCGAGGAGGGGGTGGCGAAGGGCCGCGAGCGGCTCGACTCGCTCGACGACCCCCGCGTGGTCGCGCTGGTCGCCAAGGCGGCCGCGATCGAGCCGGAGATCATGGACGAGGGCCCGGGCCGCTGGGTCGCGTGGCTGCCGCACCTCCACCCGAACGTCGTGACCGCCACCGCCGCCGAGGACGTACGACGGTCGCTGCCCGTCGATCGCGCGGACGCGGTCGTCTACTTCCCCGACGACGGACCCCACGACGACGCGCTGCGGGTGGTCGAGGAGCTGCGGTCCGCCGGCGCGACGACGGTGGTCGCCGTCACCACGGGGCCCCGGTCCCGGCCGCCGGAGGGGATCGTGACCGCCGACCTGCGTCCGCGGCTGACCCGGCTCGACCGCCGCCAGCGGCTGCGGGTCGCCCTGGACGTGCTGCGCGGCCTCGCGCCCGCGCACGCCGTCGCCGTCGACAACGTGCTCGGCACGCGCGTGCTCGCACGGCACGGCAGGGCGCTGCGGACCGAGATGACCGTGGCCGGGCGGCTCGAGGGCCGCGCGCTGGACCTCGACGCGATGGTCGAGGTCCAGAGGGTGAGGGACGAGCAGTGAGCCGCGCCGACATCGCCGCCGTGATCACGGCGCACAACGAGGGCGACCTGGCGAAGGTCTCGATGCGCAGCCTGCAGGAGGCCGTCGCGCAGGCGCGGGCCGCCGGCCTGACCGTCGAGGTGCTGGCCGTGCTGGACAACCCCGACGACGAGACGGTCGCGGCGTTCGAGGACGTGCCGGCCGGCGTACGGGTGGAGCGGGTGTCGTTCGCCGACCAGGGCCATGTCCGCAACCACGCCGTGTCGGTGACCGACTCCGACTACCTCGCGTTCCTCGACGGCGACGACCTCTGGACCGAGAACTGGCTCGTCGACGCGTTCGACGTCTGCGGCCGCGACCCGGGCCGGGTCATCGCGCACCCCGAGGTCAACTGGTTCTTCGGTCACCAGCACAACCTCTACTTCCTCGCCGACCAGGACGACCCGGAGTTCGACCCGGCCTTCGCCCGGATCGCGAACCCTTGGGACGCGCTCTGCATGGCGCCGCGGTCGGCCCATGCCGACCACCCGTACGCCGACCGGGCCGTCGCCGACGGCTACGCCTACGAGGACTGGCACTGGAACCTCGAGACGCTGGTCGCGGGCTACCGCCACCTCGTCGCGCCGCAGACCATCCACTTCAAGCGGCGTCGCAAGAAGTCGCAGTTCATGGCCGCGCGCGACGCCTGGGTCATCACCCGGCCCAGCGAGCTGCTCACCTACCGGTGGTGGAGCGAGCGGGACGGGCGGGACGACTCGTCGGCCTGAGCCCGGTGCTGGGAGGATGGCGCCATGGGAACTGATTGGCTCGTCCTCATCATCGCGATCGCGGTCGTCGCCGTCCTCGCGGTCGCCGGCCTCGTCACGACGGCGGTACGCCGCAAGCCGCGCGACCTGCCGCCGAGCACACCGGACGTCGTCGCGCCGCCGGCGCCCTCCGACACCGTCGAGGCGCCGGAGGCTCCCGCCGAGGTCGAGCCCGAGACTCCCGGGGCTCCCGCCGAGCCCCGGCTCGAGCAGCCCGAGAAGGTCGGCTCCCGGCTGCAGCGGCTCCGCGCCCGGCTCGCCGGCTCCAGCGGCCTCGGCAAGGGCCTGCTCGGCCTGCTCAGCCGCGACCAGCTCGACGAGGACACCTGGGAGTCCATCGAGGACCTCCTCATCGGCGCCGACCTCGGCGTGGCCCCGACCCAGGAGCTCGTCGACGGCCTCCGCACCCGGCTGCGCGTCGAGGGCAGCTCGGCGAAGCCGCGCGAGGTGCTGCGCGAGGAGCTCATCAAGCTGGTCGGCCCCGACATGGACCGCGGGCTGCGGGTCAGCGGCGAGGGCGACGCGCCCGGCGTCGTGCTGGTGGTCGGCGTCAACGGCACCGGCAAGACCACGACCGTGGGCAAGCTCGCGCGCATCCTGGTCGCCGAGGAGCGTCGTACGGTCCTGGGGGCGGCCGACACCTTCCGTGCCGCCGCGGCCGAGCAGCTGTCGACCTGGGGCGAGCGTGTCGGCGTCGAGGTCGTGCGCGGCCCGGAGGGCGCCGACCCGGCCAGCGTCGCGTTCGACGCGGTCAAGGAGGGCATCGACCAGTCGGTCGACACCGTCATCGTCGACACCGCCGGCCGCCTGCAGAACAAGGCGGGCCTGATGGACGAGCTCGGCAAGGTCAAGCGGGTCATCGAGAAGCAGACGCCGGTCACCGAGGTGCTGCTCGTCCTCGACGCCACGACCGGCCAGAACGGCCTGGTCCAGGCCAAGGTCTTCTCCGAGGTCGTCGACGTCACCGGCATCGCGCTGACCAAGCTGGACGGATCGGCCAAGGGCGGCATCGTCGTCGCGGTCCAGCGCCAGCTCGGCGTACCGGTCAAGCTGGTCGGCCTCGGC
Organism: Nocardioidaceae bacterium; assembly: GCA_009780515.1. GTDB lineage: Bacteria > Actinomycetota > Actinomycetes > Propionibacteriales > Nocardioidaceae > Nocardioides. The sequence goes on along the minus strand of WQZX01000007.1, from coordinate 30,885 downwards.
GAGGGCCCCGACGACCTCGCGCCGTTCGAGCCGGCCGCGTTCGTCGACGCGCTGCTCGGCGGCTCCTGAGCCTCCTCGGCCCCGGTCGACATCTGGACGTAACAGGGGCAGGCGAGCCGTTGCGTGCCTGAAACACGCGACGGCCCGACGTGAAACCTCCGGCCAGCAACCTTGGCGCAGCGGCGGCGGATGCCGCCGCGAGCGCGGCCGCGGGGTTGCCGCGCTGACGGCCGACTGGAGGCTCCATGGACAACGGCTACTACGCCTGGATGATCGTGGCCACGGCCCTCGTCCTCATGATGACCACGCCCGCACTGGCACTGTTCTACGGCGGCATGACCCGCGCGAAGTCGGTGCTCAACATGATGATGATGTCGTACCTCGCGATGGGGGTCATCGGCGTCGTGTTCATCCTGTGGGGCTGGTCGATGGGCTGGGGTGGCGACGGTGCCGGCAACGGGAACGGCGAGCTGATCGCGAGCCCGTTCCACATGTTCGAACTGCACCACGTCTCACCGGGCAACTACATCTACGTCCTGTTCCAGCTCACGTTCGCGGCGATCACCGCGGCGCTGATCTCCGGCTCCATCGCGGACCGGGTGAAGATCTCCTCCTGGGTCGTCTTCATCGTCGGCTGGGTGACGCTGGCCTACTTCCCGATCGCCCACAACGTGTGGGGCGGCGGCTGGCTGTACGCGCACTTCCCGAACCTCGACTACGCCGGTGGCACGGTCGTCCACATCAACGCCGGCATCGCCGGCGGCGTCCTGGCGCTGGTCATCGGCAAGCGCATCGGCTTCAAGAAGGACCCGATGCGGCCGCACAACCTGACGCTGACCATGATCGGCGCGGGCCTGCTGTGGTTCGGCTGGTACGGCTTCAACGTCGGCTCGATCGTCTTCACCACCGACGCGCTCAAGGACCCGGCCAGGTTCACCGCGCAGTTCCAGGCCGAGACGGGCGCGACCTTCATGAACACCACGATCGCGACGATGACCGCGATGCTCGGCTGGCTGGTCGTCGAGCGGCTGCTGCACGGCAAGGCCACCTCGCTCGGCGCCGCATCGGGCGTCGTCGCCGGGCTGGTCGCGATCACGCCGTCCTGCGGCGCGGTCGACATCAACGGCGCGATCATCATCGGCGTCCTCGCCGGAGTCGTCTGCGCGCTGGCCGTCAACCTGAAGTACAAGATCGGGCTCGACGACTCGCTCGACGTCGTCGGCGTCCACCTGACCGGCGGCATCCTCGGGGCGCTCATGATCGGCCTCGTCGGCACCGCCAAGGGGTCGCCGCAGGGCGCCGACGGGCTGTTCGGCGACATGAACGGGCTGTTCCACGGCGGCGACCTGACGCTCCTGGGCCACCAGGCGATGGGCGTCCTGTTCACCCTGGTCGTCTCGGGCGTCGTGACCGGCGTCCTGGGCCTGGCCATCAAATACACTCTCGGTTGGCGCGTCTCGGAAGAGGCCGAGGTCGAGGGAATCGACGGCGACCAGCACGGAGAGTCCGCCTACGACATCGCATCCGGAGGGGTTCTGGCATGAAGCTCGTCACCGCGGTCATCAAGCCGCACAAGTGGGAGGACGTCCGCGAGGCCCTCGAGACCTTCGGAGTGACCGGCATGACGGTCAGCGAGGTCAGCGGGTACGGCCGCCAGAAGGGCCACACCGAGGTCTACCGGGGCGCGGAGTACGACATCGCGCTCGTCCCCAAGATCCGCATCGAGATCGTCGTCGACGACCAGGACGTCGAGGACGTCGTGGGCCTGGTCGTCAAGACGGCCCAGACCGGCCGGATCGGCGACGGCAAGGTGTGGGTGAGCCCGGTGGAGTCCGTCGTACGCGTGCGGACCGGCGACACGAACTCCGCCGCGCTCTGAGCGGAGCCGTTTCCTAACATCCCTGTGCGAGCCCCGTTACACGTCCGTAACAGGGCTCGCACAGGGTTTGCGCATGACGAGTCCTGGGATCGCTGCCGGCGACACGGCGTGGATGCTGGCCGCCAGCGCCATGGTGCTGGTGATGGTCCCCGGGCTGGCCTTCTTCTACGGCGGCATGGTGCGGGCCAAGAGCGTCCTCAACATGATGATGATGGTCTTCGGGGCCCTCGCCGTCGTCTCGGTGGTCTGGGTGGTGGTCGGCTACTCGCTGGCGTTCGGCAGGGACATCGGCGGCGGCCTCATCGGTGATCCGTGGCAGTTCCTCGGCCTGCGCGGCATGATCGAGCCGATCCACGCAGGCAAGTCGGTGGCGTCGGTGGCGTCGGGCGCCTCGGGGATGCCGCTGCCGTACCCGCGGATCCTGTTCGCGGCCTTCGAGGGCCTCTTCGCCGTGGTCACGGTCGCGCTGATCGCGGGCGCGATCGCCGACCGGGCGCGGTTCGGGACCTGGCTGATCTTCTGCGCCATCTGGACCGTGGTGGTCTACGCGCCGGTCGCCCACTGGGTCTTCGACCTCGCCAGCCCCGGTCGTGCCGGCGGTTGGCTGGTCGACAGGATCGGCGCCCTCGACTTCGCCGGCGGCACCGCCGTCGAGATCAACTCGGGGGCCGCCGGTCTGGCCGCTGCCCTGATCCTCGGCCGCCGGGTCGGCTTCGGCCGCGACCCGATGAAGCCGCACAACCTGACCCTGGTCATGATCGGCGCGGGCCTGCTGTGGTTCGGCTGGTTCGGCTTCAACTCCGGCTCGGCGCTCGCCGCGAACGGCACGGCGGCCGTCGTGTTCGTCAACACGCTGCTCTCCGGCTGCACCGGCCTGCTGACCTGGCTCGGGATCGAGCGCTGGCGCGACGGCCACGCGACCTCCTTCGGCGCGGCCTCCGGCGCGGTGGCCGGCCTGGTCGCGATCACGCCCTCCTGCGGCTCGGTCACCCCCGTCGGCGCGATGGCGATCGGCGCGGTCGCCGGCGCGGCCTGCGCGGCGGCCGTCGGCCTCAAGTACCGCTTCGGGTACGACGACTCGCTCGACGTCGTGGGCGTCCACCTCGTCGGCGGCCTGGTCGGCACCATCCTGATCGGCCTGTTCGCGGCCTCGCCCGTGGCCGGCGTCTCGGGGCTGTTCTACGGCGGCGGCATCGACCAGCTGGGCAAGCAGCTGCTGGCCGCGGGCGTCACGCTGCTCTACTCGTTCGTGGTGACCGGCCTGCTGGTCTGGCTGCTGCAGAGGACGATCGGCTTCCGCATCGACGGCGAGCACGAGGTCACCGGGCTCGACCTGGTGATCCACGCGGAGTCGGCGTACGACCTGCACGTGGCGGGGGCCCGGCCGCACTTCGGCGGTGGCGGGAGCGGTCTCGGCCGATGACCGCGGCCGACCGCCAGCTGCGCGCCGAGCGCGCCGACCGGCTCTGTGCCGGCGCCTACGAGGGCGCCGGCGGCCCGGACGCGGGCATCGCGCTGGTGGCGGTCGGGGGCTACGGCAGGGGCGAGCTGGCGCCGTACTCCGACCTCGACGTGGTCCTCGTCGGCGACGCCGACGTCGACCGGGAGACGTTCGGCGAGCTCGGCTCGACGATCTGGTACCCGCTGTGGGACTCCGGCCAGCAGATCGACCACTCCGTGCGCGTCCTGCCCGAGATGGTGGAGGCGGCCGCGCAGGACCCGCGGGTGGCATCCGGGCTGCTCGACGTCCGCCACGTGTCCGGCGACCCGAACCTGACGCTGCGCCTGCGGGCGACGCTGCTGGCCGACTGGCGACGGCACGCGCGCGGGCGGCTGCCGGACCTGCGTGAGCTGGTCCGCCAGCGGCACGGGCGGGTGGGCGAGCTGGCCGACCTGTCGGTGCCGGACCTGAAGGAGGCCGAGGGTGGTCTCCGGGACGCGACGGTCCTGAAGAGCCTCACCGCGAGCTGGCTGGTCGACGTGCCCGCGGCCGACCTGGAGCGGTGCCGCGGCCAGATGCTCGACGTGCGCGACGCGCTCCACGAGGTCGCCGGTCGCGGCACCGACCGGGTCTTGCCGGAGTACTGGCCCGGGCTCGCCGCGGCGCTCGGCCTGGACGACGAGGCCGCCGTGCAGCGCCACGTCCGCGAGCTGGGGCGCCGGATCACCCATCTCTCGCGGCTCGCGTGGCGGCGTACCGACGACGTGCTGCAGCGCGGCCGGGCCGGACGACGGCGCCGACCCGAGCTGGACCCGATCGCGCCGGGCGTGGCGCTGTCGCGTGGCGAGGTGGTGCTCGCCCCCGGCGCCGATCCCTCGCGCGACCCGGTCCTGCTGCTCCGTGCCGCCGCGGAGGCGGCTGCTCGCGACGCCGTCCTCGCCCCGCCGACCGCCGCCCGGCTCGCGGCCGAGTCGGCGCCGCTGGCGGATCCGTGGCCGGCCGAGGCGCGCCAGGAGCTCGTCCGCATGCTCAGCACCGGTCGCGGCCTGCTGTCGGTGTGGGAGACGCTCGACGAGACGGGCGCGCTCGCGGCGCTCCTGCCGGAGTGGGAGCGGATCAGGCTGCTCCCGCACGCGTCGATCATCCACCGCTTCACCGTCGACCGGCACGTCGTGGAGACCTGCATCGAGGCGTCCGCGCTGATCCGCGGCGTCTCGCGACCCGACGTGCTGCTGGTCGCCGCACTGCTCCACGACATCGGCAAGGGCGGCGTGGCGGAGCACAGCATCGCCGGCGCTCCCATCGCCCGTGGGATCGCCACCCGGATGGGCTTCGCGGAGACCGAGGTCGCCCTGATCGAGAAGCTGGTGCGCTGGCACCTCCTGCTCGCGCAGGTCGCCACCACCCGCGATCCCGAGGACCCGGCCTCGGTCGAGGCGGTCGTCGAGCACCTCGGGTCGGCCGAGGCGGTCGGGCTGCTGGTCGCGCTCACCGAGGCCGACGCCAAGGCCACCTCGGCGCAGGCATGGACCTCCTGGCGCGCGGGGCTCGTCCAGGACCTCGCCCGGCGGGCGTCGGCCACGCTGGAGCGGGGGAGCGTGCCACCTCCGATGGCCTTCGAGGAGATCGAGGTCCCCGAGCTCGCTCGCGCCGGCGGGCTCTCGGTGGAGGTCGAGGCCGCCGGCGACGGGGCCCGCGTCACCCTGGTCACCCCCGACCGGGTCGGGCTGCTCGCCGACGTCGCCGCGGTGTTCGCGCTCGGCCGCGTGCGCGTTCGGGCCGCTCGGGTCTGGAACCAGGGCGAGTACGCCGTCTCCGTGTGGGACGTCGCGGACCCGCTGCTCGACCCCGGGGGGCTGCGCGACCGCTTCGACAACATCGTCGCCGGCCGGGTCGACCCGGCGGGACGACTGGGGCCGCGCGAGGTCCGCGAGGGAGGGTTGGCGCCCATCGTCGTCGTACGGCCGGAGGCGAGCGAGCAGGCGACGGTGATCGAGGTGCGGACCGACGACCAGCTGGGTGTGGTCCACCTGGCGTGCGCCGCGCTGGCCGAACTGGGCATCTCCGTGCGCTCCGCCCACGTGTCGACGCTGGGGCCGCAGGCGGTCGACGTGTTCTACGTGCAGGAGGCGGCCGCCGGGGCGCTCTCGGAGACGCGCGCGGCGTCGGCCGCCCACGCGATCAGGGAGCGATTGACGCATCCGCGCTGAGTGCCCCGTAAACTCGGGGAGCCTGACCGCCCGACGACGCTCGAGGACCTTCACTCTTGTTCGCCACACTCTCCGACCGCCTCTCCGCGACCTTCAAGAACCTCCGCGGCAAGGGCCGGCTCTCCGACGCCGACATCGACGCCACCGCCCGCGAGATCCGCATCGCGCTGCTCGAGGCCGACGTCGCGCTCCCGGTCGTCAAGGACTTCGTCGCCGCGGTCAAGGAGCGGGCGCGCGGCGAGGAGGTCTCGCAGGCCCTCAACCCGGCCCAGCAGATCGTCAAGATCGTCAACGACGAGCTCGTCGAGATCCTCGGCGGCGAGACCCGCCGGCTGCGCTACGCCAAGAGCGGCCCGACGGTCATCATGCTGGCCGGCCTCCAGGGTGCCGGCAAGACGACCCTCGCGGCCAAGCTCGCGCTGTGGCTCAAGGGCCAGGGCAAGTCGCCGCTGCTGGTCGCCTGCGACCTCCAGCGGCCCAACGCGGTCAACCAGCTGCAGGTCAACGGCGAGCGCGCCGGCGTACCCGTCTTCGCGCCGCAGCCCGGCAACGGCGTCGGCGACCCGGTCTCGGTCGCGCGCGAGTCGATCGAGGAGGCCAAGCGCAAGCTGTACGACGTCGTCATCGTCGACACCGCGGGTCGCCTCGGTGTCGACGCGGAGATGATGGCGCAGGCCGCGGGCATCCGCGACGCCGTACGCCCCGACGAGACGCTGTTCGTCGTCGACGCGATGATCGGCCAGGACGCGCTGACGACCGCGCAGGCCTTCCTCGACGGCGTCGGGTACGACGGCGTGGTGCTCACCAAGCTCGACGGTGACGCCCGCGGTGGCGCCGCGCTGTCCATCCGGCAGGTCACCGGCCGGCCGGTGATGTTCGCCTCGACCGGCGAGAAGCTCGACGACTTCGACGTCTTCCACCCCGACCGGATGGCCGGCCGGATCCTCGACATGGGCGACATGCTCACCCTGATCGAGCAGGCCGAGAAGGCCTTCGACCAGGAGCAGGCGCTCAAGGCCGCGCAGAAGCTCAGTGGTCAGGGCGGCGAGTTCACCCTCGACGACTTCCTCGAGCAGATGCAGCAGCTCAAGAAGCTCGGCTCGATGCAGAAGATCCTCGGGATGCTGCCCGGCATGGGCCAGATCCGCGAGCAGCTCGAGAACTTCGACGAGCGCGAGATCGACCGCGTCGAGGCGGTCATCCGCTCGATGACGCCGGCCGAGCGCGCCAACCCCAAGATCATCGACGGCTCCCGCCGCGCCCGCATCGCCAAGGGCTCCGGCCGCTCCGTCTCCGACGTCAACGGCCTCGTCGACCGCTTCTTCGAGGCGCGCAAGATGATGATGCAGATGGCCAAGGGTGGCGGCATGCCCGGTCTTCCGGGGATGCCGGGCATGCCCGGCGCCGGTGGCGCGGGCGGCGGCAAGCGGATCAGCGCCAAGCAGCGCCAGAAGCAGCAGAAGGGCAAGGGCGCGCGTCGCTCGGGCAACCCCGCCAAGGCGGCCCAGGAGGCGGCCGCCGCCGAGAAGAGGGCGGCCGAGAAGCCGGCCGCGAACCCGTTCGGCATCGGCCAGGACATCGACTACGAGGCCGCCGCCGCGAACCTCGACCTCCCGAAGGACTTCGGGAAGTTCCTCAAGTAGGCCGGTCATGACCACGGTCCTCGTCGTCGACGGCGCCAACGTCGTGGGCGCCCGGCCCGACGGCTGGTGGAAGGACCGCGCCGGCGCTGCCCGGCGGCTGCACGAGGCGCTGCTCGTCGCCGACATCGAGTACGACGTGATCGTGCTGGTGCTGGAGGGCCAGGCCAAGGGCGGCGTACGCGCTGGTCGCGACGCGCACGTCCGCACCGTCCACGCCCCCAAGGACGGCGACGCCACGATCGTCGAGCAGGCGCGGGTCGCGGCCGCTCGCGGTGACCGGACCGTCGTCGTCACCGCCGACCGTGCGCTCGACGCCCGTGTCCACGGCGTCGGCGCCACCACGCTCTCGCCGAGCTGGCTGCTCGACAGGCTGTGAGACGGTTCGGCGAACCTACGCACCGGTAGGCGTTGACGTGACCGCGGTCACATTCCTAGCGTGAGGAGTGCGCAGAAGCGCAGTCCGGCCCGCAGGCCGACTGTCGCTCGGGCGGGGTGGGGCAGGGCGGCGGTCGGGAGCCGGTTCGATTTCTCGGTCCAGGGAGTTCTCGTGCCTCGTCCCTCATCTCATCGTCGTCTTCGCCTTCTCGTCGCCGTGGTCGCGGGCGTGGTCGCCCTCGTGCTGGTCGTCCCCTCCAACGCGATGGCCTCGCGCCACGCCCACGGCTCGCACGGCGCACATGCCGGGCCGGCGTACCTCGATCCGCACCTGCCGATCGGCCGGCGGGTCAGCGACCTGCTCGGGCGGATGACGACCACGGAGAAGATCGGCCAGATGACGCAGGCCGAGCGGGGCGACGTCAGCGACGACCCGTCGCTGGTCGCCAAGTGGAACCTCGGCAGCGTGCTGTCCGGCGGCGGCTCGGTGCCGACGCCGAACACGCCGACGGCCTGGGCCGACATGGTCGACACGTTCCAGAAGTCCGCCATGAGCACTCGGCTGCACATCCCGATCCTCTACGGCCTCGACGTGGTCCACGGCGACAACAACATGCTCGGCGCCACCGTCTTCCCGCAGAACATCGGGATGGGCGCGACCCGTGACCCGCGGCTGGTCGAGCAGGAGGAGCACATCGCCGCCACCGAGACGCGTGCCTCCGGACCGCAGTGGGCGTTCGCGCCGTGCATCTGTGTCGCGCGCGACGACCGCTGGGGCCGCACCTACGAGTCGTACGGCGAGGACCCGCGGCTCGTCGAGGAGATGGAGACCGGCATCGACGGCTTCCAGGGCACCTCGCCCGGCGACCTGGCCCAGCCCGACCACGTGCTCGCCACGGCCAAGCACTTCGCCGGCGACGGCCTCACGACGTACGACGCCTCGAAGGCCGGCACCGGCGCCTACCCGATCGACCAGGGCGTCGACCAGGTCTCGCACGCGGAGTTCGCGCGGCTCGCCCTCGCGCCGTACGTCGACGCGATCCGGCGTCACCACGTGCAGTCGGTGATGCCGTCGTACTCCAGCGTCGACTGGACCGAGGACGGCCTGGGCAACCCGATCAAGATGAGCGCCAACAAGTCGCTCATCACCGGCTGGCTCAAGCACACGATGGGCTTCGACGGCCTGGTGATCTCCGACTGGCAGGCGATCCGGCAGCTGCCCGGCAGCTACAGCGACCAGGTGGCCGCGGGCGTCAACGCCGGCATCGACATGTTCATGGAGCCCTACTCCGGCAGCTCCACGGGCGCGCCCGACTTCGAGGCGACGCTCGCGTCGCTGGTCGCGAACGGCACCGTCCCGATGAGCCGCATCGACGACGCCGTCTCGCGGATCCTGCGGGTCAAGTTCGAGCTCGGCCTGTTCGAGCACCCCTACACCGACCGCAGGAACATGGGCACGATCGGCGACGCTGCTCACCACGCGGTCGCCCGTCGAGCGGCCTCGGAGTCGCAGGTCCTGCTGACCAACAAGGGCGGCGCGCTGCCGCTGGCCGGCTCGCAGCCGGTCTACGTCGCGGGCGGCAGCGCCGACAGCTTCGGCAAGCAGGCCGGTGGCTGGACCCTGCAGTGGCAGGGCGACTCGAGCAACGTCATCCCCGGCACCACGATCCTCGACGGCATCAAGCAGGACAGCGCCGGCCCGGTGACCTACAGCGAGGACGCGAGCGCCCCGGTCCCGGCCGGTGCCCGCGGCATCGTGGTCGTCGGCGAGACGCCGTACGCCGAGGGGGTCGGCGACGTCGGCGGACCCGGTGGCCAGACGATGACGCTGTCCGACTCCGACACCAAGGCGATCGACACGGTCTGCTCGCAGGTCACGTCCTGCACCGTGGTGATCGTCTCCGGACGTCCGTTGATCCTCTCGCCGGACGTGCTGGGCCAGGCCGACGCGATCGTCGCGTCGTGGCTGCCCGGCAGCGAGGGCGCCGGCGTGGCCGACGACCTGTTCGGCGTACGGCCCTTCACCGGCAAGCTGCCGGTGACCTGGCCGCGGTCGCTGAGCCAGGAGCCGATCAACGTGGGCGACAAGAGCTACGACCCGCTGTTCCCGTTCGGCTGGGGCCTGACGACCCGGGCGACGGGCGGCCGCCGCTGAGCGGCTGACCCGACCGAGGACGCCGGGGCAGTAACGTGCCCGGCATGGCTGCCCTGGCGTTCTCCGGTCCGGTCCTGCCCGATGGCGAGGTGCGCACGCTGTACGTCCTCGACGGCGTCGTCACCTACGAACGGCCGCCGGGGGCCGAGGCCGCGGTCGAGGGCTGGATCGTGCCGGGGCTCGTCGACGCCCACAACCACCTCGGTCTCGAGGACGGCGGTGCGGTCACCGACGAGGAGACCGAGCAGCAGGCCGTGGCCGACCGCGACTCCGGTGTCCTGCTCCTGCGCGACTGCGGCTCGCCGGCGGACACCCGCTGGGTGCACGGGCGCGACGACCTGCCGCGGCTGATCCGGGCCGGGCGGCACATCGCGCGGACCAGGCGCTACCTCCGCAACTACGGCGTCGAGGTCGAGCCCGACCAGCTGGTCGCCACGACGAGGGAGCAGGCTGCCGCGGGCGACGGCTGGGTCAAGCTGGTCGGTGACTGGATCTCGCGCGACGAGGGCGACCTGGCGCCGTCCTTCCCGCCCGACGCCGTGGCGGGCGCGATCGCCGCCGCCCACGAGGCGGGTGCCAAGGTCACGGCCCACTGCTTCGGCCCGGACTCGCTCGGCCCGCTGCTCGACGCCGGCATCGACTGCATCGAGCACGGCACCGGCCTGTCCGAGCACCACATCGAGCAGATGGTCGCCGGGGGAGTGGCGCTGGTGCCGACGGTGCTGCAGACCGACAAGTTTCCCGGGTTCGCCGACGCCGGTCGCGACAAGTTCCCGGCGTACGCCGACCGGATGATGGCCCTCCACTCCACCCGCCGCGACGTGCTGATGAGTGCCCACGAGGCCGGCGTGCCGCTCTACGTCGGCAGCGACGGTGGCGGCAGCACCCGCCACGGCGTGCTGCACGAGGAGATCCGGGCGATGGCGGACATGGGCCTGTCGAACGAGTACGTGCTGGGCGCCGCCTCCTGGCGCGGGCGCGAGTGGCTCGGCTGGAACGCCGGCCTCGGCGAGGGCGATCCCGCCGACTTCGTGGTCTACGACCGCGACCCCCTCGCCGACCTCAGCGTGCTCGCCGAGCCGTCGGCCGTCGTGTTGCGCGGAGAGATCTACGGGCGCTGACGTGCCGTTGGGCTCGTGCTGCTCGGGCTCGGGCTGCTCGGGCTGCTCCGGGAACGATGCTCCGACGCCGCCTAACCGCACGTTCGGTTGAGTGAGCGCGACCTAACCGAACGTGCGGTTAGGTCCGGGTGCCGACCCATGCTGGCCCGTCGTCGCCCGCGACCGCGGCTGGCGGGTGAACCACAGCACCGCGGTGACCACCAGGACCACCATGCCCGCGAGCCCGAGCACGACCGGCGCCAGGATCGTGACCAGGATCCGTACGACGAAGCCCGCGCCGAGCGCCGGGCCGACCCGGAGCCGGGTCCAGGGCGCGATGTCCTCGCAGCTGATCGTGACCGTGCCGTCGCCGGTGTCGAAGGCGGCGAACCCCTCCCAGGTCCGGCCACCGGTCGTGATGGTGGTGGTGCCGTCGGGGAACGGTGGTGTCCGGGCGCCCGAGCCGTTGTCGACGGTGCAGGCCGGCTCGAGGCCGCCGGTCACGTGGAAGAGCATCCACCACGCGCGCGGACGTGGCTTGCCCGGAGGCAGCGGGAGCAGGGGGTACGGCGTCGGGGCGGTGGACATGTGCCGATCCTTCCCAGGGGCCCTCCAAGGTCAAACGACGTCGACGACCCGGTCCGCGGGCGGCTCGTAGCGGACCTCGGCGCAGTTGCGCTTGAGCAGCTCCTCGCCGACCACCTGGCCGGTCCTGCGGGAGATGACGGTCCGCCAGATCTCGTTGCGGCGGAAGACCCGCCCCCGGTGGCGCAGGAAGACCTCGTCGCGTGCGGCGACGCGGTAGGAGTGCTCGGTCGGGGTGTCGCAGCGGAGCTCTCCGCGAAGGTGGCGTGTGTCGACCCACGTGCGCAGCTCGAAGGTGTGCTCGGTGTCGTTGCGCACGACCAGGTCGACGTAGTTGTAGACGATCGAGCAGCCGACGCCCCACGGCAGCACCCGCTGCTTGTCGGGGAACGGGTCGAAGGAGTGCTCGGATCGCTCGACGACGGTGAGCGGGCTGTGCAGGAACATCCAGTGCAGCAGGTTGGCGAGCTGGCAGATCCCGCCGCCCACGCCGGCGATGGCGCGCCCGTTCGTGAGGCGCATGCCGTCGACGTACCCCTTGCGACGGGTGCAGCTGCCGACGACCTTGTTGAAGGAGAACGTCTCGCCGGGGCGGATCAGCAGCCGGTCGGTGCGGCCGGAAGCGAGGCGCAGGTTCACGACCTTGTTGCGCTGCAGCACCATCTCGTCCTCGGAGAGCTCGCGCATCAGCAGCGAGGCGTGCCTGACGAGGCGGACCGGGAGGTCGTCCTCGACGTGGTCGTGGGCCCAGGTGGCATCGGAGAGCGCCCAGCGCAGGTGTCGGCGCGCCTGGTGGAGCCGTACCGCGACCGGGTAGAGCGCGGGGATCCTCTCGGAGAGGCGCGGCGCGGCGGTGACCCGGTCAGGGACCGGGAGCCGGCTCGCGAGCGTGCGATCGAGTGTGGGCGTCGTCATGCCCTTGGTGACGCACGGACGGGCGGTTCGGTTGCAGGCGCTAGGAGGTTTCGTCGGCCTCGGGCCCGGCCAGCGGCGGCACCGCCTCGGTTGCGGCGATCGGGTCGAGGCCTCCGCAGACCAGGAGGTCCGCGGTGATCGAGCGCAGCTGGGCGAGGACCACCTCGCCGGACAGCTCCGGCGACCGGGGGAGCCGGGCGGTGGCCGCCGCGAACGACAGGAGGTCCTCGCCGATGCCGTCCAGCGACCGCCGCTGGTCGAGCTCGTCCGCCACGCGCTCGACCAGGTCGGCCAGGCCGCGGCCGGCGACGGCGTACGACGCGGGCAGCGGCTCGTGACGGTAGGCCGCCACGCTGACCCGCCGGACCAGCACGCGGGTGTTGCGCAGCGCGAAGTCGAGCGGGTCGACGATCTCGGCCAGCTTGCGGACCTGCGCGCGGTGGCCGCGCCGGAACGGCGAGGACGCCACCAGCGACAGGCCCTCGGCGGCGGCGTTCTTGAGCTCGTTGACCAGCCGGTCGGTCGCCCGGGCGTCGCGCAGCGCGGACAGCGCGTGCTCGAGGTCGCCGTCCTCGATGCAGTCGGCCGCGGCGCAGAGCAGCTGCGCGATCTTGCGCGCCACCCGGGCCGCCTGCTGGTGCGGCCGCCGCAGCGCGGTCGCGGGCACGACGGTCGCGGCCACGAGCGCGACCGCGCCGCCGATCAGGGCGTCGGTCCACCGGGTGAAGGCCGCGGTCCCGCTCGGTATCGCCATCGCCACGACGATCGACTGCACCGCCGCCTGGTTGACGAACACCGTGCCGGCATCGAGCAGCAGCGCGACCGTCATCGCCCCGCCGACCAGCAGCACCAGCTGCCACGGCCCGCGGCCGACGACCTGGCTGACCATGTCGCCGAGGAAGACGCCGATCGCCACGCCGACGGTGATCTCCCCGACCCGCCGCAGCCGCTGCCCGTACGACGTGCCGAGCCCGACCACCGCCGCCACCGGCGCGAAGAACGGCTGGGGGTGGCCGATGACGCTGTGCGCCAGCCACCAGGCGACGCCGGCCGCCACCGCGCACTGTCCGACCTGCCACGACGCGCCGCGCAGGCGTGCGACACGGGCTCCGAAGGAGGTTCGTCCGCGCGACATCGCCCGGTCGAAGAACACGGTGGGCGACAGCGGCAGGCTCACGCCTCCCAACCTAGTGCGCCACCAGTCGTGGACGGCCGCCCGGGATTTCGGCAGGGCGGGGCTGTCTGGCAGACTTGATGGCTGAGTTCTGTGTCGTCGGGACCCTCTCAACCCGTCGGTGCAGCGCCCATCGAGACGCGAGGCCGGTGTTCCCCACCTGGTCCGAGCACCTCACCCACAATCACACGTCAAGGAGACACCACAAACGTGGCCGTCAAGATTCGCCTGAAGCGCCTGGGCAAGGTCCGGGTGCCGCAGTACCGCATCGTCGTCGTCGACTCCCGCAAGAAGCGCGACGGCAAGGTGATCGAGGAGATCGGCAAGTACCACCCCAAGGAGGACCCGTCGTACATCGACGTCGTCTCCGAGCGGGCGCAGTACTGGCTCGGCGTCGGCGCGCAGCCGTCCGAGGCCGTCGCCCGCATCCTCGAGATCACCGGCGACTGGCAGAAGTTCAAGGGCATCGACGGTGCCGAGGGCACCCTCAAGGTCAAGGACGCCAAGCGCGACAAGCTCGAGATCTTCAACGAGGCTCTCAAGGCCGGCGACGGCGAGGCCCCCAAGGCCGCCGTGACGGTCAAGAAGGACGAGCCCGCCGCCGAGGCCGCCGCGGAGGAGACCGAGGCTCCGGCCGAGGAGACCCCGGCCGCCGACGCCGAGGCCTGAGCCGATGCTGGCCGACGCGCTGGAGCACCTCGTCCGCGGGGTGGTCGACCACCCCGACGACGTCGTCGTGCGCGACAAGCAGCTGCGGCGCGGGTCGGTGCTCGAGGTCCGGGTCCACCCCGACGACCTCGGCAAGGTGATCGGCCGCAGCGGCCGCACCGCGACCGCGTTCCGCACGGTCATCTCGGCCCTCGCGGGTCGCAACGGCGCCCGGATCGACTTCGTCGACACCGACCGCCGCTGAACCAGCCTCATCAGGAGCCCCGCCCCGGTGGCGGGGCTCCTGCATTTTTGCGGCAGGATTGCGCTCCATGAGCACCATCGAGGTCGTCGTCGGACGGATCGGGAAGCCGCACGGCATCCGGGGCGAGGTGACCGTCGACGTCCGGTCCGACGAGCCCGACAAGAGGTACGCCGACGGGTCGGTGCTCCTCGCGCAGGCACCCCGCGGCTCCGCCTTCGCCCCCGCCACGCTGACCGTCGAGCGCACCCGCTGGCACCAGGGTGTGCTGCTGGCGACCTTCGCCGAGCTGCCCGACCGCACTGCGGCCGAGGGCGCGCGCGGGGTCGTCCTGCGCGCCGAGATCGACGAGTCCGAGCGGCCCGAGGACCCCGAGGAGTTCTACGACCACCAGCTGATCGGCCTGGCGGCGTACGACGCCGAGGGCGTGCACCTCGGCGAGGTCACCGGGCTGGTCCACGGCGCGCAGGACATCCTGCAGATCCGCACGACCGACCGGCGCGACGTGATGGTGCCGTTCGTGTCCGCGCTCGTGCCGGAGGTCGACCTCGACGGCGGCCGCCTGGTCATCGCCGACCGCCCCGGCCTGGTTCGCCCGCTGCCCGAGGAGGACGAGGGCGAGTGAGGCTCGACTACCTCACGATCTTCCCCGACTACCTCGCCCCGCTGCGGCTCTCGCTGCCGGGCAAGGCCGTAGAGTCGGGTCTGCTCGACCTCCACGTCCACGACCTGCGGCAGTGGACCCGCGACCGCCACCACACCACCGACGACACGCCGTACGGCGGCGGGGCCGGCATGGTGATGAAGCCGGAGCCGTTCGGCGAGGCCTTCGACGAGCTCCTCGGCCCGGTGCCTGAGGAGGTTGCGCAGCAGCCGTCTCGAAGGGCGACCGTCGTCTTCACGACCCCGTCGGGCGAGCCGATGACCCAGCGGCTCGCCGAGGAGCTGGCGACCCGGGAGCGGATCGTCTTCGCGTGCGGCCGCTACGAGGGCATCGACCAGCGGGTCATCGACCACGCCCGTGAGATCGCGGAGGTCCGCGAGATCAGCCTGGGCGACTACGTCCTCAACGGGGGAGAGGTCGCGGCGCTGGCGATCACCGAGGCCGTCGTGCGGCTGCTGCCCGGCTTCATGGGCAACGCCGCGTCGATCGTCGAGGAGTCGCACTCGGAGTCCGGCCTGCTAGAGCACCCCGTCTACACCAAGCCGCGCGAGTGGCGGGGCCGGGAGGTGCCCGAGGTGCTGCTGTCCGGTGACCACGGCCGGATCGCGGCGTGGCGCCACGACCAGTCGGTACGCCGTACCGCCGAGCGCCGCCCCGACCTGCTGGCGCCGTCGGTGCTCGACGACGGCGGCGAGATCGTGCGCGCCGTGCCTGCCGACGCCGCCGAGCTGCTCGTCCTGCAGCGCGCCTGCTGGGCGCAGGAGGCGCTGGCCAACGACAGCCTCGCCATCCCCGCCCTCCACGAGTCGTACGACGACGTGCGCACCGCCCTCGCCGAGTGGGACACCTACGTCGTGCGCCGCGCCGGGCGCCTCGTCGCGGCCGTGCGGGGGCGTCTGGACGGGACCGCCTGGGACATCGGCCGGATGATGGTCGCGCCGGATCTGCAGGGCACCGGCCTCGGGCGCCGGCTGCTCGCGCACATCCAGGCCGTGGCGCCGGCCGGCGCGTCGTCGTACGTGCTGTTCACGGGGGTGCGCAGCGAGCGCAACATCCGGCTGTACAAGCGGGCGGGCTTCCGCCCGCGTGTCGAGCTCCCGGCCCCGCCGGGCGCGATCGTCCTCACCAAACCGCGGCGTGGCTGAGCACGTGGACGGTCGATAACATCGATAGCGTTCGGTCGTTGCCCGAAGGTCGGGCGGCTAGTGATCGAGGGGGAGACGTGTCGGCTCAAGGTGCTCGGAGGCTGCGGCCGCTCGCGATCGTGTGCGCGATCGCGCTGATCGTCTGGGGCGTCGTCGCCGCGGCGGCCGTCGCGGCGGACGTCTGGAGCGACAGCAAGGCCGGCTGGCCCCACGACTTCACCACCTGGTGGACCTGGAGCCCCTACCTCAACCTGGGCGCCCACGTCCTCGGCGTCCTCGCGATCCTGTGGGGCCTCATCGGGCTGTCCCGCCGCGGCGGCCTCCACGCCGGCGGCATCACGGCGCTCGTCGTGGCCGTCGTGCTCATCGTGTCCATCGTGATCGTCAAGGCGAACCTGCCGACCGAGGCCCACGAGACCTGGGGCCAGATCGCCAAGTACTACTGGGACAGCATCATCTGGCGGGTCGACGGCGACTCGATCAACCCCGCCTGGGCCGATTTCGCGCGCGGTCTGGTGCTTCCCGGCGCCGCCGTGCCGTTCGTGCTGTGGCTGCTGGTGCTGCTCACCGGTGCCGGCAGGCCCGCGGGCGAGACAGCGGCTTCGGCGCCGTACGCCGCCGGCCCGGCGGCCAGCTCCTACGGCGCATTCGCCCCAGGCGCAGCGGCCGCCCCGGCCCCGGCCGGCCCGGCTGCCCCCGCCCCCGGTGCGGAGCCGGCCGCCGCCGGCGCGGCCGAGCCGTCCGACGCGCAGACCGCGGGTCGGCCGGACTACGCCCCGCCGGCCGCCGGTCCCGACCTGCCGGCCACCGTCGTCGTCCCCGACGCGCCCGAGCAGCAGTCCGACACGCCCGCGGCACCCGCCGGCCCGTCGGGCGACCGTCCCGTCGCGCCGAGGAGCGAGGTGCCCGACGAGGAGCCGGTCGTGGTCGACGGGGCAGCCCGCCCCGGTCGCCACCAGGCCGCCGCGCCCGCCCCGGCCGGCCCGGCCGGCGTGACTGCCGACGACGTCGAGACCGGCGCGCCGGTGCCGGTGCTGCCCGGCGACAGCGCGGTCTGGTTCGTGACCATCCAGGGCCGCGACCACGGGCCGTACACCCTGACCCAGCTGCGCGCCTACCTCGGCGAGGGACGCCTGCACCCCGGCACCATCACGCACCTTCAGGACCAGCCGGCGCGTCCGCTCGGCGACCTGTTGGCCTGAGGCGCTCGGCCGCTGCGATCGGGATTTCCGGTCGGCGGTGCCGCTGTGGGAGGATTCTTCGTCGGCGTACGGACGCCTCTGCCACAGGGGAATCGTCGTCCGAGCCGCCACCAATCGTTGAACACCGACATCCGCGGTTGACCTGTGGCACCTGCGAGGAGACACCATGAGCATCCCGACCCCGTCCGTCGTAGCCGAGCTCGGCAACGCGGCCAAGCGCAGCGACATCCCCGACTTCCGCGCCGGTGACACCGTCAAGGTGCACGTGAAGGTCGTCGAGGGCACCCGCTCCCGCGTCCAGGTCTTCCAGGGCGTCGTCATCCGCGTGCACGGCAGCGGTGTCGGCCGGACCTTCACGGTCCGCAAGGTCTCCTTCGGTGTCGGCGTCGAGCGGACCTTCCCGCTGCACTCGCCCATCTTCGAGTCGATCGAGGTCGTCACCCGCGGTGACGTCCGCCGGGCGAAGCTCTACTACCTGCGCAACCTCACCGGCAAGAAGGCCAAGATCAAGGAGCGTCGCGAGGCGTGAGCCTCGGATCTGGCGTCCTTGATCGGCCGAGCGCCAGCGAGGTCCGATCCGCCAGATGTGAGGCGTGAGCCTCAGTCGCTCGAACGCGGTGCCCCGACCCGATTGGGTCGGGGCACCGTCGCATCTCCGGTACGTCGCGCGCGGATGCCGAGGGCCGTCCTCCTAGACTGCGACCCGTGAGCGACGAGGTGGAGCCGACTGCGTCCGAGCCGGAGCGGCCCCGCCGCAAGCACCTGCGGGCCTGGCAGGAGACGATCCTGCTGGTGGTGATCGCGCTGGTCCTGGCGATCGTCATCAAGGCGTTCTTCCTGCAGGCGTTCTACATCCCGTCCGCATCCATGGAGCCGGGGCTGCAGGGTGGCCCGGGCGTGAAGCAGAACGACCGGGTGCTGGTCGAGAAGCCGTCGTACTGGTTCGGCGGCAGCCCCCAGCGCGGCGACGTGATCGTCTTCTCCGACCCGGGCGGCTGGCTGGACGCCGAGGAGGACGCGGCGCCGTCCGGCTTCGCGAGCCTGCTGGCCAAGGTCGGCCTCTACCCGTCGGGCGGGCACCTCGTGAAGCGCGTCATCGGCACGCCAGGCGACGTGATCCACTGCTGCAACACCAAGGGCCAGATCGAGGTCAACGGCAAGGCGATCGACGAGGACGGCTTCCTCAGCGACGGCGCGAAGCAGGCGCAGTGCGACGCGATGCTGCAGGTCCACCCGAAGCCCGGCACCAAGCTCGCGGGGCTCTGCGACTGGACGGTCGGCCCGGTGCCGGCGGGCAAGCTGTTCGTGCTCGGCGACAACCGCACCGACTCGGCCGACTCGCGGGCCCACATGTGCGCTCCGGGAGAGACCCACTGCACGCAGAGCCCGTGGGTGGACGAGAGCCTGGTCGTCGGCAAGGTGTTCTCGCTGGTCTGGCCGAAGTCGCGGTGGTCGTGGATCGGCCGCGGCGGCGGCGCGTTCGACGGCGTACCGGCCCCCAAGGGCTCGTAGCACCCCCTCCTAGACTTCGGGCTGTGACGAGCGACGACGCCTCCGTGGAGCCGGCCAGCGACGAGGTCGACGGGGTCGACGAGGACCGTCCTCGTCCGCGCAGCCGGAGGCACATGCCGATCTGGCAGGAGACCGGCCTGCTCCTGGTGATCGCGCTGGTGCTGGCGATCGTGATCAAGGCGTTCTTCCTGCAGGCGTTCTACATCCCGTCGCCCTCGATGAACCCCGGGCTGGTCCAGAACGACCGGATCCTGGTCCAGAAGATCTCCTACTGGTTCGGCGGCAGCCCGAAGCCCGGCGACGTCATCGTCTTCTCCGACCCGGGTGGCTGGCTGACGCCGGACGAGGACCAGGGCCCCACCGGCTTCGCGAGCCTGCTCGCCAAGGTCGGCCTCTACCCGACCGGCGGTCACCTCGTGAAGCGCGTCATCGGCACGCCCGGCGACGTCGTGCACTGCTGCAACACCAAGGGCCAGATCGAGGTCAACGGCAAGGCCATCGACGAGAGCAGCTTCCTCGACAAGGATCCCGGCCCGGGGGAGTGCGACGCGCCGCTCTCGGAGTCGGTCACCAAGCCCGGGACCAAGCTCGCCGCGCCCTGTGACTGGACCATCGGCCCCGTCCCCGCGGGCAAGCTGTTCGTGCTCGGCGACAACCGCAGCGAGTCGGCCGACTCGCGCGTGCACCTGTGCCGGCCCGGTCAGGATCCGTGCACCGAGAGCCCCTGGGTGCCCGAGGACCTCGTCGTCGGCAAGGTGTTCTCGCTGGTCTGGCCGAAGTCGCGGTGGACCTGGATCACCCGCCCGAAGTCGTTCCAGGGCATCCCCGACAAGCCGTGATCGCGTCGTGAGCACCTCATGAGCACCCCACCCAGCCTCCGCATCGAGCGCCAGCTGCTGCGCGAGGGCCATGCCCTCGTGGCCGGCGTCGACGAGGTCGGCCGCGGCGCGCTGTGCGGCCCGGTCACGGTCGCGATGGTGACCGTCGGCCCCACCACCCGTACGGCGCCGCAGGGGGTGCGCGACAGCAAGCTGCTCAGCCCCGAGGTCCGCCACCGGCTGGCGCCGCGCATCCAGCGGTGGGCGTCGTCGTACGGCGTCGGGCACGCGAGCCCCGAGGAGATCGATGCGCTGGGGATCATCGCCGCCATGCGGCTGGCCGGCCACCGGGCGCTGGTCCAGCTGGCCGTGGCCCCCGACCTGATCCTGCTCGACGGCAACCACGACTACCTCTCGCCGCCGGTCCAGGACAGCCTGCTGGCGCCGCCGGACCTGCTCGAGGCGATCCCGCCGGTCCGCACGATGATCAAGGCCGATCTGCGCTGCGCCGCCGTGGCCGCGGCGAGCATCCTGGCCAAGACCGCGCGCGACACGATCATGGCCGGGCTCGCGACCGAGCACCCGGCGTACGGCTGGGCGGAGAACAAGGGCTACTCGGCGCCGGGGCACATCGCGGCCCTCTCCGAGCACGGCCCTTCGCCGTACCACCGCAAGTCGTGGTCGCTCCCTGGGGTGCACGCACTAGAGTCGCCCGCATGAGTGCCGAGGACCTCGAGAAGTACGAGACCGAGCAGGAGCTCAACCTCTATCGCGAGTATCGCGACGTCATCGGGATCTTCAAGTACGTCGTCGAGACCGACCGCCGCTTCTACCTCTGCAACTCCGTCGACGTGAAGGCGCGCTCGGAGAGCGGCGACGTGTTCTTCGAGGTGACCATCAACGACGCCTGGGTCTGGGACATCTACCGCCCCGCCCGGTTCGCCAAGAACGTCAAGGTGCTGACGTTCAAGGACGTCAACGTCGAGGAGCTCGCCAACTCCGACTTCGAGCCGCCCAAGGCCTGATCCTCACTGGGTCAGGTGGAGGTTGCTCGGCGGCAGCGTCCAGTCCTCCTCCACGGGACTCTTCAGGTCCAGCGTGGTCCCGCCGTTGAGATACAGGTCGCCGATGACGATGGCGCCGGCGGAGAAGGCGCAGCTGGAGTTGCCGTTGAGATACAGCCGCGCCGAGAGCGCGTAGACGGTCCCGGCCACCGCGCAGTCCGCGTTGCCCTGGAGGTGGAGCTCGCTGGCGTCGTTGCGGTCGTAGGCGATCGCGATGTCGTGCAGCTGCGACGCGCTGCCCGAGAGCGTCGTCGTACCGTTGCTGCCGTCGAACTCGCCGCCCAAGGCGCCCGGCGTGCACGGCTGCGGCGTTGTCGACGTGCCGCAGGTCGCATAGAGGGAGACCGACGAGCCGGTGAGGACGGTCTTGTTGCCGAGCTTCCAATCGCCGGTCAGCACGTACAGACCGTTCTGCAGCGGGCAGGCGCCGCCCGGGAAGGAGAAGGATCCGTAGACGCCCGGTGGGTTGTTGCAGGGGCTCGTGCCGTCCGCGAAGTGCGGCAGGCCGCTGAAGTCGCTGGGCAGGGCTCGTCCCGCGAGCGGATCCGCCATCGTCACTCCGTCGACGATCGGCGTGGGGGAGAAGGTGGGCGTGGGCTTCTGTGGGCTCTGCTCCAGGGTGATCTGCGCGTCCGTGCCCGTGGCCTGGACATCGACGTTGCCATCGATGTAGCCGTTGAAGTGCACGCTGCTGCCCTCGATCGTGGCGAGGCCGTTGGACATCGTGTGCTCGCCACCTCCCACGACGCACAGGGCGCACTTGACGTCCGCACCGGCGTCCAGTCCGGCGGTGGCGCCGGCGTCGATCCGGAAGGTGTGGACGCCGACCAGGCCGGCGAAGATCGAGCTGACGTCGCGGACGGGGATCGTGACCCGCACCTGCGTGGGGCGGGTCGCGTCGTCGAAGGAGACGCACGGCGTGGTCGGGGCGTACGGCAGCGCGCCCGTGTCGGTGCACGAGGTCCATGCGGCCGTGGCGACGCCGAAGTTGCGGGCGGCGTACGACTCGGCGGCGGCGACGGCGCCGTCGATGTCGGGGGTGCCGGTGCCGTCGGCGTACAGGGCGTTGCCGGCGGCGAGCGCCGAGGCGTCGGCGGCGTTCTGTGCCTGGGCCCGCTCCGACCAGGCCATGCCGAGGTCGACGACCAGGCCGGAGGCCATCAGCATGACCGAGCTGAGCAGGGCCGCCAGAACGGCGACGGCTCCGCGCTCGTCGTGTCGCACCCGACCGCCCCGGATCAGCACCACGACCAGTCCTGGCCGCTCGGCGCCGCGTCGGACAGCCCCGTCCCGGACGGGACGAGGCTGGTCTCCTCGATGGACATCTGCAGCTTGGCGTGGACCATGCCGTGGTCGGGCAGCGGGACGAAGCCGAAGCCGCCGCGCGAGGGGAACTGCACGCAGACGGTCAGGGCGTTGCCCTCCGCCCAGCCGTTCGGCGCCGAGATCCGGATCGCCGCGTCGGAGCGGTTCAGCGCGTCGCTCGTCGCGCACCTCACCACCGACCACCCGAAGGTCCCGGTGCAGCTCGACGGCGCCTTCTCGACGACCGCGCTGCGGGTCGCGGCACGCACGGCCTCGTTGGCGGTCAGCGAGTCGTTGAAGTAGAGGCCGTACTGCAGGATGCCGAAGAGGATGGTCAGGAGGACCGGCGTCACCAACGCGAACTCGACCGCGGCGGAGCCACGTGCCGAGCGCTGGTGGCCGGCCCCAGGCCGCCTCCGCCCGAGATCCATGCTGCCCTCCAACAGCGCGCGGCGCAGGGGGGATGCCGCGCGCTACTCCAAGTCTGGGCGGCGCGGGTCCCAACGCAAGCCCTGCGGGATCGATGGCCCGTGTTCTCGGGAACTTCGATCCGATCGCCCGGGACCGGCTGATCCGGATGGACTAGACAGGCCGTGCTATCGGCCCGCCGACGGTACGCCGAGGCTCGCTGTGCCAGCATCGGTCGCATGGCCGACGTACCCCCGCTGGCGCGCGAGCTCGACCTGTCGCCCCACCCCGAGGGCGGGTGGTACCGCCAGACCTGGGCATCGCCGGTCGAGGTCACGCTGCCCGACGGGAGGGTCCGCCCGACCGCGACGCTGATCTGGTTCCTGCTGCCCGCAGGCGAGTGCTCGGCGTGGCACCGCGTCCGCTCCGACGAGATCTGGCTGGCCCATCGGGGCACCGTCGGACTGGAGCTCGGCAGCACCGGCCCCACGCCGTACGACGCGCAGGGGCGGGTGCTGGACCCTGGCGGCGTCTCGCAGGTCCTGGTGCCCGCGGGCGTCTGGCAGCGGACGGTCCCGGGGGAGGCGGACGCGCTGGTCAGCTGCCTGGTCTCGCCCGGTTTCGACTTCGAGGACTTCGAGCTCGTCGGGTGAGATCAGCACGTCTAGCCCGATCGGACTAGGACCTTCGGCCCGACCGAGAAAATTCTGGCTCGTTACGTTCCGCGACCTCCGGGACCGCCCTACGATCTGGTCAGCGCTTGGGTAGGGGCGCGCGGGTGAGAAGGACGGGGGCCGGGCATGACGCGGTCGTTGCGTGCACGCGTACGTCGCGGTCGATCGGACCGCGGCGCGTCCGCCGTCGAGTTCGCCCTCGTCGTACCGATCCTCATGCTGATCGTCTTCGGCATCCTGGGCTTCGGCATGATGCTCTCGTTCCGGCAGACCATCAGCCAGGCGGCGACCGAGGGCGCCCGCGCCGGAGCTGTGCAGGTCGACACCACGCAGCGGGTTTCGGACGCGACCGCGGCCGTGAGCGACGCGCTGGACGTCGTGTCCGTCGGAGGCGCCCACCTGACCTGCTCGTCGACCAACGTCACCTGCACCGTCGCGCAGGCCGCGTGTGCCAACGACACGACCCACCAGTGCATCACCGTCACGGTGTCGTACCCCTACCGGAGCGCGCCGCTGATCAAGGTCCCGTTCGTCAACGCCATCATGCCGTCGGTGCTCAGCTACTCGGCGACGGCACGGGTGAACTGAGTTGCGAACCCTCGGCCGTCGTCTGAGGCAGCGCGGCGAGCGCGGGGCCGTCGCGATCATGGTCGCGCTCCTGTCCACGGTCCTGCTGCTGTCGACGGCGCTCGTCGTCGACCTCGGCCAGCAGCGGGTGGGCCGGGCGGACATGCAGTCGCTGGCGGACATGGTCGCGCTGGACCTCGCCCGCGAGCTGAACGGGCGCACCGTGGATGTCCTCACGCCACTGATGCCGGGGCTGGCCGCCAAGAGCGAGGCACGGAACCAGAGCGTGATCGACTACAGGTCGAACCCGCCGACGCTCACCGTCGTCCTCGGATCGTGGGACGACAGCAGGTCGCCGCGCTTCACGAAGATGAGCTCGGGCGTTCCGAACGCGGTCGAGGTCCTCGCCGGCACGAACGTGGGCTTCGCCTTCGGCGGTGTGACCGGTGTGCTGTCGGGCGGCGCCAACCGGACGGCGTACGGCACGGCGACCAACGAGTCGTGCGTCAACGTCGGCTCCTACGCCGCACGGATCAACTCCCAGAACTCGCTCCTGCTCAACACCCTGGTGAACAAGGCCCTCGGCGGGAACCTGTCGCTCACCGCCGTGTCCTACAGCGGCCTGGCCAACGCGAACATCAGCCTGCTCGGTCTGGCGACCCAGCTCGGCCTGGGCGACGTCGACCAGCTGCTCAGCACCGACGTGTCGTTGTCGAAGCTCTACTTGGCAGCGGCGAACGTGCTGAAGCAGGGCGGTGACACCGCGGATGCGAACATCCTCGACACCATCGCCGCGAGCACCACGCTCGCGCAGTCGGTCAAGCTCGGCAGCCTGATCTCCGCCGAGTCGGGGTCGAAGGCCGCGGAGACGGCCACCATCGATGCGCTGAGCCTGCTCCAGGGGTCGGTCGAGATCGCCAACGGAAGCTCGGCGGTCGACATCCCCGGCCTCACCGCGAACGCGCTGGGTCTGGCGTCGGTGACGACGAGGCTCAGCCTCATCCAGGCGGCACAGACGGGGTGCGGTGAGCCCAACTCGTCGACGGCGCAGGCCAAGACCGCGCAGGCGACGCTGGCGGTCGACGGGAAGATCAACCCGTTGACGGTCCTCGGCTTCTCGGTCAGCGGCACCACCGGCGTGACCGTGAACGCTGCATCCGCGCGGGCCGCGCTCGCGGCCATCACCTGTGGTGCCGACACGACCGCGAGCCCGACGTCCGACCAGATCAACGCGACCAGCTCGCTGGTTTCGGGCTCGGTCAACCAGACCTTGACCCTGAGCAACGACATCACCAACAGCGGGGGCAGCGGGCTCTCCCTCACGAGCCTCCTCAACGGGCTGTCGAGCCTGCTGACGTCGCTGCTCGATCCGGTGGTCAAGATCTCGATCTCGGGGACCTACCAGCTGTCCACGTCGATCGGCGAGGGCAACACCACCAAGTCGATCTCGACCAGCTTCCCCCCGAACACGCCCGGATCCGGAAACTGGAGCTCGCCGGTCGACACCGGATCGGGCGATCTCGGCCTCGACGACACCGGAGTCACCGGCGGATGGATCGATGCCCAGGGCAATCCTGCGTCGGGTCCGACGATCAAGCTGACCGGCGCTCTGGGTGACGTGCTCAGCCCGACCGCTCAGCAGCTCGCCACGATCACCGGGAACCTCACCAACACCCTGACCAACCTGCTCTCCTCGTTGACCAGCGGCGTGCTCGACCCGGTGCTGACGAACGTCAACAGCGCCGTGCTCAAGCCCTTGGAGGGTCTGCTCGGGCTGAGCCTGGCCGGCGCGGACGTGCGGGGTCAGTACCCGAGCTGCGGCAGCCCGCAGCTCGTCGGCTGAGCACTGACACACCTGCCACATCGGTCCCACGCCCGTCCACTTGGACGGCATCGGGTTGTGGAGGAGCGGCTCTCTCCACAGGGTCCCCCGACGAACCTGCCTGATGTCGCCACCCGCCGTGAGGGTTGCGGGCAGGAGGTGGGTCATGACGGACGTGATCGGTACGACGGCGGCGAGCAGGCAGGCCCTCGGGGCGTACGGCGAGGAGGTGGCCGCGCGCTATCTGCACGGCCTCGGCTACGCGGTGCTCGAGCGCAACTGGCGCTGCGACATCGGCGAGGTGGACCTCGTCTGCCGCGAGGGCAGCACCCTGGTCATCTGCGAGGTGAAGACGCGCAGCAGCGTGCGTGCGGGCACGCCCCACGAGGCGATCACCGACGCCAAGCTCGACCGGCTCAAGCGGCTCGGCGAGCGGTGGGCGCACGATCGCGGCATCCACCCCGACGGCATCCGCATCGACCTGGTCGCGGTCCTGCGGCCACGACGCGGTCCCGCCCAGGTCGACCACGTGCGGGGGCTGTTCTGATGGCCACCGCGACCGCCCACACCGTCACCCTCGCCGGCGCCCTGGGCCACCTCGTCGACGTCGAGGTCGACATCTCCTCCGGTCAGGCCGGCATCACCCTGGTGGGCCGGGCGGAGGCGTCGCTGCGCGAGGGTCCCGAGCGGGTGCGGATGGCGATCATCAACTCCGGGCTGCAGTGGCCGGCGAGCTACCGCACCACGATCCTGCTCTCACCGGCCGACCTGCAGAAGTCCGGCACCCACGTCGACCTGGCCATCGCCGTCGCGGCGCTGGCGGCCGACGGCCAGGTTCCCGCCGACGGGCTGCTCGGCACGGCCTTCGTCGGCGAGCTGACCCTCGGAGGCGGCCTCCGGCCGGCGACCGGCGTGCTGCCGATGGTGCTGGCCGCGGCCGAACGCGGGATCCGCCGGGTCGTGGTGCCCGAGCCGCAGGCCGAGGAGGCGGCGATGGTCCCCGGGATGACCGTGCTCGGCTTCCGGTCGCTCGGGCAGGTCGCGGCCGAGCTGCGCGGCGACCCGGTCCCGGCCGCGCCTCCCGTCGCGGCCGCGTCCGGGGCCCACCTGCTGACCTGGCGCGGCGACCAGCGACTGGATGAGCTGGACCTCGCCGACCTCGCCGGGATGGACGACGAGAAGTACTCCCTCGAGGTCGCCGCCGCCGGCGGTCACGCGATGATGCTCGACGGCCCCAAGGGTGTCGGCAAGACGTCGTTGGTCGAGCGGCTGCCGACGATCCTCCCGGACCTCACCGCCGAGGAGTCGCTGGAGCTGACCGCGATCCACTCGCTCGCCGGGACGCTCGACCCCGCGCTCGGGATGATCACCCGTCCGCCGTACTCCTCGCCCCACCACGACGCCAGCAGGGCCAGCCTGATCGGCGGCGGGAGCGGCAGCGTCAAGCCGGGTGAGCTGTCCAAGACCCACAGCGGGGTGATCTTCCTCGACGAGTTCCCGCTCTTCCGCGCCGACGTGATCGAGGCCCTGCGCCAGCCGCTCGAGAGCGGCGAGATCACGGTGGCCCGTCGTGAGGAGTCGGTGACCCTGCCCGCCCGCGGCCTGATGGTCCTGGCCGCCAACCCATGCCCCTGCGGCGAGTACAGCGACGTCGCCCAGCACAACCGCTGCAAGTGCGACCCGGTCATCCGTCGCAGCTATCGGCGCAAGCTGTCCGGGCCGGTCCTCGACCGGATCGACATCTTCCGACACGTCCGTCCCCGCACCGACGCGACCGCCGACCGGCTCGTCCCCGCCGAGCCCTCGGTCGCGGTCCTGGCGCGCGTCACCGAGGCCCGCGAGCGCCAGGCCGTCCGATACGCCGGTTGCGACTGGCGCCTCAACAGCCAGGTCCCGGCTCCGCGGCTCAAGGACGAGTGGAGCGTCTCCGCGGCCGGTCAGGAGCTCGTCCGCAACGAGACGTACCGCGGCAGACTCAGTGCCCGTGGTGCCGTCCGGGTGCTCCGGCTGGCGTGGACCGTGGCCGACGTGACCTCCGCGAGGCTCGGTCGCGACATCCGGCCGGGGGTCGAGGAGGTCGGGATCGCGCTGCGGCTCCGGACCGGCCAGCCTCTGCCGTCCCGAGCGGTCCGACTGCTGGTGAGCGCGCCCGTCGAGGACGCCGGGTGAGCGCCCCGGAGCACGAGCGTCTGGCCCGCGCCGCGCTGAGCATGATCGTCGAGCCGGGCGATCTGCGGTTCCTCGACGACGTCGCCGCGAACGGTCCGATCGGCTCCATCGAGCGGGTCGCGGGACGGCCCGAGGCGAACCCGGATGCGCTGCCCGATGCGCAGTCGCGGATGGACCGGGCCGATCCCGCGGCGGAGCTCGAGCGTGTGGCCGCCCTGGGGATCCGGTTCGTGGTGCCGGGCGACGAGGAGTGGCCCGCGCAGCTCGGTGACCTCGCGGGTGTCGAGGCGGTCCAGGAGCGCGGGGGAGTGCCGATCGGGCTCTGGGTCGCCGGACCGCTCCGGCTCTGCGACCTGGAGGCCTCGGTGGCGGTGGTCGGATCGCGTGACTCGACGCTGTACGGCGAGCAGGTCGCCTCCGACATCACCGCCGGGCTCGGGCTCGCGGGGCATGCCACCGTCTCCGGGGCGGCCATCGGGATCGACTACGCCGCCCACCGGGGCGCGATCGCGGTGGACGCGCCGACGGTCGCGGTGCTGGCCTGTGGGGCGGACCGCGACTACCCGCCTCGTCATGCCGACCTGCTGCGTCACCTCCGTGACGAGGGCGCGGTCGTCTCGGAGGTGCCGCTCGGCGGCGCGCCTCACCGCATCCGCTTCCTCGCGCGCAACCGGATCATCGCCGCGCTGACCCGCGGCACGGTCGTGGTCGAGGCCGCCGCGCGCAGCGGCGCGCTCAACACCCTCAACTGGTCCCAGCGGCTCAACCGCATGCCGATGGGCGTCCCCGGACCGGTCACCAGCGTCGCCTCCCTGGGGGTCCACCACCATCTGAGGTCCGGCGGAGCGTCGCTGGTGACCTCGGCGGCCGACGTGCTCGAGCTGGTCGGCCGGATCGGGGAGCACCTCACCGAGATCCCACGCGGCGAGGAGCGGCCACGCGACCGGCTCTCGGTCCGCGACCAGCAGATCCTGGATGCCGTGCCCGTCTACCAGGGGGCGGATCCGGCGTCGATCGCGCGCGTCGCCGGCGCGGGCCTGACCTCCGTCGAGGAGGCGCTGGCGAGTCTTGCCGAGGCCGGTCTGGTGGAGCGCGACGGCGCGGGATGGAGGCTGACCGAGCCGGCGCGCGCGTGAGCCTGTTCGCCTCGCCGCCACTGTGGTCGGCCGAGGCCCACGGGGCTCTGCGCAGGTCGCCTCCCGGCGTGGACGCTCCGAGATGCCTACGATGCTGATGTGACCGCTGTGGCAGATGATGTGCAGGACGACCCGCAGGGCGATGCGCTGCCGGAGCCGTTGGCGCGCGTGCTGGGCGACTACGAGACCCACCTCCGCTCGGAGCGCGATCTCGCAGAGACGACGGTGACCGCCTACATCGGTGACATCGAGGCGCTGCTCGAGCACGGCCACCGTCTGGGCATCGACGACGTGGGCGCGCTGGACCTCCGCGCCCTGCGCAGCTGGCTGGCCAAGCAGCAGACGATGGGCCTCGCCCGCACCACCATCGCCCGGCGTGCGACCGCCGCCCGGGTCTTCACCGCCTGGCTGGCCGGCTCGGGCCGTGCCCCGACCGACGTGGGCTCCTCGCTCGGGTCGCCGAAGGCGCTGCGGACCCTGCCTGAGGTCCTGCGGCCGGACGAGGCCGAGCGGCTGATCAGCGTCGCTGCCGACCTCGCCGACGACGGCAGCCCGGCGGGCCTGCGCGACGTGGCGATGCTGGAGCTGCTGTACGCGACCGGTATGCGTGTCGGCGAGCTCGTGAGGCTCGACATCGACGACCTCGACCGTGACCGCAACGTCGTCCGCGTCTTCGGCAAGGGCCGCAAGGAGCGCACCGTCCCCTTCGGGATCCCTGCTCGCCGGTCGATCGACGCCTGGCTCGTCCGCGGCCGTCCGCAGCTGGTCCAAGAGGGCGCCGACGCCGCGCTGTTCCTCGGCGCCCGCGGTGGGCGCATCGACCAGCGTGCGGTGCGCTCGATGGTGCACCGCCGGATCGCCGACGTGCCGGGCGCTCCGGACCTCGGACCTCACGGCCTGCGCCACACCGCCGCCACCCACCTCCTCGAGGGCGGCGCCGACCTGCGCTCGGTGCAGGAGCTCCTCGGCCACGCCTCACTGGCGACCACCCAGCGCTATACCCACGTCACGACCGACCGGCTCCGCCGGGCCTACCAGCAGGCCCACCCTCGCGCCTGACCGCCGATGTCACGGGCCGAGGCCCAGGGCAGGTCGCGCCAGAGCGGCAGCAGACGGATCGGCGCCTCGCCGAAGAGCGTGAGCGGGTCGAGGTAGACGTCGTCGACGTCGCGGATGAGTCCGAGATGCAGGCACGCCTGGGGAAAGCAGTGCGACTGCACGATCGTCAGTCGCCCGATGACCGCACCCCTCGCGACGTGGTCGCCCACATGCACCGCCGCCGCGACCGGCTCGTACGTCGTCCGCTCGGCCCCGTGGTCCACGACCACCACCCCACGACCGGCGAGCATGCCGGCGAAGACGACCCTGCCCGCGAGGGCCGCGTGCACCGCCTGCCCGACGTGACCGGCGAGGTCGACCCCGCGGTGCCCGGCGCCGTACGTCGAGTCGGGCGGGTCGAACCCGTGCACGACCGCCGGACGGGGCTGGAGCGGCCAGTAGCCGGTGGCCGTCGGCGCAGAGCCGGGTGAGAGCAGCAGCGGCAGCGCTGCGAGGGCGAGGAGAGCACGGATGACCATGGCGGAACTCTCGCCGCGTGGCCCGACACGGCCGGGGTGTGGACGGACCGCCTGTGGAGAGCTCGGACCGCGCAAGGGCCTGTGGATGACTGGAGGTCCGGATTGGTACGCCCGGGACGGGAGCGACTACGCTGGTGGCACCGACTCGTGTGAGTCGGAATACGCACGTCCGCAGACCACGACGGGGCTCACTCCGAGACCCGACCGCCCGTGGGCGACGGCCGTCGGTCCCAACAGCACCACGCTCGAGGGTTCGGCCGCGCGCAGGCGTCAGGAACAACTGACAACACCTATAGGAGAACCATCATGGCTGTCGTGACCATGCGCCAGCTCCTCGAGAGCGGCGTCCACTTCGGACACCAGACCCGTCGCTGGAACCCGAAGATGAAGCGCTTCATCATGACCGAGCGCAACGGCATCTACATCATCGACCTG
>WQZX01000006.1 GCA_009780515.1 Nocardioidaceae bacterium | reverse complement strand
GCGGGCTTTCGCGCCGATCTGGCGAGGCGGGGACGCGAAGGCATGCTGGATCGCACGTCGAGCGGCCCCAACGCAGCGAGATCGGATGCGAAAGTCCGCGCAGTAGGCGGCGGATAAGGAGACGCGGCCTAGGAGCGACGCAGGAGCGCCAAGAACATCGCGTCGGTGCCGTGCCGATGCGGCCACAGCTGGGCGGTGCCGTCGAGCGGGCCGTCGGCATCGGTGACGCCGGGCATGAGCGGCCGGACGTCCTCGAGGGTCACCTCCGCGTGCGCGTCCAGCGCGGCCGCCACGACACCGGCGGTCTCGGCGAGCACCGGCGAGCAGGTCGCGTAGAGGACCACGCCGCCCGGCCGCACCAGGGACAGCGCGCTGTCGAGAAGGCGGCCCTGGAGGGCGACGAGCTCGTCCAGGTCTCCAGGGGTACGACGCCACCGGGCCTCCGGCCGCCGCCGCAGCGCACCGAGCCCCGAGCAGGGCGCGTCGACCAGCACCCGGTCGAAGGTCGCCGGCTCGAACGGCGCAGCGGTGCCGTCTGCCGTCACCACGCGTACGTCGCCACCCGCCGCCACGACGGCGGCGAGGTTGCGCTCCACCAGTCCGGCCCGGTGCGGGTGCAGCTCCACGGCCATCAGCGAGGCGCCGTGCTGGCGGGCCAGCGCTGCGAGCAGCGCCGCCTTGCCGCCCGGGCCGGCACAGAGGTCGAGCCAGCGCCCGTCCGATCCGGTCACCGGAACGGTCGCCAGCGCGTGCGCGACCAGCTGCGACCCCTCGTCCTGCACACCCGCACGCCCCTCGGCCACCGCGGGGACGGCCCCGGGATCGCCACCCTCCGCCACCACGCCGTACGGCGAGAGGCGGGTCGGCTCCCCCGGCAGCTCGGAGCGCGCGCAGAGGCCGGGCCGGGCCACCAGGGTGACCCGCGGCGACACGTTGTCGGCCGCGAGCAGCAGGTCGAGGTCGTCGTCGGGAGCGGCCTCGCGGAGCAGCTCGACGACCCAGCGCGGGTGGCTGTGCCTGATCGCGAGGTCGTCGGGACCGTCGCCCGGCGCCAGCTCGTCCAGCCACGAGTCGAGGTCGCGGCGCGAGACGGAGCGCAGCACCGCGTTCGCGAAGCCGGCGGCACCCTGGCCCTTCTTGGCCCGCACGAGGTCGACGGTCGTGCTGATCGCGGCGTGCGGCGGCACCCGCATCGACAGCAGCTGGTGGGAGCCGAGCCGCAGGAGGTCCAGCACGGTCGCCTCGACCTTGCGCAGCGGCCGGTCGATGCAGGCCGCCAGGATCGCGTCGTACGTCGCACGCCGGCGGATCGTGCCCGCGGCGAGCTCGGTGACGAAGCCCGCGTCGCGCCCCGACAGCCCGAAGGTGCTGAGCACCCCGGGCAGGACCAGGTTCGTGTAGGCGTCGTCGGAGCGCACGGCCTGGAGCACCGCGAGCGCAGCCGCCCGCGGCTGGTCGACGCGCCGGGCCCGCTGGGGCGCCGGGCTCACGCGAACGCCGCCCCGTCGAGCAGCCGCGCCCCGCGCGCCCAGTCGGCCGCGCCCATCTGCCGCTTGCCGAAGGCCTTGACCTCGCCGAGCCGTACGGCACCGGCGGCGGTGCCGACCAGCACCTCGTTCTTGCCCACGCCCAGGACGCCCGGCGCGAGGTCGGCTCCGCCCTCGACGGGGGTCACCGGGCCGAGCTTGACCCGCTCGCCGTCGTACTCGGTCCAGGCGCCGGGGAACGGGCTGCAGGCGCGGATGCGCCGGTCGACCGCGACGGCGGTCTCGGACCAGTCGACGCGCGCGTCCTCGACCTCGATCTTCGGCGCGATGCTGACGCCGTCGGCGGGCTGCTCACGCGCCTCCAGCCGGCCGCTCTCGATGCCGTCGAGGGTCGCGACGAGGAGGGAGGCACCGCCCTCGGCGAGCCGGCCGAGGAGGTCGCCGGCGGTGTCGGTGGGGCGGACCACCTCGGTCATCAGGCCGTACGTCGGCCCCGCGTCGAGCTCCTTGACGATCCGGAACGTCGTCGCGCCGGTCATCTCGTCGCCCGCCCAGATCGAGCGCTGGACCGGCGCCGCCCCGCGCCATGCGGGCAGCAGCGAGAAGTGCAGGTTGATCCAGCCGTGGCGGGGGATGTCGAGGGCGGACTGCGGCAGCAGGGCGCCGTACGCGACCACCGGGCAGGCGTCGGGCTCGAGCGCCCTCAGCTCCTCCTGGAAGTCGGGGTCCCGCGGGTGCTCCGGCTTGAGGACCGGTACGCCGAGCTCGTCGGCCCGCGCCGCCACCGGGCTCGGCGTGAGCCGCCGACCGCGCCCCGCCGGGGCGTCGGGTCGGGTGACGACGGCGACCAGCTCGTGGGGCGAGGCGGCGATCGCGTCCAGGGACGGCAGCGCCACCTCGGGCGTGCCCGCGAAGACGACCCGCATCACTGGCCCTCATGCTTCGCTCGGTCGGGCGCGGCCTCAAGGCACAGCCCGTTGTCGGTCGCGGCACCGAAGCGGCCGCGTCGCTCCCTCACAGGCCGAACCCGTTGGTGGCGTGCGGCGAGACCTTCACGGTCGGCTGCTCGAGCCCGAACCACTCCGACTCGCGGATCTCGCGCATCGCGGCCTTGCGGGCCACGGAGTCGAGCCGGTCGATGAAGAGCACGCCGTCGAGGTGGTCGGTCTCGTGCTGGATCGCGCGAGCGAGCAGCTCGGAGCCCTCGATGCGCACCGGGTCGCCGTACATGTTGAAGCCGGAGGCGACCACCGACAGCGCCCGCCGGCAGTCGAAGGTCAGGTCGGGCAGCGACAGGCAGCCCTCCGGGCCGTCCTGGATCTCCTCCGAGAGCGACAGCGACGGGTTGATCAGGTGGCCGACCTCTCCGTCGACGTTCCAGGTGAAGACCCGCAGGCCCACGCCGATCTGGGGCGCGGCCAGGCCGGCACCAGGCGCCTCGAGCATCGTGTCGGTGAGATCGGTGACGAGCTGGCGGAGGTCGTTGTCGAAGTTGTCGACCTCGATCGCGGACTTGCGCAGGATGGGGTCGCCGAAGAGACGGATGGGTCGAACAGCCACGCCTCAACTCTAGTGGTCCGTCCGGGAGGTTGTGGGTCGGTTGGCGTGCTCACGGTGCGCGCATCGCAAGATGCCGGCGCGATGCCATACCGGGTCGTCTCGCGAGCGGCGGCAACGCCGCGAGGTGCGTGCCGAGAGTGCGCGAACCGTTCCAGAACCTCCCGGACGGGCCACTAGGGTGTGCCTCAGAGGTCGGTCGGATCGACGCGGACCCGGACTGGATCCAGCTTGCGCGCGGAGCGCGCCCGGTTGAGCTCGCGGCACGCCGCGCTCAGGGCCGGGCCCTCCCCGAACGGCACACGGACCACCACCTGCTCCTGCTCGCCGACCTGCAGCGGACCCAGCACCTCGGCATGCTCGGGCACCGCGAGCAGGGTCAGCGCGTCGTCGACGGCACCGGGATCGCCGGTGACGGTGACCAGCCGGCTGACCGGCGGCAGGTGGGCCGAGGCCCGGTCGTCGAGCTCGCGCGACGCGAAGGCCGCGGGCGCCCAGCGCACCAGTGCCTGCAGCGCCTCGTCGGCCGGGTCGCCGACCGCCAGCGCGCGGCCGCCGGGGCGGACCAGCGCGACGGCGTTCAGCCAGCGCTGCAGCGCCTGCTCGCGCACCCGCAGCGACGGGCGTGCGAGCGCGAGCCAGGTGTCGAGCAGCACGACCGCGGTATAGCCCGGCGCGGTGCGCGGATCGCCCTCGACCACGGGCTCGGCGCCAGGCGTCGCGACGACGATCGACCGGGGCTCCGGTGGCACGCTCGCGCGGACCTGCGATCCCCCCGACGTCACGACCCGTACGCCGGGGAACGCCCGGCCGAGCTCCTCGGCGGTGCGCGCGTCGCCGACCACGGGCGCGCGCAGGCCGCGGTGGCCGCAGACCGGGCAGCGCCACTCCTCGGCGCCCACACCGCACCACCCGCAGCTCGGCGGCGAGGTCGGCGAGCCCTGGCGCAGCGGACCCGTGCACTCGGCGCACCGCGCGGCGGACCGGCAGCGGTCGCACGCCAGCGCGGCGGCGTACCCACGACGCGGGACCTGCACCAGCACGGGGCCCTCCTCGACCGCCGACCGGATCAGCTGATGGACCTGCTGCGGCAGTCGGGTGCTGCGCGCCCACGGGTCGCGCTCGAGCTCGAAGTCGGTGGCGCCGGTGATCGCGGTCGTCACACCGGCGCGTACGGCGGCGAGCCGCGGCGCCAGCTCGCGCGCGACGCCCGTGCGCACCATCAGCTGCGCCTCGGGGGTGCGCGAGTGACCGCCGACCAGCAGCCCGCTCCCCTGCTCCTGCGCACGGATCAGCCCGACCTCGCGCGTGTGGAGGTACGGCGTGCGCGGCTCCTCGTGGAGGTCGTCGCCGTCGTCCCACACCACGACCAGGCCCAGGTCGCGCACCGGCGCGAACACCGCGCCCCGGGTGCCGACGACGACGTCGACCGAGCCGCGCGAGACCGCGAGGAAGTCGCGGTAGCGCTGCGCCGGCCCCGACCCCGCCGTCAGCACGACGTGCGCGCAGCCCACCAGGTCCAGCGCCTCGGCGACGCGGGCGGCGTCGCGCGCGTCCGGTACGACGACGAGCGACCCCCGCCCCGACATCCGCGTCGCGAGCACGGCGGCCGCCACCTGCACCGGCCACGGCGAGCCGGGCAGCGCGCCCCAGACCGCGCGCGGCGCATCGCCGCGCGCCAGTGCGGCGATGAGGTCCGGTCCGTGCTCCCATGCCTGCCAAGGGGCTGCGAGGGTCGCGGTCCCGACAGGCTCGCCCCCCTTGTGGGGCGGCTCGGCCGCCTCTGGGGGCGTCTCCCTCTCGACGGTGGCGTGACGGGGCGGCACCGCCAGCCGCAGCAGCGAGGAGCGGGTGCCGGCGTACCTCTCGGCGACGCGGTCGACCACCGCGAGCACCTCCGGGCGGAGCACGGGCTCCGGGCTCACGACGCGCCGCAGCGGCGCCAGCCGGCCCTGGTGCTCGGACTCGGCGCACCGCTCGACCAGGAAGCCGTCGACGTCCTTGCCGGCGAAGCGGACCTTGACCCGGACTCCGGGACGGGCGTCGTCGGCCATCGTCGCCGGCACGACGTAGTCGAACTCGCGGTCGAGGTGGGCGAGCGGCAGGTCGAGCACGACCCGGGCGACGGGGTCGGTCGCGGTGGCCTCGACCTCGGCCGTCTTCCTCCGCTCGCGGGTGCGGGCCGCCTTCGCCCGGCCCTCCGCGGCCCGGTCGCGGACCAGCCCGGGGAGGTCCAGAGACGGCTCGTCGGGGGGCATGGGGCAATTCCTACCAATGACCCCCGACGGGTGCGTGCGGGGTGGGGCCTCACCGGCCCCACCCGTCACCGGTGAACCGGTGACTCCTGCAGGGCGGCCTATCAGACTCCCGCAGCAGCCTTCAGCGCGTCGGCGCGGTCGGTCTTCTCCCAGGTGAACTCGGGGAGCTCGCGACCGAAGTGACCGTACGCCGCGGTCTTGGCGTAGATCGGGCGCAGCAGGTCGAGGTCGCGCAGGATGGCGCCCGGACGGAGGTCGAAGACCTCGAGGACGGCCTTCTGGATCGTGTCGACCGGGACCGTCTCGGTGCCGAAGGTCTCGATGAAGACGCCGACCGGAGCGGCCTTGCCGATCGCGTACGCGACCTGGACCTCGGCGCGGCGGGCCAGGCCCGCGGCAACGATGTTCTTGGCGACCCAGCGGGTGGCGTAGGCGGCCGAGCGGTCGACCTTCGACGGGTCCTTGCCGGAGAACGCGCCACCACCGTGACGGGCCATGCCGCCGTAGGTGTCGACGATGATCTTGCGGCCGGTCAGGCCGGCGTCGCCCATCGGGCCGCCGATGACGAACTTGCCGGTCGGGTTGATGTGCAGCTTGTAGCCGTCGGAGGGCACCGAGTCCTTGAACTGCTCGAGGACCGGGTCGATGACCTTGGCCTTGATGTCGGCGGCCAGCTGCTCCTGGGTGATGTCCTCGGAGTGCTGGGTCGACAGCACGACGGTGTCGATGCGGACAGCGCGGTTCTCGTCGTCGTACTCGATGGTGACCTGGGTCTTGCCGTCGGGACGGAGGTACGGCAGCGTGCCGTCCTTGCGGACCTCGGTGAGCTTCTCGGCCAGCGTCTGCGCGATCTTGATCGGCAGCGGGAAGAGCTCCGGGGTGTCGTCGCAGGCGTAGCCGAACATCAGGCCCTGGTCGCCGGCACCCTGCTTGTCGAGCTCGTCGACCGAGCCCTCGGCGCGGGTCTCCTCGGCGGTGTCGACGCCCTGCGCGATGTCGGCCGACTGCGCACCGATGGCGAACTGCACGGCACAGGTCTCACCGTCGAAGCCCTTGTCGGAGTGGTCGTAGCCGATCTCCTTGATCTTGTCGCGGATCAGGCGCGCCATCGGGAGGCTGCCCGCGGTGGTCACCTCACCGGCGACGACGACCAGACCGGTGGTCAGCAGCGTCTCGCACGCGACGCGGCTCTTGGGGTCCTGCGACAACAGGTGGTCGAGCACGGTGTCGCTGATCTGGTCCGCGATCTTGTCGGGGTGACCCTCGGTCACGGACTCGGAGGTGAACAGACGTCCAGTCACAGTCGCTTACTCCTGGGCTTCGGGGGCTTTCGCTGCACAACGATACGGGGCTGTCCAGGTGACGGACAGTCGTCTCATGAAAGGCGGGTGGCGACCTGGTCCCAGATGACGTGGGCCAGGGCCGACTTCGAGCCGCGGGGCACCGGTGTCGACGTACCGTCGGCGGCCAGGATGACCGCCTCGTTGTCGTCCTCGCCGAAGACCGCTCCCCCGCTGACGTCGTTGACGACGAGCAGGTCGCAGCCCTTGCGCGCCAGCTTGGCGCGAGCGTGGTCGAGCACGCTGCCGCCGGCGTCGCCGGTCTCGGCGGCGAAGCCGACGACGACCGTGGCCGGGCCGGGCCGGTGGGTGCCGAGCTCCTTGAGGATGTCGGGGTTCTGCTCGAGCTCGATCGACGGCGCCGAGCCGTCGTCGGCCTTCTTGATCTTGGTCGCCGACGTCGCCACGGGCCGGAAGTCCGCGGGAGCCGCGGCCATCACGACCGCGTCGCAGCCCACGGCCGCGGAGAGCACGGCGTCGCGCAGCTCGGCCGTCGTCACCACCGGCACCACCTTCACGCCGGCCGGGTCGGGCAGGGTCACGTTGGCCGCCACCAGCGTCACGTCGGCGCCGCGGGCGGCCGCCGCCCGCGCGAGGGCATAGCCCTGGCGGCCCGACGAGTGGTTGCCGAGGAAGCGGACCGGGTCGAGGCGCTCGCGGGTGCCGCCCGCGGAGACGACGACGTGGCGACCGGCCAGGTCCGTCGTGGGCGCACCGCCCCGCACCAGGACCTCGCAGCAGAGCGCGAAGATCTCGTCCGGGTCGGGCAGCCGGCCCTTGCCGGTGTCCTTGCCGGTGAGCCGGCCCTCGGCGGGCTCGATCACGATTGCGCCACGACGACGCAGCGTCGCCACGTTGTCCTGCGTCGCGGGGTGCTCCCACATCTCGGTGTGCATCGCCGGGGCGAACACGACCGGGCAGCGGGCGGTCAGCAGCGTGTTGGTCAGCAGGTCGTCGGCCAGGCCGTGCGCGGCACGGGCGAGCGTGTTCGCGGTCGCCGGAGCCACGACGACCAGGTCGGCCTCCTGGCCGATCCGGACGTGCGGGACCTCGGTGATGTTCTCGAACACCTCGGTCGCGACGCTCTTGCCCGACAGCGCCTCCCACGTGGGGGCGCCGACGAACTCCAGCGCGGCCGCGGTGGGCACGACGGTCACGTCGTGACGGGACTCGGTGAACCGCCGGAGCAGCTCACAGGCCTTGTAGGCGGCGATGCCGCCGGCGACGCCCAGGACGACCCGGGACATCGTCAGCTCACTCGGTCTCTTCGGCCGGCGTCTCTGCTGCGGCGGTCTCGGCGGCCAGCTCGGCCGGGTCGACCTCCTCGCAGGTCAGGAGGTCGTCGCTGATCTCGCGCAGGGCGATGGACAGCGGCTTCTCCTGCACGTGGGTCTCCACGAGCGGGCCGACGTACTCAAGGAGGCCCTCACCGAGCTGGGAGTAGTAGGCGTTGATCTGCCGGGCACGCTTCGCGCTGTAGAGCACGAGACGGTACTTGCTGTCCGTCTTGGCGAGCAGGTCGTCGATCGGGGGGTTGGTGACACCCACGGCATCGATGTTCGGTGCAGACACCTAGTACCTCACGGTTGAGAAGTCGGGGAACCCAACAACTCTACCAACTGCTCCGCGGCGGCGTGAACTTCACGGTTGACGATGGTGACGTCGAACTCGCTCTCGGCGGCGAGCTCCTGCCGCGCGGTCTCCAGGCGCCGCTCGCGCTCGGCCTCGGTCTCGGTTCCGCGGCCGACCAGGCGTCGTACGAGCTCGTCCCAGGACGGCGGCTTGAGGAAGACGAAGAGCGCCTCCGGCATCGCCGCCTTCACCTGGCGAGCGCCCTGCAGGTCGATCTCCAGCAAGGCGGGGCGCCCGGACGCGAGGGCGGCCTCGACCGGGCCACGCGGGGTGCCGTAGCGGTGGCGGCCGTGGACCACGGCCCACTCGAGGAGGTCGCCCGCCACGATCATCCGGTCGAACTCGGCGTCATCCACGAAGAGGTAGTGCTCGCCGTCGACCTCACCGGGCCGCGGTGCACGGGTCGTCGCCGACGCCGACAGCCAGACCTCGGGGTGGCTGCCGCGCACATCGGCCACGACGGTGCCCTTGCCCACGGCGGTGGGACCCGCCAGCACGACGAGCCGGTTGGTGCTCGACATCAGTCGAGGCCGAACTCACGCTCCAGCGCGGCGATCTGCTTGATGCCCAGACCCCGGACGCGCCGCGACTCGGCGATGCCGATGCGCTCCATCATCTGACGGGCGCGGACCTTGCCAAGCCCCGGAACGGCCTGCAGCAGGTCGATCACCTTCATCTTGGCGAGCACCTCGTTGCTCTCCGCCTCCGCCAGGATGTCGGAGATCTGCGCACCCGAGTTCTTCAGCCGGTTCTTGATGGCGGCGCGCTCGCGGCGCGCAGCCGCCGCCTTCTCCAGGGCCGCTTGGCGCTGTTCGGGGGTCAGAGGAGGTAGAGCCACGCAGGCACCCTAGTCAGCACTGCCGATCTCCGGCAACGCAGGTACGGATCCTCACAGCATCAGGGGGCTGTGGCACACGTCGCGGGCCTCCTGGTCGACCGCCGAGAGGGCCTGTCGGGTGGTGTCCGAGCCGAGCCGCTCCGCCGCCGCGTCGATGAGTCCCTGGTCGTGCTTGGACAGGTTCGCCGGCGGGTGGCTGCGGTCGTACGACGCCGGGTCGACAC
Organism: Nocardioidaceae bacterium; assembly: GCA_009780515.1. Classification (GTDB taxonomy): domain Bacteria; phylum Actinomycetota; class Actinomycetes; order Propionibacteriales; family Nocardioidaceae; genus Nocardioides. The sequence goes on along the minus strand of WQZX01000006.1, from coordinate 76,155 downwards.
CGACCTGGTGGAGGGTGTCGACCAGGTCGGTGATCGCCGCGATGACCGTGTCCCAGTCGTCCTTGATGTCGGACGGTGCCTTGTCCCGCAGCGCCTCGAAGCTCGGCAGCGCCGAGATAAGGCCGGTGGTCGCGCCCTTCTCGGTCGCCGACGCGATCAGCCCGCGGTGGTCGTCGACCGTCGCGCAGTAGGCGGCGTACGGGTCGTCGGCGTGGTGACGTCGCACGAGCACGGCCGCGACCACCGCCGCGACCAGGACCGCGGCGACGACGATGGCGATGAGACCGCGACGGGTCACCCGGCGAGCTCCCGGAGCTCGTCGTTGGCGCGGGCCACGGCGTCACGCATCGCGCCGGGGTTCGGGCCGAGCCGCAGCACACCGCGCGACGAGCTGGCCAGGACGTGACCGGCGCTCGCGCCGAAGATGCGCAGGATGTCGTGGGTGGTGCCGCCCTGCTCGCCGTACCCGGGAGCCAGGATGGCGCCGTTGATGGCGAAGTCGAGGCCGCGGCCGTCGATGGTCGCACCCACGACGGCACCGAAGGACCCGAGCGGGCTGGCGGAGGCGTTGAGCTCGCGGAGGTGGTCGAGCATCGTGGTGGTGACCGTGCGGCCGCCGTGCTCCTCGGTGGTGACGGCCTCCTGGACCTCCGGGCCCTCCTTGTTCGAGGTCGCGGCGAGGACGAACAGCCCGGCGTCGAAGCGACGCGCGGTGTCGACGAACGGCGTCAGCGAGCCGAAGCCGAGGTAGGGGCTGACGGTGATCGCGTCGGAGGCCAGCGGCGAGGACGGGTCGAGGTAGGCGTCGGCGTACGCCTGCGAGGTCGAGCCGATGTCGCCGCGCTTGACGTCGAGCAGCACCAGCGCGCCCGCCTCGCGCGCCGAGACGATGACCTTCTCGAGGACCGCGATGCCGCCGCTGCCGAAGCGCTCGTAGAACGCCGACTGCGGCTTCACGACCGAGCAGTACGGCGCGACCGCCTCGACCGCTCCGAGCGCGAACCGCTCGAGGCCGGCCACGTCGTCGTCGTACCCCCAGTCGTGGAGCAGCGCGCTGTGGGGGTCGATGCCGACGCAGAACTGGCCGCGCTCGGCCATCGCCGCCGCGACACGGGTGCCGAAACCGGTATCGGTCAACGCAGTCTCCTCAGGGCGTCGGGGGTCAGGTCGGCCAGCGACGGGTAGCCGTCGACGGCCATGATCAGGTCGAGCTCGGCCTGCATCGCGCGGATCTGGTGGAGCGCGCCGGCGACGCCGCCGAGGGCGAGACCGTAGGCGTAGGGTCGGCCGATCGCGACCGCGTCGGCGCCGAGGGCCAGCGCCTTGGCGGCGTCGGCGCCCGTGCGGATGCCGGAGTCGAACACGAGCGGCGCGCGGCCGTCGACGGCGGCGGCGACGTCCGGCAGCCAGTCGACCGCCGCTCCCCCGCCGTTGGCCTGCCGCCCGCCGTGGTTGGAGCAGTAGATGCCGTCGGCACCCTCGTCGAGCGCACGTCGCGCATCGTCGGGGTGGCAGATGCCCTTGAGCAGGATCGGCAGGTCGGTGAGGTCGCGCAGCCACGACAGGTCGTCCCAGGTGACGGGGTGGCCGAAGGTGCCGACCCAGCTCATGACGATCGTGCCGGGGTCGGGGTCCGGGCCGCACATCTCCTGGAAGACCGGGTCGGAGGTGTAGTTGGCGAGCACCTTGCCGCGCAGCTGCGGGAAGTTGCCGGTGGCGAGGTCGCGCGGCCGCCAGCCCGGCACCCAGGTGTCGAGCGTGATGACGATCGCCTCGTAGCCGGCGCGCTCGGCGCGCTGCACCAGGCTGGCCGCGAGGTCGCGGTTCCTCGGCGTGTAGAGCTGGAACCACTTCGGCCCGTCGGTCGCCGCGGCGACCTCCTCGAGGGGGTCGCTCATCAGCGTCGAGCCGATGAAGGGTACGCCGGCGGCGGCCGCCGCCTCCGCTCCGTGGATGTCGCCGTGCCGGTCCTGGGTGCACAGGCCCAGCACACCGATCGGGGCCAGCAGGAACGGGCTCTCGAGCCGCTTGCCGAGCAGGTCGACCGAGAGGTCGCGCTGCTCGCTCGCCCGCAGCATCCGCGGCACCAGCGCCAGGTCGGCGAACGCCGAGACGTTCGCGCGCTGCGTGGCCTCGTCACCGGCACCGCCGGCGACGTACGTGCGCAGCTCGGGCGGCAGCGCCGCGAGCGCTCGCTGCTCCAGCTCGGCATGGTCGAACGGGTGCGCCGGCAGCACCCCGCCGAGCGCACCGAGGTAGAGCTCGATCTGGTAATCCCCAAAGACCATCCGTCGCTCCTAGCTGAGGCCCTTCAGAACCGCTCGCGGCCACGTGGGGCCACCGTAGATGAAGGCCGTGTATGCCTGGAGGAGGTCGGCGCCGGCGTCGAGCCGCTCGCGGGCGTCGGCCGAGGTGGAGATGCCGCCCACGCCGATGATCGTCGTCCGGTTGCCGACGCGGGCGCGGAGGCGTCGTACGACCTCGGTGGAGCGGGCGCGCAGCGGAGCGCCGGAGAGCCCGCCGGCGCCGCACGCCTCGACGTCGGCGGCGGAGGAGCGCAGGCCCTCGCGGCTGATCGTCGTGTTGGTCGCGACGATGCCGTCGAGCTCGAGCGAGAGAGCCATCTCGGCGACGGCGGTGACGTCCTCGTCGGCGAGGTCGGGCGCGATCTTCACCAGCAGCGGCACCCGCCGGTCACGACGGGCGTCGTCGGCGACCCGGCGCACGTGGGTCAGCAGCGGGGCGAGCTTCTCGACGGCCTGGAGGTTGCGCAGCCCCGGGGTGTTCGGCGAGCTCACGTTGACGACCAGGTAGTCGGCGTACGGCGCGAGCAGGCGGGTCGAGGTGGCGTAGTCGGACTCGACCGCGGCCTGGTCCTCGTCGGGCACCACCTTGGACTTGCCGATGTTGATCCCGAGCACGCCGTGGCGCGGCCCGCCGCGGGCCGAGAGCCGCCGGGCGACGGCCGCTGCGCCGTCGTTGTTGAAGCCCATCCGGTTGACCACCGCACGGTCCTCGGTGAGCCGGAACAGCCGCGGGCGCGGGTTGCCGGGCTGTGCGAGCGCGGTGATCGTGCCGATCTCGACGTGCCCGAAGCCGAGGCCGGCCAGGGCGTCGTACCCGACGCCGAGCTTGTCGAAGCCGGCGGCGAGGCCCAGCACGTTCGGGAAGGTCAGCCCGAGCGCCCGGACCGGGCGTCCCGGAACGGGCGTCCGCGCGAGGACCGCCCCGGCCGCCCGGATCCCGGCGAAGCCGAGGTGGTGCGCCCGCTCGGGGTCGATCCGGGCGAAGCCGTGCTTGAAGGCCGCGTCGTAGAGGGTCAACGCGCGGCCCACTCCTGCAGGGAGCGGACGCCGATGTCACCCGCGCGGATCGCGGCGATGCCCTGTACGGCGGCCGCCAGACCCTGCACCGTCGTGATGCACGGAGTGCCGGTCAGCACGGCGGCCGAGCGGATCTCGTAGCCGTCGATCCGCGAGTCCCCGCCACCGGACGCGCCGTGCGGGGTGTTGACGATCAGGTCGATCTCGCCGTCGCGGATCATCTCGACCGCGGTCTTCGCGCCGTCCTCGCCCGGGCCCTCGTAGTGCTTGCGCACGACCGTGGAGGTGATGCCGTTGCGGCGCAGCACCTCGGCGGTGCCCTGGGTCGCCAGGATCTCGAAGCCGTACGACGCCAGGATGGCCGCCGGGAAGATCATGTTGCGCTTGTCCCGGTTGGCCATCGAGATGAAGACCTTGCCGCTGGTCGGCAGCGGGCCGGACACGGCGGCCTGCGACTTGCTGAAGGCCGTTCCGAAGTCGGCGTCGAAGCCCATGACCTCGCCGGTCGACTTCATCTCCGGGCCCAGCACGGTGTCCACGAAGTCGCCCTCGGGGCTGCGGAACCGGTTGAACGGCATCACGGCCTCCTTGACCGCGATCGGCGCGTCGGCGGGCAGCGTGCCGCCGTCGCCCTCGGCCGGCAGCACCCCGGACGCACGCAGCTCGGCGATCGTCTCGCCCAGCATCAGCCGGGAGGCCGCCTTGGCCAGCGAGGTTCCGGTCGCCTTGGAGACGAACGGGACCGTGCGGCTGGCGCGCGGGTTCGCCTCGAGGACGTACAGCACGTCGGCGCCCAGCGCGAACTGGATGTTGATCAGGCCGCGGACGCCCACGCCCTTGGCGATCGCCTCGGTGGCCTCGCGGATCCGCTCGATCTCGGCGGCGCCCAGGGTGATCGGAGGCAGCGCGCAGGAGGAGTCGCCGGAGTGGATGCCGGCCTCCTCGATGTGCTCCATCACGCCGCCGAGGAACAGCTCCTGGCCGTCGTACAGGGCGTCGACGTCGATCTCGACGGCGTCGTCGATGAACCGGTCGACCAGGACCGGGCGGTCCGGGCTGATCTCGGTCGCGGCCTCGATGTAGGACTTCAGCGACTCGTCGGTGTAGACGATCTGCATGCCCCGCCCGCCCAGGACGTACGACGGGCGCACCAGCACCGGGTAGCCGATCTCCTGCGCGATCGCCCGGGCATCGGCGAACGAGACCGCCGTTCCGTGCTTCGGCGCGGTCAGGCCGGCCTCGGCGAGCACCTTGCCGAAAGCACCGCGCTCCTCGGCGAGCTCGATCGCCTCGGGGCTGGTGCCGACGATGGTGACGCCGTTGTCCTTCAGGCCCTGCGCCAGGCCGAGCGGGGTCTGGCCGCCGAGCGTGGCGATGACACCGGCGATCGGACCGGCGGCCTTCTCGGCCTCGTAGATCTCGAGCACGTCCTCGAGCGTGAGCGGCTCGAAGTAGAGCCGGTCGGAGGTGTCGTAGTCGGTCGAGACCGTCTCCGGGTTGCAGTTGACCATGATCGTGTCGTAGCCGGCGCGGGAGAGCTCCAGGCAGGCGTGCACGCACGAGTAGTCGAACTCGATGCCCTGGCCGATGCGGTTCGGGCCGGAGCCGAGGATGATCACCGCCGGCCGCTCGCGGGGCGCGACCTCGGTCTCCTCGTCGTATGAGGAGTAGTGGTACGGCGTGCGCGCGGCGAACTCGGCCGCGCAGGTGTCGACCGTCTTGTAGACGGGGCGTACGCCGGCGGCCCAGCGCGCCTCGCGGACGTCGGTCTCGCTGAGGCCACCCCGGATGCCGGCGATCTGGGCGTCGGAGAGCCCGTGCCGCTTGGCCAGACGTAGCGTCGCCTCGTCGAGGGACTCGGCGGCGGCGACCTTCTGGGCGACCTCGTCGATCAGGAACAGCTGGTCGACGAACCAGGGATCGATCTTCGTCGCGTCGAAGACCTCCTCCTGGGTGGCGCCCGCGCGAATGGCCTGCATGACCTTCTGCACGCGCCCGTCGTGGGGCCGCTTGATCTCCTGCAGCAGCGTGGTCCGGTCGCCCGGCTCGCCCGTCCAGTGGAACGGTGCCGACTTGTTCTCCATCGAGCGCAGCGCCTTGTTGAACGCCTCGGTGAAGCTGCGGCCGATCGCCATCGCCTCGCCGACCGACTTCATGTGCGTGGTCAGCGTGGTGTCGGCGGTCGGGAACTTCTCGAACGCGAAGCGCGGCACCTTCACCACGACGTAGTCGAGCGTCGGCTCGAAGCTCGCCGCGGTGGTGCCCTGCGGGCCGGAGGTGATGTCGTTCTCGATCTCGTCGAGGGTGTAGCCGACGGCGACCTTCGCGGCGATCTTGGCGATCGGGTAGCCGGTGGCCTTCGACGCCAGCGCGCTGGAGCGCGAGACGCGGGGGTTCATCTCGATGACGATGACCCGACCGTCGGCGGGGTTGACGGCGTACTGGATGTTGCAGCCGCCGGTGTCGACGCCGACCTCGCGGATGATGCTGATGGCGAGGTCGCGCAGGTGCTGGTACTCGCGGTCGGTCAGCGTCATGGCAGGCGCCACGGTGATCGAGTCGCCCGTGTGGGTGCCCATCGGGTCGAAGTTCTCGATCGAGCAGATGATGACGACGTTGTCGTTCTTGTCGCGCATCACCTCCAGCTCGTACTCCTTCCACCCGAGGATCGACTCCTCGATGAGCACCTCGGTCGTCGGCGACGCGGAGAGGCCGGCGCCGGCGAGACGGTGGAGGTCCTCGACGTCGTAGGCGATGCCGGAGCCGGTGCCGCCCATGGTGAAGGACGGGCGGATGACGACCGGGTAGACGCCGCCGAGGGTGTCGACGGCCGCGAGCACGTCGTCCATCGAGTGGCAGATCACCGAGCGGGCGACCTCTCCCCCGACCTTGCGGACGATGTCGTTGAACAGCTCGCGGTTCTCGCCGCGGTGGATGGCCTCGAAGGAGGCTCCGATCATCTCGACGTCGTACTTCGCCAGGACGCCGCGCTCGTGCATCGCGGTCGCCGCGTTCAGGGCGGTCTGGCCGCCGAGCGTCGGGAGGATCGCGTCGGGGCGCTCCTTGGCGATGACCTTCTCGACGAACTCGGGGGTGATCGGCTCGACGTACGTCGCGTCGGCGAACTCCGGGTCGGTCATGATCGTGGCCGGGTTGGAGTTGATCAGGATGACCCGCAGGCCCTCGGACTTGAGGACCCGGCACGCCTGGGTGCCGGAGTAGTCGAACTCGCAGGCCTGACCGATGATGATCGGGCCCGATCCGATGACGAGGACGGACTGGATGTCTTCGCGCTTCGGCATCAGTTGGCCTTCCTGTCGGTCATGAGATCGCAGAACCTGTCGAAGAGGTACGCCGCGTCGTGCGGGCCTCCCGCCGCCTCCGGGTGGTACTGGACGGAGAACGCCTTGAGGCTTCCGTCCGCGTCGCGCAGCTCGAGCCCCTCGACGCAGTCGTCGTTGAGGTTGACGTGGCTGACCCGCGCCTCGCCGTACGGCGTCGTGGTGCTGCCGTCGAGCGGGGCGTCGACCGCGAAGCCGTGGTTGTGCGCGGTGACCTCGACCTTGCCGGTGGTGCGGTCGAGCACCGGCTGGTTGATGCCGCGATGGCCGTACTTCAGCTTGTAGGTGCCGAAGCCGAGCGCGCGGCCGAAGAGCTGGTTGCCGAAGCAGATGCCGAAGTACGGGAGGCCGGTGCCCAGCGCCTCCTTCAGCAGCTCGACCTGGCCGGTCGTCGCGGCGGGGTCACCGGGGCCGTTGGAGAAGAACAGGCCGTCGGGGCCGATCGCCTGGACGTCCTCGATGGTCGCGGTCGAGGGCAGCACGTGCACCTCGATGCCGCGCTCGGCCATCATCCGCGGGGTGTTCGCCTTGAGCCCGAGGTCGACGACCGCGACGGTGAAGCGCTTCTCGCCGACCGCGGGGACGACGTACGGCTCGGTGACGGTGACGGCGTCGGAGAGGTTGGCCCCGACCATCTCGGCCGAGCCCCTGACCTTCGCCAGCAGGGCGTCGGCGTCGGTCTCGACCGTGGAGATGCCGACGCGCATCGCGCCGGCCTCGCGCAGGTGGCGCGTCAGGGCTCGGGTGTCGATGCCGGAGATGCCGACGACACCCTGCTCGCGCAGCTCGTCGTCGAGCGTGCGGCGCGAGCGCCAGCTGCTCGGCACGCGAGCGGGATCGCGGACGACGTACCCGGCGACCCAGATGCGACGGGACTCCGGGTCCTCGTCGTTCATCCCGGTGTTCCCGATGTGCGGCGCCGTCATCACGACGACCTGCTGGTGGTAGCTCGGGTCGGTCAGCGTCTCCTGGTAGCCGGTCATGCCGGTGGAGAACACCGCCTCGCCGAAGGTCTCGCCCTCGGCGCCGTAGGACTCGCCGCGGAAGATGCGGCCGTCCTCCAGAACGAGCAGCGCTGGCGTGGTGGCAGAGGACTGCACCCGGGCCTCCTTCTCCGCCTCACGGGACGGTGGTTAAAGGACGTTCGGTTCGCCGGCGACCCTATCAGTCGGGAGGTCGCCGAACGGCACCGACGTCGCGCGCCGGAGACCGGCTCAGACGCGGGTCAGCCGGAAGACCGGGATCACCCGTCCCTCGGCCTTGCGCTCGTACTCGCCGAATCCCGGCTCGGCGTCGACGAAGACCTGCCAAGCGCGGTCACGCTCGTCGTCGAGCAGCTCCTCGACGTGGACCGGGACGAGCACCGGCTCCGGGTCGGCCGGCACCTCGATGTCGACGCGGTCGGTACGACGCAGGCTGTGCACCCATGCCGGATCCTTCGGCGAGCCACCCGCCGAGCCGGCCACCATCCACGCGTCGTCGCCGGCGGGCATGTTGCGCAGCGGGCGCACCAGGATCGAGCCGTCCTTGCGCGGCACGTGGACCAGGATCAGGCTCCGGCCGAACGCCGCCGGCTCCTGCACGTCGCCGCCGTTGGCCCGGAAGGCGGCGATCATCTGCTCGTTGAAGTCCATGGAGGGATCCTGCCCGGTCGATGGTGAGGCGGCCAGCGCCTCCAAGGCTCGCAGGGCCGGGATCACCGCGGCCAGACGGCGAAGTCGAGGTGGTTGCGCAGGCTGCGGTCCTTGGTCAGCAGCCGGACCCCCGCCACGCCCGCGTGGGCGGCGATCAGCCGGTCGAACGGGTCGCGAGCGAAGGCATACCGGTGGTCGGTCGCCTCCCTCACCACCGCGGCCAACGGTGCCGGGTCCGTCACCAACCCGATGTCGCGACGCAGGCCGCCCACGACATCGCCAGGGCTCGCTGCCTTCTTGCCCTCGTGCAAGATCTGCAGCTCGAGCTCGACCATCGGGGAGATCGCGACGTCATCGGTCTCGAGCAGCTCGCGAACGCCCCGGCTGAGCTGGGAGAAGTCGCCGCGGCTGAGCCACAGCAGCACATGCGTGTCGAGATGGATCACGGGCTCGGTGTCCGTTCGGGCTCCCGCTCCGAGGGAGAGGACCCGATCAGCTCCTCAGGCTCTCCGACGTACGCATCGGGGTTCGGCCTGATCCGCGACAGCTTGCTCGCCGGCTGATCGACGACGACACGCAGCGTCCGTCCCTTGCGGTTGATCTCCAGCGGCTCGCCGGTCTCGAGGACCTGGTCGAGCAGGTGGAAGAGATCGGCTCGCAGCCGGGTCGGGGTGACGGCCACGCAGCCATCGTACGGCGACACGTACAGGTTCGGTCCCAGACATGTACAGGACCCCCGGGGCGGTGCCGGGACCTTGGCCGCCGGGCGCGCTGTGACTACCGTCACGCCATGACCTCCCGCCTCCGGACGGTGCGCTCCACCGCCGCCACGCTCCTCGCCCTGCCCCTGCTGACCGCCGCGGGCGTCGCCGTCACCGCGCCGTCGGCGTCCGCGAAGCCACCGGCCCCCGTCGTGTACGACGCCCTCGGCGACTCCTACGCCTCCGGCTACGGCGTGGGCGGCTCGGGCCCGTGCGGGCAGTCGCCGTCGGCGTACGGCCGGCAGGTCGACGGGCGGATGCACATCGCGCTGGACGACTTCGTCGCGTGCGCGGGCGCGACCACCGCCTCCCTGGTCTCGGGCGGCCAGCTCAACGCGCTCGACCCGAGCACCGACCTCGTGACCTTGACCATCGGCGGCAACGACATCGGCTGGTCGACCGCGGTGACCGCCTGCCTGGGCGGCACCGACCAGCAGTGCGCCGGCGCGATCTCGGCGATCCTCGGACGGATCCGCTCGCAGCTGCCGTCGCTGCTCGACGGGCTCTACTCCCAGGTCAGGGCCGACGCGCCCAACGCCGAGGTGCTGGTCACCGGCTACCCGCGCCTCTTCTCCCCCGAGTACGGCGCCTACCTCGGCGCCTCCCCCGCCGAGCAGCAGTCGCTCAACGACGGCGCCGACGTGCTCAACGGAGTCATCGCGAACGCCGCCGCGGCCCACGGCTTCGACTTCGTCGATGTGACCAAGCGCTTCGTCGGTCACGGCGTGAACTCACCGGAGCCCTGGGTCACCAGCCCGTTCGACGCCCAGGCGCTGCACCCGAACGCCGACGGCTGGGCCGCCTACACGGCCGCCGTCACGGCGGCGTACGTGCCGGGCCAGATGGGCTGAGCCTGCGCCCGAGGCCGACATCGCGGGGCGGTCGCCTGCGCGCGGTCGATCTCGGAATGCTGCTCGGCCGTTCTGACCGCCGTGACGCCGGCGTACTCCGCCGACTTCCGCGCCGACGCCCGCAGCGATTCAGTCGGCCGGCCCGTCCTCGACCTCGCGCATCCGCTCTCCGGACGGGTCGCTCATGCGAGCGCGGCCGCCCGGCCGTCGTACGTGCGCTCACCGCGGAGGTACGTCGCGACGACCCGGCCGGTCAGCTCGCGACCGTGCCAGGGGTTGTTGCGGCTGAGCGAGAGCGACGCGTCGCGGTCGACCGTGACGGTGGCCGACGGGTCGACCAGCACCAGGTTGGCCGGGGCGCCGGCCGCGAGCTCCTGGCCGTGGCCGGCGAGGCCGGCGATGCGGGCCGGGTTGTGGCTCATCACCCGCGCGACGCCGGCCCAGTCGAGCCGGCCCGTGCCGACCATCACCGTGGCGACCACGCCCAGGGCGGTCTCGAGGCCGAGCATGCCGAACGCCGCGTCGACGAACGCGTGCTCCTTGTCGTGCCGGGCGTGCGGGGCGTGGTCGGTGGCGACCGCGTCGATGGTGCCGTCGGCGAGCGCGTCGCGCAGCGCCTCGACGTCCTCGGCGGGACGCAGCGGCGGGTTCACCTTGTACGTCGGGTCGTAGCCCGCCAGCAGGTCGGTGGTCAGCAGCAGGTGGTGGGGGGTGACCTCGGCCGTCACGTCGATCCCGGCGGACTTGGCCCACCGGATCACCTCGACCGAGCCCGCGGTCGACACGTGCGCGACGTGCAGCCGGCTGCCGGTGTGGCGCGCGAGCATCACGTCGCGGGCGACGATCACGTCCTCGGCGACACCGGGCCAGCCGGGCAGGCCGAGCCGGCCGGACAGCTCGCCCTCGTGGCAGCACGCCGTGGCGTACGGCGCGAGGGCCGGGTCCTGGCTGTGCTGGCTGACCACGCCGCCGTACGTCTTGACGTACTCCAGCGCGCGCCGCATCACCCGCGGGTCGGCGACGCAGCGGCCGTCGTCGGAGAACACCCGGACCCCGGCGCGCGAGCGCGCCATCAGGCCGAGCTCGGCGAGCTCCTCGCCGCCGAGACCCTTGGTGACCGCGCCGACGGGCTGTACGTCGACCAGCCCGGCCTGGCGCCCGAGGTCGAGGATCCGCTCGGCGGCCTCGCCGGTGTCGGTGACGGGGTTGGTGTTCGCCATCGCCAGCACGGCCGTGTAGCCGCCCGCCGCCGCGGCCTGCGAGCCGGTCAGGATCGTCTCGGCGTCCTCTCGCCCCGGCTCGCGCAGGTGGGTGTGCAGGTCGACCAGGCCCGGCAGCAGGACGAGTCCGTCGGCGTCGACCGTCTCGGCCCCGGCGGGCGAGCCTGTCGAGACCCCGACCTCGCGCACGACGCCGTCCTCGACGTAGACGTCCGAGGGGTCGCCGCCCAGGATGCGCGCGCCCTTGATCAGCAGGCTCATGCGTTCGTTCCCTCTTCCTCGCCGGCGAGCAGGTGGTACAGCACGGACATCCGGACCGCGACGCCCGCCGAGACCTGGTCGAGCACGAGCGACTGGTCGATCGCGTCGGCCGCCTCGGCGGAGATCTCCAGGCCGCGGTTCATCGGGCCGGGGTGCAGGATCGGGGTTCCGGGCCGCAGCATCGCCAGGCGCGGGCGGGTCAGCCCGTAGCCGACGGCGTACTCGCGCGCCGTCGGGAAGTAGCCGCCGCTCATCCGCTCGCGCTGGACCCGCAGCATCATCACCGCGTCGACGTCGCCGAGCACCGGATCCAGGTCGTACGACGTCGCGAACCCGTCGGCCTTCGACCAGTCGCCCACGCCCGCCGGCATCAACGTCGGCGGCGCCACCGCGGTGACCCGTGCGCCGAGCTTGGTGAGGCTCTTGACGTTGCTGCGGAAGACCCTGCTGTGGGTGAGGTCGCCGACGATCGCGACGTGCCTGCCGTCGAGCGAGCCGAGCCGGCGGCTCAGGGTGTAGCCGTCGAGCAGCGCCTGCGTGGGGTGCTCGTGCATGCCGTCACCCGCGTTGATGACCGGTACGTCGACCCACTGGCTGATCTGCTGGGCCGCGCCGCTCGCGGAGTGGCGGACCACCAGCCCGTCGACGCCCATCGCGGTCACGGTGAGCACGGTGTCGCGCAGGCTCTCGCCCTTGCTGGTGCTGGACCCCTTGGCCGAGATGTTGATGACGTCGGCCGAGAGCCACTTGCCGGCGATCTCGAAGCTCGAGCGCGTGCGGGTGGAGTCCTCGAAGAACAGGTTGATGACGGTGCGCCCGCGCAGCGCCGGCAGCTTCTTGACCGCCCGCCTCTGCACGTCGTGCATCTCCCCCGCGGTCGCGAAGATCCTCTCGATCTCCGCCGCGTCGACGTCGTCGATGCTGAGCAGGTGGCGGCTCATACGGGGTCCCCTCGGTGTTGTTCGGGGGAGCGAAGCGGAGGAGAAGAACAGCGTGGGGTGTTCACTGGATGGTCACCTCGTCCTTGCCGTCGGTCTCGACCAGGCGCAGGTTGACCCGCTCGGCCCGCGCGGTCGGAAGGTTCTTGCCGACGTGGTCGGCACGGATCGGCAGCTCGCGGTGGCCGCGGTCCACCAGCACCGCCAGCCGTACGACGGCGGGCCGGCCGAGGTCGGACAGCGCGTCGAGCGCGGCGCGGATGGTGCGCCCTGAGAACAGCACGTCGTCGACGAGCACGAGCGTCTTGGCGTCGATCCCGCCCGCGGGCAGGTCGGTCTTGTGCGGGCTGCGGGTCGGGTGCGAGCGCAGGTCGTCGCGGTACATCGTCACGTCGAGCGACCCCGTCGCCACGGGGTGCCCCTCGACCTCGGCGATCTTCTCGGCGATGCGGTGCGCGAGCGGGACGCCGCGCGTGTGCAGGCCGAGCAGCAGGAGGTCCTCGGCGCCGCGGTTGCGCTCGAGGATCTCGTGCGAGATGCGGGTCAGCGCCCGCGAGATGTCGTCGTCGTCGAGGACGACTCGTCCCGGGGGCGGGTCCGTCGCGGCGTCGGTCATCGGCCTGACTCCTTCTCCGCCTCACGGGACGGCTCGTTAAAGGTGTCGTACGTCGCGACTCACCCTACCCGCTCGGGTCAGACCGACCGGGCCGTGCCTCCATCTCCGGCGCCGTACCGGGAGACATGGCTCAGCGCAGCCTCTCCAGCAACGGGCCGGCCGCCTCCTCCAGGAACTGCTGCTGGAAGCGATCCCCGACCTGCACCAGCGCGACATCGGTGAAGCCCGCGCGGGTGTAGGCGCGCAGCGCGTCGGCGAGGGCGTCGACGTCCGGGCCGCACGGGATGGACGACGCGACGTCGTCGGGGCGCACGAACTGGCTGGCCGCGTCGAAGCCGGCCGGCGTCGGGATGTCCGCGTTGACGCGCCACCCGCCGCCGAACCACCGGAACTCCTCGTGCGCGAGCTCGCGCGCCTCCTCCTCGGTCGGAGCCCAGCAGATCGGCGCCTGACCGATCGCCCGCGCCGGCTCGCCGATCTGCGGCGCGCCATCGGTCGCGTTCCACTCGCCCACGATGTCCTCGGAGGGCTCGACCGCGATGAGGTGGTCGGCGAGCGGTGCGAGGGTCGCGATCGCGCGCGAGCCGCCGACCGCCGTACCGATCTCGAGGGGGCGCTCGGGCAGGTCCCACAGCCGGGCGGCGTCGACGTCGAAGAACTCGCCGCGGTGGTCGACCGTCTCGCCGTCGAGCAGGCAGCGGATGATCCCGATCGCCTCCACGAGCATGTCGTGGCGTACGTCGACGCCGGGCCACCCGGCCCCGACGACGTGCTCGTTGAGCCGCTCCCCCGCGCCCAGGCCCAGCGTGAACCGGTCGTCGGAGAGCTGGGCCAGCGTCGCCGCCTTCTGCGCCACGACGACCGGGTGGTAGCGCGTGGTCGGACAGGTCACGTAGGTCATCAGACCCACCCGCTCCGTCGCCTGCGCCACCGCGCCCAGGACCGACCAGGCGTACGGCGCGTGGCCCTGCGCGGTCAGCCACGGCGAGAAGTGGTCGCTGCACACCTCGAAGTCGAACCCGATCCGCTCCGCCTGCTGCGCGTAGGCGACGAGCTCGCGCGGGCCGCTCTGCTCGGTCATCAGGGTGTAGCCGAAGTTCGTCATGCCCGGTCGGTACCCGAAGTCGTCGTACGGAAGCGGGTGGTCCGGACATGGACGAGGGGCCCACCCGTGCCGGTTGGGCCCCTCGTCGCGAGCGCTGCTCAGCGGCTCACTTGAAGGCGTCCTTCACCTTCTCGCCGGCCTGCTTGAGGCTGCCCTTCATCTGGTCGGCCTTGCCCTCCGACTGCATGTCCTCGTCGTCGGTGGCCTTGCCCATGGCCTCCTTGGCCTCGCCCAGCTTCTCCTCGGCCGTGTTCTTCAGCTTGTCGTCGGTACCCACGGTGTCTCCTTCGTCGGTCGGACTTCGTCGGTCGACCTCTAGGTACCCACGTCCGGCAGGCCGATGCGAGAGTGCGCAAGGATGGGTCCCTGAGCGCCCGGAAGCGGTGATGTGAAGCGAGTGCACCGGCCGTCGAGACGCCCGCGGGACGCCGGCGATCGACCGGCAGCGGACTGCGGACCTTGATCTTCTGCGCGGTAATGGGCATCTGGGTCTGCGGCATCGCGACTGCGACGCTACCGATCCCGTTCGGCGGAACGCAGCTCTCCCTGGTGGTCTCTGCGGTGTTCTGGCTGATCATGATCGGAGCGACCTGGCTGTTCGGCTGCCTCCTCGGACGACCCTCGCGGCTTCTCTCAACCACCATCACCCTCGCGTTGTGCGTGGTCTTGCTCAACTGGTGCGCCGCAGCACCGCGTGCATGGTTCGAGGTTCACCGCAAGGCGTTCGAGGCCGGCGTACACGCCATGCCGCCCAGCGGCGCCGACCGCTCTCGCCTGCCGATCGCGCTCATGTGGCTGACCGTCGACGGCGACACGGAAGGCGAAGAGGCCGGCTCGCACATCGCGTGGTTCTTTCCCCAGTGGGAGGGCATGCCTGACGACGCCGGTGGCTACTTCTACTCCCCGGACCGCAGCCCGGATGGGTTGGACATGCGGGGCATGATCTGCCGCGCGCCTATCGACCTCGGCAGCGGGTGGTGGATGTGTGGGATGTAGCCGCACACGCCCCGGTCGATCCAGATCAACCGGACACGCACGATCGGGGAGGATCAGATCAACCCCTCTGATCGGATCCTCCCCGATCGTGGCCGGGCGGCGAACTTCCGGGCCTGCGGGCCTCAGAGGGCGGAGGCGATCCCGGCGCAGGCACGCAGCCATGCGCGTTGGGTCGGCTCGGAGAGCTGGGCGTAGGGGATCACGCCACCAGCGACGAGGGCGGGGTCGTAGGGGACGCGGAAGACGTCGCGGGTGCGCTGCTCGTAGACCTGGGTGAGGTCGGCGGCCAGACGGCTGTCCACCTTGTCGCTGGGGTCGGAGAGCACCGTCACGGTCTTGTGCTTGAGGTTGGCGTAGCCCGCGTCCTGGAGGGCGTCCAGCATCCACAGGCCGCTGTAGCCGGTGTCCTCGCGCACCGTGCTGGTCACGACCAGGAGATCGGCGGCCTCGGCCGCGGCGAGCCAGTTCTCGGCGCGCATGTTGTTGCCGGTGTCGACCAGGATGATCCGGTAGAAGCGCTCCAGCAGCCTGTGGACCTCGCCGAAGTCCTTGGCGTGGATCTGGCCGGTGACGTCGGGGCGCTCGTCGGAGGCAAGCACGTCGAAGTGCGCGTCGCCCTGCGAGCGGACGAACGCGCCGAGGTCGCCGATGCGCGACTGGTAGACGTCCTTGAACCTCTCGAGGTCCTCCAGCAGCTCGCGGGTGGTGTTGCGGTGGGCGCTGCGAGCGCCGCGGATGCCCAGCGTCCCGCGCGTCTCGTTGTTGTCCCACGCGACCACGCCGCCACCGCGGACCGTGCCGAAGGTGAAGCCGGCGGCGAGGACGCCCGTCGTCTTCGCGGCGCCGCCCTTGGGGTTGACGAAGGCGATCGTGCGCGGGCCGTCGAAGTCCTTCTGGATCAGCGCGCGGTCGGCGTTGAACGACTGCTCGGCCGGGCCCATCCTGGGGCGGACCAGCCCGCCGCTCCAGCGCCCGACCCTGCCCCGCCAGCCCCAGGTCGCCGGGCCGAGCTCGGCGTTGCTGTCGCGGCGGTCGAGGAAGTCGGTGGCCGACATGAAGCGTCGCGGCTCGTCGGGCTGGGCCGACGGGACCGTCTCGGACTGGGCCGGCGGAGCGGGCTGCTGCGGCTGCGCCTGCGGAGCCGGCGCGGGGGACGGCTGCGGGGCCGGGGTGGGAGCCGAGGCGGGCGCGGCGGGCTCCTGGGCCGGCGGAGGGGACGACGGCCCCGCGACCGGCGCCGAGGACGGCGCGAACGACGGCGACACCCACTGGGACGTCGGCGGGGACGTCGGCTGGGACGTCGGTGGGGCCTGGCCGGCGGAAGGCTCACGGATCAGCGTGTGCTCACCCGTGGTGAACCCCGGGGGCGGCGCGGTCGGACGCGGGCCACGCGGCTGCTGGTCCTGCGCCACCGGGGACTGCGTGCCCCGGGCAGGCGTCGCCGGCGGCTGGCTCGGCGGCGCAGCAGCGACCGCGGCCGCCTGCTCCGCCGCGCCCGGCTGGATCGGGTCGGTCAGGGGGTCGACGTCCTCGCCGTGACGGGCGGCGTCGAGCTGCCGGCGGGCGAACTCCTCGAGCTCTTCGGGTGTGTAGAGCCGGTCCGACGTGTCGTCGCGGCCGACGGGTTCAGCGGGATCAGTCACCTGGCACCTCCGAGCAGGGTGGACGGCGGCACCAACCTACCCGAGCGAGCCGATCCGCAATCCCAGGCGGTCGCACCGCTCAGGCGAGCGCGTCGAGGGCGGGCTCGATGGCCCGGTGGAAGGTGGGGTACGCGAAGTGCATCGAGCGCAGCGTCGCGACCGGCACCTCGGCATGGACGGCGGTCGCCAGCCAGCCGAGCATCTCGCCACCCGACGGGCCGGCCGTCGTACCGCCGACCAGGATGCCGCGGTCGGCGTCGGCGACCAGCTTCACGACGCCGGCGCCGCCCGGCACGTGCAGCCAGCCCCTGCTGGACGTCGCCAGGTCGGTCGTGCCGACCTGGACGCGGAGGCCCGCATCGCGTGCCTGCCGCTCGGTCATGCCGACCGAGCCGATCTCGGGGTCGGTGAAGGTGACGCGTCCGACCGCGCGGTAGTCGGCAGGCGCACCCTCGCGGCCGAGCAGGTCGCGGACGGCGACGTCGGCCTGGTACATCGACATGTGGGTGAACGCTCCCTTGCCGGTGATATCCCCGATCGCCCAGACACCCTCGCCGACACGCATCCGCTCGTCGGGATCGAGGAAGCGGACACCGGGGTCCAGACCGACCGTCTCGAGGCCGATGTCGCGCAGGTTGCTGGTGCGGCCGACGGCGACCAGCAGCTCGTCGGCCGAGATCGACTCACCGCCGTCCAGCGCGAGGTGGAAGCCGCCGTCGTGGCGGACCGAGCGCGCGGCCACGCCTGTTCGCACCTCGATCCCGTCACGCGCGAGCGCGGCGGCCAGCACCTCGCTCGACTCCGGCTCCTCCGGCCCGAGGATCCGCTCGCCGGCCTCCACGATCGTGACGCGTACGCCGAACCGGGCGAACGCCTGCGCGAGCTCGCAGCCGATCGCGCCGCCGCCGAGCACGACCAGGCTGCGCGGCAGCCGCGTGACGCGGACCGCCTCGCGGTTGGTCCAGTACGGCGTGCCGGCGAGGCCGTCGATCGGCGGGATCGCCGGCTCGGTGCCGGTGTTGAGCACGACTCCGCGGCGTACGCGGATCTCCTGCTCACCCTCGTCGGTCGCGACCACGACGCGCCCGGGGCCGGCGAGGCGACCGGTGCCGCGAACGAACCGCGCGCCCGCCTTCTGCAGCCGCTCGACCGCGACCGCGTCGTCCCAGTCGTCGGTGGCCTCGTCGCGGATCCGGCGCGCGACCTGGCTCCAGGACGGGATGACCTCGACGCTGCCGGCCGTGCCGGGCACCCGCCTCGCCTCGGCGAGCAGCCCGGCCGCGCGCAGCATCATCTTCGACGGGATGCAGCCGTAGTACGGACACTCGCCGCCCACCAGCCGACGGTCGACCCCGACCACCTCCAGGCCGGCTCCGGCGAGCTCGGCGGCGGCGTGCTCGCCGCCCGGCCCGAGACCCACCACGACCAGATCGACCTCGGCTGAGTCCGCCATGCACCGACCCTACGCCGATGGCGTCAAGCGGTCTGCTTGCTCCGGACGATCGCGCCGAGGACACCGTTGACGAACGCCGGCGACTCGTCGGTCGAGAGCTCCTGCACGAGCGCCAACGCCTCGCTGACCGCGACCGGGTCGGGCACGTCGTCGGCGTACATGACCTCGAAGGCGCCGATGCGCAGCACGTTGCGGTCGACGGCGGGCATCCGCGCGAGGGTCCAGCCCTGGGAGTACTGCTCGAGCATCTCGTCGATGCCGGCGACGTGCTCGCTCACGCCCCGCACCAGCACCTCGGTGTAGGGGTTGGACGGCGCCTCGCCCTCGGTGGAGACCCGGGCGAGCGCCTCGACGCCCGTCTCACCGCGCAGGTCGGCGGAGTAGAGGACGTCGAGCGCGCGCCGACGGGCCTTGGAACGAGCAGCCATCAGCCCTTGACTCGGCTCAGGTAGGAGCCGCCCTCGCGGGTGTCGACCTTGATCTTCTCGCCGTTCTCGATGAACAGCGGGACCTGGATCTCGGCACCGGTCTCGAGCGTCGCCGGCTTGGTGCGACCCGTCGCGGAGTCGCCCATCACGCCCGGCTCGGTGTAGGTGATGGTCAGCTCGACCGACGCGGGCAGCTCGATGAAGAGCACGCGACCCTCGTTGGTCGCGATGATGACCTCGGTGTTCTCGAGCATGAAGTTCGCGGCGTCGCCGACGAGCTCGGGGGCGACCTCGATCTGGTCGTAGGTCTGCACGTCCATGAAGACGTAGTTGGAGCCGTCGTTGTAGAGGTACTGCATCGTGCGCTTGTCGACGGTCGCGGTCTCGACCTTGGTGCCGGCGTTGAAGGTCTTGTCGACGTTCTTGCCCGACTCGACGTTCTTGAGCTTGGTGCGCACGAACGCAGGACCCTTGCCGGGCTTGACGTGCTGGAACTCCACCACCTGCCAGAGCTGGCCCTCCAGGTTGAGCACCAAGCCGTTCTTCAGGTCGTTCGTGGTTGCCATGCTCGTGTCTCGCCCTATCGCTCGCGTGCCGGAAGGTTGCCGGCGAAGTATGAAGAAGTACGTCGCGGGTGCGCCCGCGCGTGATCGGTCCGCCCGGCGTACCGGGCGGCGACCGAGTCTAGACGGCCGTGACCGAAGTTCTGAAACCGATGTAATGCCCGGCGCCGCAGGCGACATGTGGCTCATGAGGCAGGCAGCCCGACGAGCCGTCCGCCGCAATCCGTCCAACTCCACTCACGACTGTCTCAGGAGTCATGATGCGCAAGCTCTCCGCCTTCCAGGTCGCCGCCGGCACGACCGCGATCCTCATCGGCACTCTCGGCGGCGCGTACGCGGTCCAGGCCGCCACCCCGTCGCGCCAGCCGGCCCCGAGCACCACGGTCCCCACCGCCACCACCACACCCACCGCAGCGCCGGGAGACGACCAGGGCAACGGCCCTGCTGACACCGAGGGGGACACCCCCGCGCCGGAGGACACCGAGGGCGACAACCCCGCGCCGCAGGACACCGAGGGCGACAACCCTGACCCCAGCACCGCCCCGGGCGCCGACGGCAACAACGACCAGGGCACGGGCGCCGGGTCCGACGACCAGGGTGAGGACGGCAACGACCAAGGCGGCTCCGCGCCTGCCCCTGCCGCGCACCACCAGGCCCCGCACCACACCACCCAGCACCCCTCCGGCTCCGGCGACAGCCAGGACGGCGACAGCCAGGGCGGCTCGGGCTCGGGCGACGACGACAGCCAGGGCGGCTCGGGCTCCGGCGACGACGACAGCCAGGGCGGCTCGGGCTCGGGCGACGGCAACAGCCAGAGCGGCTCGGGCTCCGGCGACGGCAACAGCCAGAACTGACAGGACTGGGGGTCGGCCCGCCCGGACTAGTCTGGGCGGGCCGCGCTTCCCACGGCAGGAACACGATGCAGCAGCCCGCACCCGACCTCTCGGTCCCCATCCCGGCGACACCGGCCGATCCGGTCTTCGCCGAGCGCCTCGGCGCGCTCGCGCTGCAGTCGAACCCGGCGGCCCTCGTGCGACCACGCTGGCTGGCCACGGTTGCCACGGCCGCGGCGGTAGTCGTGGTGACCGGCGCGGGTGCGGCGACGGCGGCCTTCCTCGGCGGCTCGCACGGCGGCCACGCTCCGGCACCGGCCACGTCTGTGTCGACCTCGGACGCACCGTCCACGCCGCCCAGTACGCCGGCTGCGCCGCACCACGCCCGCTCGGTGCCTACCGGCAGCTCGTCGCGCACCGCCGGCACGCCGGCCTACGTCGCCCCGGGCGGCCGCTGGACCGCCCCGCCTCCCACGTCGACGGCCGGGACTCCGCGGCACGACAGCGGCCACCAGCCCACGACGCAGGGAGGCCACGCCGACTCGGGCGGTCCGGGCCGAAGCGGCACCGGCGGCGGGTCGACCCAAGGCAACCAGGACGGCCAGGGCGGCGGCCAGGACGGCCAGGGAGGCCAGGGCAACCAGGGCGAGAACAGGAACGGCTCGGGCCAGGACGGCCAGTGACGACGACCACCGATCCGGACGACCCGGTAGAGCGCGCCCGCCGGGGTGACCCCGCCGCCTGGAGCGACCTCTACGAGGCCGTCACCGGGCGGCTGCTCGTCTGGCTGCGGTCACGCCCCAGCGGGGACGTCGCCGTCGCCGCCGAGGACATCGTCGCGGAGGCGTGGCTGGTCGCCGCGCAGTCGATCGCCGACTTCTCCGGCGACGGCGACGCGTTCGCCGGCTGGCCCTTCGGCATCGCCCGCAACCTCACCCTCAACGCGCGCAGGCGCAGCGCCCGCCGCGGCACCGATCCCACCGACACCTCCGTGGCGCCCGAGACGTGGGGCGTGGTCGCCGGTGTCGCCGACGAGGTCGCGGCGACCGACTGGGTACGCCGCCAGCTCGCCAGCCTGTCCCCGCGCGAGGCGGACGTGCTCGCCGCGATGGAGGTGGCCGGCCTGGACGCGGCCCAGACCGCCACGGCGCTCGGGATGAGCGTCACCGCCGTGCGGGTCGCGCGCCATCGCGGGCTGACCCGGCTGCGTCGTACGGCGGAGCCGCGCCCGACCTTCACGCTCGCCTGACGTCGGGTCTGGGCGATGCCGCCCGGCACGGGCGATGCTGCCCGGGCCGCCTCCCCGCGGGGGCCTTGCCGCGACGACGGACCGCACGTGGACGGCCCGCACCACTGGCCCGACCGACCCGATCAGGTCCGATCAGCGACGGGCGATGAGCTCCAGCGCCTGCCGGTAGCCGTCGATGCCCTGCCCGCTGATCGTGGCGACGGCGTGCGGCTCGACGTACGACGTGTGGCGGAACTCCTCGGGCCGCTGCTTGGGCTCGGAGATGTGGACCTCGACCAGCGGCGCGGTGAGCTGGGCGCAGGCGTCGTACAGGGCGAGGGAGTAGTGGGTCCACGCGGCGGCGTTGAGCACCACCGGGATCTCGTCGTCGGCGGCCTGGTTCAGCCAGTCGATGAGGTCGCCCTCGTGGTTTGTGTGGCGCACCTCCACCTCGAGCCCGAGCTCGCTCCCCCACTCGACGCAGAGATGTGCCAGCTCGGCGTACGTCGTCGCGCCGTAGATCTCCGCCTGACGGCGGCCGAGACGGCCGAGGTTCGGGCCGTTGAGCACCCACACCGTCCTCGTCATCGCGCGCCTCCCATCACGTCGTACGCCGCGCGCAGGTCGTCCTCGGCCGGACCGCTGAGCACGACCGGTCTCGCCAGCTCGTCGAGCACGACGAAGCGCAGCGTGTTGCCACGGGACTTCTTGTCGACGCGCATCGCGGCGAGGAGATCCTCGAAGTCCGCGCCGGAGTACGTCGTCGGCAGCCCCACGCTCTCGAACGCGGCCCGGTGCCGGGCGGCGAGCGCGTCGTCGATGTGGCCGGTACGACGAGCCAGCTCGGCGACGTAGCAGCAGCCGATCGCGACCGCCTCGCCGTGGCGCATCGTGTAGCCCTCGGCGCGCTCGATCGCGTGGCCCATGGTGTGGCCGTAGTTGAGCACCTCGCGGCCCGGGTGGCCGCCCCCGCTGTCGGTGCCGGCGGTCTCCTTGAGGTCGGCGACCACGACGTCGACCTTGACCCGGATGGCGCGTCGTACGAGCTCGGGCAGCACCGGGCCGGTGGGATCCGTCGCCGCGGCAGGGTCCTTCTCGACGAGGTCGAGGATCTCCGGATCGGAGATGAAGCCGCACTTGACGACCTCGCCCATGCCGGCCACGAGCTCCTCGCGCGGCAGCGTGAGCAGGGTGTCGAGGTCGACCAGCACACCGGCCGGCTCGTGGAACGAGCCGACCAGGTTCTTGCCGGCACCCGTGTTGATGCCGGTCTTGCCGCCCACCGCCGCGTCGACCATCGCCAGCAGCGTGGTCGGCACGTGCACGACCCGCACCCCGCGCAGCCAGGTCGCCGCCACGAAGCCGCCCACATCGGTGGTCGCTCCACCACCGAAGGTCACCACGGCGTCGGAGCGGGTGAGGCCCGACTCCCCCAACGCGTCCCAGCACTGCGCGACGACCTCGGCCGACTTCGCCTGCTCGCCGCTCGGCAGCCCCAGCGCCAGCACGTCGTACGCCGGGCGCAGCACGTCGAGCACCGGCTGGGCCAGCTCGGCCAGCTCGGCGGCGTACAGGAAGGCGACCCGCTGGACCTCGTCGCCCAGCAGCCCGGGGAGGCGTGCGGCGAGGCCACGGCCGACGACCACGTCGTACGGGCTCGCGCCGCCGACGTGCAGGACGGTCGAGTCGGCAGGATCCATGCGGCGAGCCTAGTGGTGCGCGCCGATGCGGCTCCGGAGCGGGCCCGAGGCCGCGTCGTGCACGCGGCGGCTCGTGTGCTCGGCATCGCGCGGCTGGAGCGAGGCGGGCCGGGCGCGGGCGGCGGGCGGGGCCGGGTCGTGTGCCTCATGCATCGTCTGGGCGATGTGTGGGGCACACGACCCACCACCACGCCCGGGCTGGCGGGGGTCGTGTGCCCCACACCCCCGAATCCCGATGTGTCAGGCACACGACCCACCACCAGGGCCGGGGCACCGCCCACCCGTCAGGCGAGCTCGCCGATCCGCTCGGCGATCTCGGCGGCCACGTCCTCCGGCGATCGGCCGTCGGTGTCGACCGAGATCGAGGCGACCGACTCGTAGATCGGGGTGCGCTCGTCGAGCAGCGCCTTGACCCGGGTGCGTACGCCGCCGATCGCCTGGTTGAGCACCGGACGGCTCTCGCCGAGGCCGACCCGCTTCACCGCGTTGGCCAGCCCGACCCTGAGGAAGACCACCGTGTGGCCGGCCAGCAGCTGGCGCGTCTCCGGCGCGAGGACCGCGCCACCACCCAGGCTCAGCACGCCGTCGTGCTCGGCGAGCGCGTCGGCCACGGCCGCACGCTCGAGCGCTCGGAAGGCCGCCTCGCCGTCGTCGACGAAGATCTCCTGGATCGAGCGTCGCTGGGCCACCTCGACGTCGGTGTCCGTGTCGCGGGCCGGCAGCCCCCACCGGTCGGCCAGGATGGCCGCGACGGTGGACTTGCCGGCCCCCATCGGGCCGACGAGGACGACCTTCGGGCCGGTCACCGGCGGGTCACCGCCCGATCACCGGTAGCGCAGGTTGTCGAGGTAGGACCGCACGTTGCGGGCGGTCTCGCCGAGCGAGTCGCCGCCGAACTTCTCGGTCACGGCGTCAGCCAGCACCAGGGCGACCATCGCCTCGGCGACGATGCCGGCGGCCGGGACGGCACAGACGTCGGAGCGCTGGTGGTGGGCGACGGCGGCCTCGCCGGTGGCGACGTCGACGGTGCGCAGCGCCCGCGGGACGGTCGCGATCGGCTTCATCGCCGCGCGCACCCGCAGCACCTCACCGGTCGACATGCCG
Organism: Nocardioidaceae bacterium; assembly: GCA_009780515.1. Classification (GTDB taxonomy): domain Bacteria; phylum Actinomycetota; class Actinomycetes; order Propionibacteriales; family Nocardioidaceae; genus Nocardioides. The sequence continues at coordinate 52,157 of WQZX01000006.1, read as the reverse complement.
CCCTCGGTGCCGCCGCTGCGACCGCTGGTACGACGCACGCCGTCCTCGGTCGGGACGATCTCGTCGTGCGCCAGGCTGCCCGGTGTCGCGGCGACCTCGAAGCCGTCGCCGAGCTCGACGCCCTTGATCGCCTGGATGCCCATCAGGGCGCCGGCGAGGCGCGAGTCGAGGCGGCGGTCCCAGTGGACGTGCGACCCCAGGCCCGGCGGCAGGCCGTGGACGACCACCTCCACGACGCCGCCGAGGGTGTCGCCGTCCTTGTGCGCCTGGTCGATCCGCTCGACCATCTGCCTGCTGCCTTCGGGGTCGAGGCAGCGCACCGGGTCGGCGTCGAGACGCTCGACGTCGTCGGGCGTGGGCAGGTCGCGGGTCGGCGTACGGATGCCGCCGAGCTCGATCACGTGGGAGACGATGCTGGCGCCGGTGGCCTGCTCCAGGAAGTTGCTGGCGACGCGGCCGAGCGCGACGCGCGCCGCGGTCTCGCGGGCCGACGCGCGCTCCAGGAGCGGACGGGCGTCGTCGAAGTCGTACTTCTGCATGCCGGTGAAGTCGGCGTGGCCGGGGCGCGGCCGGGTCAGCGGCGCGTTGCGGGCCATCGTCGCGAGCTCGTCGGGGTCGACCGGGTCGGCCGACATGACCTTCTCCCAGCGCGGCCACTCGGTGTTGCCGATCTCGATCGCCACCGGCCCGCCCTGCGTCCGGCCGTGCCGCACCCCGCCGACCAGCGTGACCTCGTCCTGCTCGAACTTCATCCGCGCGCCGCGGCCGTAGCCGAGCCGGCGCCGGGCGAGCGAGTCGGAGATGTCATGGGTCGTGACCTCGACGTGGGCGGGCATGCCCTCGAGGATCGCGACCAGGGAGGGACCGTGCGACTCCCCCGCGGTCAGCCAGCGCAACATGGGCGCAATCCTCCCATGGCGACGCGCACGGCTCAGTCGTGGTCCAGGTCGAGCAGGACCTTGCCGACGGCACCCTGCTCGACCGCGTCGTGGGCCGCGGCGGCGTCGTCCAGCGCGTGGTGGTGCAGCGGTACGCCGGCATCCTCGCCCACGCGCAGGGCACCGACCTCGATCGCGGCGGTGATGTCCTCCGCGGCGGCGCGCAGGAGCTCGGGGGCGAGCGTGTACAGCAGCACGAACTGGTAGCGGAGGTTCTTGGAGAAGGTCTCCCGCACGGGCATGGTCAGCTCGTCGCCGCCGTTGTTGGCGTAGATCGCGACGGTGCCGTGCACGCGCAGCACCCGCCGATCGAGGTCGTTGTTGACCGCGGGGGCGACGTCCACGACGAGGTCGACGCCGTCCGGCGCGAGCGCCTCGATCTCGGCGGCGGGATCGCCGACCTTGTAGTTGACGGTCTGGTGCGCACCGGCGGCGATCGCGAGCGCGGCCTTCTCGTCGCTGCTCACCGTGGTGAGGACCGTCGCGCCCGCCCACCGCGCCAGCTGGATCGCGGCGTTGCCGACGGCTCCCGCGCCGCCGTGGACCAGGACCGTGCGACCGTCCAGCGCACCCGGCGCCAGCCGGGTGACGTCGCCCGAGGTCAGCGCCCGGTGGGCCGTCACCGCGGGCACACCCAGCGAGGCCCCGAGCTCGTACGACGCGCCGACGGGGAGGTGCACCGCGTTCTCCGCAGGTACGACGACCTGCTCGGCGGCCGTGCCGTAGGGCCGGCCGTGCTGGGCCAGCATCAGCCACACGCGGTCCTCGACCGCGAAGCCCAGGACACCCTCGCCCACCGCCTCGACGACACCCGCGCCGTCCTGGCCGGGCGTGATCTCGTCGTACGGCAGCTCGGCGTAGGTGCCGCCGGCACGGAACTTCCAGTCGGTCGGGTTCACGCCGGCGCGCACCAGGCGCACCCGCAGCTCGCCCGGCCCCGGCTCGGGCACCTCGCGGTCGACGAGCCGCAGGACGGAGGACGGACCGGTCTCGGAGTAGACGACAGCGCGCATGACTCCGACGCTACCCAGTGACCAGGACCTGGCCCACCACGACGGCGAGCACCGCCCCGATGAGGAGGAACGGCCCGAACGGCATCCGCCGGGCGATGCTGTGCCCGCTCAGCCGCATCGGCACGATGGCCACCGCTCCGACGACGGCCGCCAGGAACACCGACGCCAGCACCGTCACGAGCCCGAACGGGCCGAGAGCGAGTCCGAGCAGGCCGCCGAGACGTACGTCGCCGAAGGCCATGATGCGCGGGCTGATCAGCCACATCAGGCCGTAGTAGGCGCCCAGCCCGAGGAAGCCGACCGCCGCGTAGACGACCACGTGGACGTTCTGCAGCACCCCGGCCGCCACGCAGACGAGCACCGCCACGACCGCGTACGAGGGCGCGATGATGCGCGTCGGGAGGTACCACGTCGAGAGGTCGATCACCGCCAGGGCGGCGCCGACCGGCAGCAGGAAGACCAGCCACCCGAGCGCCCAGGACCACCCGAGCGCGACGCCCATGAGTGCGCCGGCGACCGCGCAGGCCACGGCGCACCACGGTCCGAGCCGCGGGCGACGGGCCAGGTCGGCGTACGGGATCTTGTCGGGGAAGTCCCCCGCCTTCTCCTCCGGGTCGGGCTCGGGCTCCGGGACCGCCGCGATGATCCGGGGCACGAGCAGGCCGAGCACGCCCCCCGCGACGGCACACGCCGCTCCGGCGGCCGGGTCCCACTGCATGCGCCGAACCTAGCGTCCGAGCCGCCGGGTCGCGCGCCGACAGTGCCGACGACGAGCCTTCCTTACCGGTAAGGAAGGCTGTCAGCGGACGGCTAGCGCGGCCTCCCCGGCAGCACGCATGGCCCCGAGCGGGCCCCGCCGGCCGGTGAACATCTCGAACTGCAGGACCGCCTGGTGGACGAGCAGGTCGAGACCGGAGACGACGACCGCGCCCCGGCGCTCGGCCGCGGCGACCAGCGGCGTCGGCCAGGTGTTGTAGGTGACCTCGAACAGCACCGGCGCGCTGTCGAGGCGCTGGACCAGCTCGGGCGTCTGGGCGGCCGCCGGGATCGTCGAGACGACGAGGTCGCCGCCGCGCGCGTCGGTCAGGTGGGTCACGGAGACCTCGGGCGCCCTGGGGTGGGCCATCAGCGCCGACAGCGCCTCGGCCGCTCGGCCGGGGTCCCGCACGGCCAGCCGCAGGCGCTCGACGCCGAGCTCGACCAGCGCGAGCCCGACGCTCGCCGCGGTCGCCCCGCCGCCGAGGACGAGCGCATCGCCGACCGGCGCGCTCCACCGCTCGCGGATCGCCTCGACCGCGCCCGGCAGGTCGGTGTTGTCGCCCGCCCAGCCGGCGCCGGAGTCGCCGCGCACCAGTGTGTTCGCTCCCCCGGCGAGCCCCGCCCGGTCGGTCGACGACACCGCCGTGGCGAGCGCCTCGCGCTTGAGAGGGGCCGTCACCGACAGGCCCCGCCACTCGGGCCCCAGGCCGGCGACCATCGCGGCCAGCCCGCCCGCCGGCACCTGCACCGCGTCGTAGGTCCAGCCGTCGAGGCCGAGCGCGGCATAGCCCGCGCGGTGCAGCACCGGCGACAGCGAGTGGTCGACCGGGTCGCCGACGACCGCGCACCTCGTCGCAGCGGCCATCAGCAGGCCGAGGAGGTCTTGCAGTAGGCGTTGAGCTTCGCGACCTGCCGCTGGTGCTGGGCGTACGTCGTGGCGAAGTCGGTCTCCCCGGTGCGCAGGTTCACCACGACCCAGTAGAGCCACGGCCCCTTGGCCGGGTGCAGCGCCGCCTTGATCGTGGCCATGCCCGGGTTGCCGATCGGTCCCGGCGGCAGCCCCTTGTGCTTGTAGGTGTTGTACGCCGAGTCGCTGCCGCGCTGCGCGGCGCTGGTCCAGATCTGGTTGCTGGTGCCGTTGGCGTAGGACACCGTCGCGTCGGACTGCAGCGGCATGCCGGCCTTGAGCCGGTTGTAGATCGCGCGGGCCACCTTCGGGTAGTCCTGGGTGCGCTGCGCCTCGAACTCCAGGATGCTCGCCACCGTGATCACCTGGTCGGGGTCGAGGTTGACGGCCCGCGCGGCGCTCTCGAGGTGGATCGAGTCCGCCTCCTCGCGCCACTTGGCGACCATCTGCCTGATCAGGCTCTTCGGGGTCTCGCCCGGCTGGACGTCGTACGTCGCGGGGAAGAGGTAGCCCTCCGGGCTGCCGTGGGCGTAGGACGGCAGGCCCAGCCCGGTCGGGTGGGTGAGCACCTTCTCCACCGACGCCTTGGAGAAGTGCGTGTGCTCGACGATCAGGTCGACGACGTCGGTCGTGCGCTTGCCCTCGGGGATCGTGACCGCGTCCTGGACCATGTTCTTGGGGTTGACCAGGACGTCGACCGCGTCCGCGGCCGCCATCTTGTGCTTGAGCTGGTAGCTGCCGGGCTGGATGCCGGTCGCGGCCGGGTTGCCGGACGCGGCGTGCACGAACGCCTTCTCCGACTCCACGACGTCGAGCTTCTGCAGGTCCGCGCCCATCTCGGACACGGTCTCGCCCTTGCTGATCGTGAAGGTCACCCGACCCTCGCCCGGACCCTGGTAGTCGGCCGGGCCCGCGAGCCACGACTTCACGTGGTCGATGCCCTTCACCGCACCGAAGACGACCACGGCGAGCACCACCAGCGCGACCAGCAGCAGCGGCATGCAGCCGCTGGGGCGTCGTCGGCGCGGTCCACGGTGGTCGTGATGTCCGGATCCGGCGCCCAGGTCGGACAGGATCGAGTCGTCACTCATCGGCTACCTCGGCCTCCTCGGCTGCTACGACGGTCACCAGCTCACCGGGCGGGTCGCCCGTGGCCCGCTCGCTCTCCAGCGCCTGCTGCAGGATCACCATGGCTGCTGCCTGGTCGATCACCGCACGCCGGCTGGCGCCCTTGCGCTGATCGCGCAGCATAGCCTCCGCGGTCACGGTGGTCAGACGCTCGTCGAGCAGCCGCACCGGCACCGGGGCGATCCTCGCGGCCAGCTGCGCGGCCAGGTCGCGCGCCTTCCGGGTCGAGGGTGTGTCGTGGCCGCCGAGCGACCGCGGCAGGCCGACCACGACCTCGATCGCGCTCTCGTCGCGCACCAGGCGCGCCAGGCGTCGTACGTCGCCCTTGCCGCGGCGGACGGTCTCGACCGGGGTCGCCAGCGTGCCCGAGGGGTCGCTGCGGGCGACCCCGATCCGGGCATCGCCCGGATCGACGGCGAGTCGCACGCCGAGGCGCACTACGCGCCCGCCACCGCGGCGGTGACGGCCGCGAGCGCCTCGTCGATGCGCGACACGTCGCTGCCACCGCCCTGCGCCATGTCCGCCTTGCCGCCACCCTTGCCGTCGAGGTACGGCGCGGCCACGCGCACGAGCTCGCCGGCGGCCAGCCCGCGTGCCTGGGCCGCGTCGTTGAGCGCGGCCACGATCGAGGCCTTGCCGTCGGCCGCGCCGATCAGCACGACGACGGCGGGCGTGTCGCCGGACAGCCGACCACGAACGTCGGTGGCCAGCGTGCGGACGTCGCCACCGCCGGCGCCGTCGACGCGCTGCGCCACGACGCGCACACCGCCGACGTCGCGAGCGTCCTGCGCCAGGGCGGCGCCACCGGAGAGCAGCTGGGCGAGCCGGACCCGCTCGATCTCCTTCTCGCTCTGCTTGAGCCGGTCGACGAGGTCACCGACGCGGGCGACGAGGTCGTCGGGCTGCACCTTGAGCAGGCTGGTCAGCTGGCCGACCACGTCGCGCTCGCGGGCGAGGTAGCTGAAGCCCTCGACACCGGTGTAGGCCTCGATGCGGCGGTTGCCGGAGCCCACGCTCGACTCGCCGGTGACGACGATCGTGCCGATCTGGCTGGAGTGGTCGACGTGCGTGCCACCGCAGAGCTCGCGCGACCACGGGCCGCCGATCTCCACCACACGCACCTTGGAGTCGTCGTAGGTCTCGCCGAAGAGGGCGATCGCGCCCCAGTCCTTGGCCTCCGACAGCGTCATGTACTGCCAGCCGACGGGGAGGTCGGCACGCAGGGCGTTGTTGGAGACCTGCTCCAGCTCCGCGAGCTGGCCGGGCGTCAGCGCCTTGGTCCAGCCGAAGTCGAGGCGGAGGTAGCCCGGGCGGTTGTACGAGCCCGACTGCAGCGCAGTGGGGCCGAGCACCTCGCGCAGCGCGGCGTGGACGACGTGGGTGCCGGAGTGCGCCTGGCGGGCGCCGGTGCGCCACTCGGGGTCGACCTTCGCGTGCAGGCCTGCCGCCCCCGCCGGCAGCTCGCCGTCGACCACGCGCACCTGGTGGACCACGAGGCCACGGACCGGCCGCTGGACGTCGAGCACCTCCAGGGTGGCGCCGGCGTGCTCGATGGTGCCGGCGTCGGCGACCTGGCCGCCGGACTCGGCGTAGAACGGGGTGCGGTCGAGCACGACCTCGCCCACCTCGCCCTGCTGGAGCACGTCCACGGGGGCGCCCTCCTTGAGGGCGGCCAGGACCTTGGACTCGGTCTCGAGCGTCTCGTACGCGAGCCACTCGGTCGGACCGTTGGCGTCGAGGATCCCGCGGTAGACGGTGGTGTCGGCGTGCTGGCCCTTCTTGGCGCGCGCATCGGCCTTGGCCCGCTCGCGCTGCTCGGTCATCAGCTGGCGGAAGCCCTGCTCGTCGACGGCGAGGCCGGCCTCGGAGGCCATCTCGAGGGTGAGGTCGATCGGGAAGCCGTAGGTGTCGTGGAGCTGGAACGCCTTCGCGCCGGACAGCGTGCTGCCGCCGCCCTCGCGCACCTGGTCGGCGGCGAGGTCGAAGATCTGGGTGCCGGACTGGAGCGTCTTGCGGAACGCCTCCTCCTCGGCCTCCGCGACGCGCAGGATGCGCTCCCACTCGGTGTGCAGGTCGGTGTAGGTCTCGCCCATCTTGTCGCGCGAGACCGGCAGCAGCTCGCGCATGGCCGGGTCGTCGTACCCGAGAAGGCGGACGTTGCGGATCACGCGGCGGACCAGGCGGCGCAGGACGTAGCCGCGGCCGTCGTTGCCGGGCGTGACGCCGTCGTTGATCAGCATCAGCGAGGAGCGGATGTGGTCGGCGATCACGCGGAAGCGCACGTCGTCCTCGTGGGAGGCGCCGTACTTCTTGCCGGTGAGGTCCTGGGCCTTCTCGATGACCGGGAAGACGGCGTCGATCTCGTACATGTTCGCCTTGCCCTGCAGCAGGTAGGCGACGCGCTCGAGACCGAGGCCCGTGTCGATGCCGGTCTGCGCCAGCTTGCCGGCGATGTCGACGTCGTACTTGGAGCGGGCGGCGGAGATGTCGTCCTGCATGAAGACGAGGTTCCAGAACTCCAGGTAGCGGTCGCCGGCGTCCCAGTCGCGGTCGGCGCCGTACGCCGGACCGCGGTCGATCAGGATCTCCGAGCAGGGTCCGCCGGGGCCGGGCGTGCCCATCGACCAGTAGTTCTCGCTCGGGGGCAGCCGGACGATGCGGTCGTCGGGCAGGCCGGCGACCTTCTTCCACAGCGCGACCGCCTCGTCGTCGCCGTCGAGCACGCTCGGGTAGAGCATCGCCTCGTCGAAGCCGAAGCCACCGTCGTCCTGCGACTTGGTGACCAGGTCCCAGGCGAGCTCGATCGCGCCCTCCTTGAAGTAGTCGCCGAAGGAGAAGTTGCCGCACATCTCGAAGAACGTGCCGTGCCGGGTGGTCTTGCCGACCTCCTCGATGTCGGGCGTGCGGATGCACTTCTGCACGCTCGTCGCCCGCTGGTACGGCGCCGTCTCCTGACCGAGGAAGTAGGGCTTGAAGGGCACCATGCCGGCGTTGACGAACAGCAGGTTCGGGTCGTCGACCAGCAGCGACGCCGAGGGCACGACCGTGTGGCCGTTCGCCTCGAAGTGCGCGAGGAAGCGGCGGCGGATCTCCGCGCTGCTCAGGTAGCCGGTCATCGATCGTCCTTGTCGTGCTGGTCTCGGTCGCTCGGGAGCGCTCTGCGGTCGTGCTGCGGGGCGGGGAGCTGCGGGTGTCCCTCACCAGGGGACGGGAGACCGTAGCGCTCCCGCAACCCCGTTTCGGCATCGGCCGTGCCCTGGGCCATCTCGTCGCGCAGCATCCGGGCGCCGAGCCCCGCGGCCTTGACCCGGTCACGCATGCCGTCGGGGGTGAACGCCTCCGCGACCCGCCGCGCGCGGACCATGCCGTAGACCCCCGCCGCGACACCGGCGCCGAACCAGAAGCCGCGCCTCATCCGGTGAGCTCGATCCCGGCCCGCTGGCGGGCCTCCCACTCACGACGGGCCAGGCGTGCCTCGGCACGACGCTGCTTGCGCGAGCGCTTGACCTCGCGCTTCATCTCGAAGCGGATCCGGTTGCGGATCTCGGGCGAGAGCGCATGACGCAGGCCGGCGGCCAGGGACGCGGTGCGGACCAGGCTCTCCCGCAGCAGCGTGTCCACGAACTGCGGCGCCGGGATGCCCGGCACCAGCGGCCGCTCACGACCGAGCTCGGTGATGATGAACTCGCGGTCGTCGACCAGCACCGGGGGCCGGTCGGCCAGACCTGCGCGCTCCACGGCCGCAGCCTGGGCGCGCAGCTGCTCCTCGATGTGGGTGAGCTGCTCGCGCAGCTCGTCGGCATCGGTCGCCGCCCCGGCCAGCAGGGCGTCGGTGCGCTCGCGCGTCCGGCGTACGGCCAGCACCAGGAGAGCCACCGCGCCGACCAGCCCGACGAGGACCAGGACGGCGAGGACGGCGAGGGCGGTCGGTACGACGAGCTCGGGCGTCACGGTCGACAAGCCTAATGGCTCGCTACTGACCACGGATGATCGCCCGCACCCGCTCCCAGCGCTGCTTGACGGTGGCCTCGTTGCCGAGCTCGGTCGGCTGGTAGTAGCGGGTGTCCGCGAGCACGTCGGGGAGGTACTGCTGCTCGGCCACGCCGTACGGCGCGTCGTGGCTGTAGACGTACCCGTCGCCGTGCCCCAGCTTCTTCGCCCCGGCGTAGTGCGCGTCGCGAAGGTGCGGCGGCACGTGCCCGATCCTCCCGGCGCGTACGTCGGCGACGGCCGCGCCGATCGCGGTCGTGACGGCGTTGGACTTGGGCGCGACCGCGAGCGCGATCGTCGCGTGGGCGAGCGTGAGCTGGCCCTCCGGAAGGCCGATGAGCTGCACCGTCTGGGCGGCGGCGACCGCGGTCTGCAGCGCGGTCGGATCGGCCAGGCCGATGTCCTCGCTGGCGAGGATCATCAGCCGTCTCGCGATGAAGCGCGGGTCCTCCCCCGCCTCGAGCATCCGGGCCAGGTAGTGCAGCGCCGCGTCGGCGTCGCTCCCCCGGACCGACTTGATGAACGCGCTGATGACGTCGTAGTGCTGGTCGCCGTCCCGGTCGTAGCGAACGGCTGCCTGGTCGGCAGCCGCCTCGGCCGTCTCGACCGTGATCACCGGGACCTCGGTGGTCGAGCCTGTCGAGACCGCGCCCGCGGCGGCCTCGAGGTAGGTGAGCGCTCGTCGGGCGTCTCCCCCGGCGAGCCGGACGATGTGCTCGCGGGCGTCGTCGGCCAGGACGACCTCGCCCGCGAGCCCGCGCTCGTCGGTCACCGCCCGGTCGAGGACGCCGGCGACGTCATCGTCGGTCAGCGACTCCAGCCGCAGCAGCAGGCTGCGCGACAGCAGCGGCGAGATGACGCTGAAGCTCGGGTTCTCGGTCGTCGCGGCGACCAGCGTGACCCAGCGGTTCTCGACACCCGGCAGCAGCGCGTCCTGCTGGGCCTTGCTGAACCGGTGGACCTCGTCGACGAACAGCACCGTCTGCTGACCGCCCGAGACCAGCGCCGCACGGGCGGAGTCGATCGCCGACCGCACCTCCTTCACACCGGCCGCGACGGCCGAGATCTCCACGAACCGGCGACCGGTCTGGCGGCTGATGATGCTCGCGATCGTGGTCTTGCCCGTGCCCGGAGGTCCCCACAGCAGCAGCGAGAGCGCGCGGTCGTCCTCGACCAGCTGGCGCAGCGGCGACCCCGCCGCCTTCAGCTGCGACTGACCGACCAGCTCGTCCAGCGTCCGCGGCCGCATGCGTACGGCGAGCGGCGCGGCGTCGTGGGTCGCGTCGCTCAGCGACCCGCCGGTCGGCGTACCGGGCTCGACCTCGAAGAGTCCTTCCACGCCGACGAGCCTATCGACGGGCTCACTGACGGCCGGCGGCCCGGAGCTCGCGCCTCTCGCGCTGGACGACGGGGTCGGGCACCGGGACGGCCGCGATGAGACGCTGCGTGTAGGGGTCCTTCGGACGGCGGAGGACCTGATCCTTGACGCCCTGCTCGACCAGGACGCCCTTGTGCATCACCAGCACGCGGTGGGCGAGGACGTCGACGACCGCGAGGTCGTGGGTGATGAACAGGCATGCGAACCGCAGCTGCTCCTGGAGCCCCTGGAGCAGGTCGAGGAAGCGGGCCTGCACCGAGACGTCGAGCGCCGACGTCGGCTCGTCGGCGATCAGCAGCGGCGGCCGCAGCGCGAGGGCGCGGGCGATGCCCACACGTTGCCGCTGACCGCCGGAGAGCTCGTGGGGGTATCGGTTGCGGTAGGAGCGCGGCAGCTCGACCTCGTCGAGCAGCGTCTCCACCCGCTTCTGCAGCTCGGCGCCCTTCGCCTTGCCCGCGAGCATGATGGGCTCGCCGATCGACTCGCCGATCGGCAGGCGCGGGTTGAGCGAGGATCCCGGGTCCTGGAACACGATGCCGGCGTCGCGGCGTACGTCGCGTAGGACCTTCTCCTTGGCCCCGGCGATGTTCGTGCCGTTGACCTCCAGCGTGCCCGAGTGGACCGGGAGCAGCCCGATGGCCGCGCGACCGATGGTGGTCTTGCCCGAGCCCGACTCGCCGACCAGTGCGACGACCTCGCCGGCACGGATCTCGAAGGACACTCCGTCGACGGCGCGGAACGCCGGGATGCGGCCGCGCTTGGGGTACTCGATCACGACGTCCTCGAAGGTGAGGATCGGCTTCTCGGCCGAGACCCGCGCCTCCTCGGCCTCGGCCGCGTCGATCTCGACGCTCAGCTTGGGCACCGCGGCGAGCAGCTTCTCCGTGTACTCGTGCGAGGGGCTGCTGAAGACGGTGTGCACGTCGCCGGCCTCGACGATCACGCCGTCCTTCATGACGATGATCCGGTCGGCCATGTCGGCCACGACGCCCATATCGTGGGTGATCAGCACGATCGCGCTGTCCACCTTGTGCCTCAGGTCGCGCATCAGGTCGAGGATCTCGGCCTGCACGGTGACGTCGAGCGCCGTCGTCGGCTCGTCCGCGATCAGGAGCGCCGGCTCGCACGACACCGCCATCGCGATCATCGCGCGCTGGCGCTGGCCGCCGGAGAGCTGGTGGGGGTACTTGTCGATCGACACCTCCGGCTGCGGCATCTCGACCAGCTCGAGCAGCTCGAGCGTCCGGGCACGGGCGTCGGCGGGCACCATGCCCTTGTGGGTGCGCAGCATCTCGATGATCTGCGCCCCGATCGTGTACACGGGGTTCAGGGCCGTCATCGGCTCCTGGAAGATGACCGCGATCTCCTCGCCGCGGATCTTGCGCAGCTGCGACGCGGAGACCGCCGAGATGTCGCGTCCCTTGAACTCGATCCGGCCGTTGACGCGGCCGTTCGGCGGCAGCAGCCCCAGCAGGGCCATCGAGCTGGAGCTCTTGCCCGAACCGGACTCGCCGACGATCGCCAGCACCTCGCCGGGCTGGACCTCGTAGTTCATGCCCGTGGCCGCGGGGTACCAGGTGCCGTCGACCCAGAAGTCGACGCCCAGGTTCTCGATCTTGAGCACCGGGCCGCGGCCCGCGGTTCGCTCGGAGGTCATCGTGGTGATCCCTTCGTGTCGGCCTGTGTCACGATGTCGCGGTGGAATCCCGCGTGACGCTGCGCCCGCCGTTCGGTCTGGCGCTCACGGTGGCCGTCTGGCTCGTCTGCGCTGCCAGCCTCGTCCTGCTGGTAGCGACACGCAGCGTGAGCGAGGACGTCGCCTATGCGCCGTGGCTCCTGCTCGCCGGCTACGCGATGTGGATGGTGTTCTGGGCCCCGGCCGTGGTGATCGAGGATCGCGACGTACGCCTGCGTAACGTCGCCCGGACCCGCGTGGTCGCCTGGTCCGCGATCCACGAGGTCGAGACGAGGTACAACCTCACGCTGGTGACGGAGTCGGGCAGCTTCGGCGCGTGGGCGGCGCCCGCGCCGGGAGCGCTCAGCGCGATCCGTGGTCGCCAGCAGCCCGCCGAGCACCTGCCCGGGTCGACGTACGGACCGGGACGCACGATCGGGATCGGCGACCTGCCGCACTCCGAGTCCGGCGTCGCGGCCTACCACGTACGCCGGGGCCTGGAGCTGCGTGACGACGGGCGCCTGCCCGCCGACGACGGCCGCGTGGTCACGACGTGGCACCGCGCCGAGCTGGGCGTCCTCCTGGCCGGCCTGTGCCTCAGCATGCTGCTGACCGCGTTCGCGCGCTGACAGCAACCGAGCCTCCGACGAGTCGGCCATCACCTACTGCCCCGCCTTGTTCATCGTCTCGATGAGCGCGGCCGGCCGAGAACTCGATGCCTCCTGCTTGGCCCTGCGGCTGAGCTTGCGCCGCTGACGCGGGTCGAAGGCGTCGCGCAGGCCGTCGCCGATGAAGTTCACCGTGAGCGCGATGACGAGGATGAACGTGCCCGTGTACCAGAACAGCCACGGACGGGTGCCGAACGAGGACTCGTAGGTGCTGATCAGCGAGCCCAGCGAGATGTCGGGCAGCTGCACGCCGAGACCAAGGTAGCCGAGCGCTGCCTCGAGCAGGATCGCCGCAGCCATCGTCAGCGTCATCGAGACGATGATGACGCCGGCCGCGTTCGGCAGGATGTGCTTGAAGATGATCCGCCGGTGCGACGCGCCTGCGACCTTCGCGGCCTCGACGAACTCCCGCGACCTCAGCGTCAGCACCTCGCCGCGCACCAGTCGCGCCAGCGATGTCCACACCAGCACACCGAGGAGCACCGCCAGCACGAAGGGGCCGGCACCGGCCGCGTAGTGACCGATGACCGCGGCCAGGATGATGAGCGGCACGATGATGAACATGTCGGTCAGGCGCATAAGCAGCGCGTCGATGAGCCCACCGAAGTAGCCCGCGACCGCGCCGACGACGACACCTATCGCTGTCGACACGACGCCGATGACGACGATGATCATGAACGACTGCTGCACGCCACGCATGGTCTCGGCGAAGACGTCGTGGCCGATCTCGTCCTGGCCGAACGGGTGCGCGCCGAAGCGGGGCGGCCAGAGCGACAGCGTCGGGTGCAGGTTGTTCGAGTTGTTCGTGATGTCGGTGTATTGGTACTTCCACCACCCCGGGATCTGCAACCCGAACACCTTGAAGCCGATGCTGCTGTACGCAAGGAGGAGCAGCGCCACCAGGATGATGAGCGAGATCATCGCGCCGCGGTGGTGCAGGAACCTCCGCAGGATGATGCGCCCCTGGCTGAGGCCCTCGACCTCCTTGAGTTCGATGGCGTTCTCGACGCCCTCGTGCGCTCCTGCTGCCTCCATGTGCGCCATGCCGCCACCGATGCCGCCGCCCATGGGTACGACGTCCAGCGGGTTGGACTCGTGGGAGCCGCGCGAGTCGTGATCGCTCATGACGTCACCCGGATCCGCGGGTCGAGCGCCGAGTAGAGCACGTCGGCGATCACGTTGAAGGCGATGGCCCAGATTCCTGTCACCAGGAACACCCCCATGATTGTGTTCGGATCCACGGCGGTCACACCGGCGATGAAGAGGTCGCCCATGCCCTGGAAGCTGAAGACGTTCTCGGTGACGATCGCGCCGCTGATCAGGGCGCCGAAGTCGAGGGTCACGATCGTGACCACCGGGATCAGCGCGTTGCGGAAGGCGTGACGCATGACGACGGCACGCTCTGTGAGGCCCTTGGACCGGGCCGTGCGGATGTAGTCCTGGTTCATCACGTCCAGCATGCTCGCCCGGGCGTACCGGCTGTACCCGGCCAGCGAGATCAGCGCGAGCGAGATCGTCGGCAGCGCGAGGTGGGTGATCCGGTCGATGTAGGTGAACCAGAAGTCACCGTCGAAGTTCGGCGTCTGCGATCCGATCGTCGCGATCGGACGACCGTTGACGTAGGTGCTGTTGACGTAGGTGTTCCAGTCCTGCATGAAGCGGTCGACCGCGATGTAGCCGGCGGTCAGGAAGGCGACGACCCCGCCGGTCCGCATCGAAACCCGCCGGTCGGGACCGCCCCACAGCCAGCCGACCAGCGCGCCGACCGCGATCGCGACCACTCCGAGGAACAGGAAGAGCGGCATCGACATGGACGAGAAGACGGTCCACTCGAGCGGGTAGTAGAGCACGACGCCCACCAGGGCGGTCGTCAGGGCGGCGTACAGCGAGCGCTTGTTCTCCTTGCCCGCGGTGAGGTAGGAGACGCCGAACGCAGTGGCCACGCCGAGCACCGCGACACCGCCGATGGTCAGACCCGGGTTGTCGAGCCAGTGGGTCAGGGAGATGAAGGTCAGGAACGCTGCGATGACCACCATCGTCCCCCCGACGAACCACCATCTGCTGCGCCCGCGCTCGGTGATGCTCCACGCCACCACGCCCGCGACGAGGGCGACGATGGCGATGACCACCGGCGGGACCACGGGGTGGCCGAGGAAGTTGTTGAAGTCGATCGCGAGGTACTCCTTCAGCAGCACCGCGAGCCAGAAGCTCGGCAGGGAGAAGAAGACGAACGCCATCATGGTCGTGCCGTAGTCGAACGCGGTGTACTGGCGCAGCGCGGTGACGACGCCGAGCGCCACACCGATCACGATCGCGATCAGCGTCGCACCGGTGACCAGCTGGAACGTCGAGCCGACCGCGGCGGTCAGCTGTCCGGTGACCGCCTGGCCGCCGGAGGTGACGCCGAGCGTGAAGTGGCCGGTGAAGCCCTTGAGCAGGCCGCCGAACCAGATGAAGTAGCGCAGGAACGGCGAGACGTCGAGGTGCATCAGCGCGGTGCGCTGTGCGATCAGCCCCGCCTTGTTGGGCGAGGTGCTCTGCCGCAGGTCCTGGAGGGGGTCACCGGAGAAGCAGGTGATGACGTACACGACGTACGAGGCGACCAGCAGGACCACCAGGGAGGCGGCCAGCCGGCGCAGCAGGAACGTCAGCATCGATTGCCTTTCTGAATCGCGCGGGACACGGGGGCGCCGGTGCTAGGCATCGGCGCCCCCGCGTCGTCGTGGGTCAATTCAGTTGTCTACTTGGCGACCGTCCAGTCCCACGGGTCCCACAGCGTGTTCATCCCGCTGGCGATGGGGTTGTCCGAGACGCCGGAGAGCTTCGTCGACCAGGCCGACATCTCCGGGAACTGGAACAGCGGCATCGTGGCGGCGTCGGTGACCAGGTTCTTGTCGACCTTGGCCATGAGGGCGTTGGTCTGGTCAGCCGTGCCGGTGCTCGAGGCGATCTGGCCCCAGAGCTTGTCCGACTGCGGGTTGGAGTAGTGGTTGAAGTTCTCGCCACCGGTGCTCGTGTACGCCGCCTGGTTGCCGGTGTACGCGAGGCTGGTGAACTGCCAGGCGAAGATCGAGGCGTCGTAGCCGCCGCCCTCGAGGAACGGGAAGTACTTCGCCGTCGTCATGGCGACCGGCTTGATGTTGAAGCCCGCCTGCTGCTCGGAGGCCTGGATCAGCTGGTACTCGCTCACCCGACGCGGGTTGTCGTTCGGGTAGGTGAACCGGACCGTCGGGTTGCTGACGCCGGCCTTCTTCAGCAGCGCCTTCGCACCGGCGACGTCGGTCTTGTCGTAGGCCTTCGTGCCGTTCGTCGCGACGTCCTTGGTGTAGGCGGGCGTCCCGGGGAGGAACAGGCTCGAGTCGTCGATCTTGGCGTCCGGCTGGAGCGGCTTGATCAGCTTGTCGATGATCTCCTGGCGGGGCAGCGCCTTGAGGAACGCCTGGCGGACCATCAGCGCCTTCTTGGCACCCGCGGCACCGCCGCCGTACGTCGCCGGGTCGAACGTGCCGTTGCCGACCTTCATGTTCAGGTCGACGTGCTCGTAGGAGGAGCCCGCGAAGGTGTCCACGTGAACGTTGTTGAGCTTGTTCACCGCGGCCACCGTGTCGGTGCTCGGCTGGCCCTGGATCATCTGGACCTCGCCGTTCTGCAGCGCCTGGACCTGCGAGGTCGCGTCGGTGATGAACCGGAGCGTGAGGTTCTGGATCGCGGGCTTCTTCGGCTCACCGGTGAAGTCGTCGCGACGCTTGAAGCTGATCGACTGGTTCTTCTGGAAGCCGCTGACGACGTACGGGCCGTCGCTGACCAGCAGTCGCTTGTCGCTCGGCATCGAGGAGACGTTCCAGGAGTTCGCCCAGACCTTGCCGAGCTTGGCCATGGTGGCCTGGTCACCGGTCAGGATCGCCTTCTGGACCGCGGCGTCGGCCTGGGTCGCGCTGCCCTTGAAGCTCGGGAAGGCGAGCTCGTAGGCGATGTGCGCCGGCAGGCCCGGGGACAGGCCGTTGACGGTGGACCCGACGGAGACCTCCCAGTCGACGTACGGCTTCTTGAAGCTGACGGTCATCCCGAGACCGTCGGGGTCGACCTTGGGAGTGTTGAGCAGGTCGAGACCGGTGCCGGCGTAGGCGCCGACCGCGTTGAAGTTGACCGGGCCCTTCGGGTTGTTGTACTTCGACAGGCCCGACGCCCACGAGAGGAGGATGTCGGCGGCGTCGACCTGCGCGCCGTCGCTCCAGGTCACGCCCTTGTTGACGTGAAGCTTCAGCGTCAGCGGGCTCTTGGACACCTCGGAGTAGGAGCCGAAGTTGGTGTTCTTCACCAGCGACGGCGTGCCGTTCTTGAGGCCGTAGTAGTTGAAGCCGGTGTTGGTCAGCGCGGCGACGTTCGCGTTGTAGGTCGAGTACTGGTTGGCAGTTCCCTCCCAGAGCGAGGTGACCGGGCCGTTGTAGGAGAAGGTGACCGTGGAGCTCTCCACCAGTCCCGTGCTCTTCGAGCCGCAGCCGGCAAGCGCTACCGCTGCCACCGATGCGACTGCTACGGCCGGGACCAGACGTCCCATGATTTTCCGCATACGTCCTCCAGACGAAAGGCGAGAGAGGACGCCGGCGCCTCTCCGTTGATGGCCCGAGACGGGCACTGGAGGCGACGGTATGCCGTTCCGGTCGTTCACGGAATCACCATCGAGTAACGATCTGGACACGACCAGGCATCCGGCGCACCGGCGGCTGCGGGATCGACCTTGCAGTCGATCAACTCACGGGCGGGACATCCTTCGTCGGCTTGGCGTCCACACCGGCTTCCTTGCGCTGCTCGGGCGTGATCGGAGCGGGCGCGGCGGTGAGCGGGTCGTAGCCGCCCCCGGACTTCGGGAACGCGATGACCTCACGGATCGAGTCGGTGCCGGCGAGCAGCGCGACGATGCGGTCCCACCCGAAGGCGATGCCGCCGTGCGGCGGGGCGCCGTACTTGAACGCCTCGAGCAGGAAGCCGAACTTCTCCTCGGCCTGCTGCTCGTCGATCCCCATCAGCTCGAACACGCGCTTCTGCACGTCCTCGCGGTGGATGCGGATCGAGCCGCCGCCGATCTCGTTGCCGTTGCAGACGACGTCGTAGGCCCAGGCCAGCGCGTTGCCGGGGTCCTGAGCGAAGGTCTCCGGCTCCTGCGGGCTGGTGAACGCGTGGTGCACGGCGGTCCAGGCGCCGCTGCCGACCGCGACGTCGCCCGAGGCGACCGCGTCCGCGGCCGGCTCGAGCAGCGGGGCGTCGACGATCCACACGAACGCCCACGCCGCCTCGTCGATCAGTCCGCAGCGGCGGCCGATCTCGAGGCGGGCGGCGCCGAGGAGGGCGCGGCTGGGCTTGGTCTCCCCCGCCGCGAAGAAGACGCAGTCACCCGGCTGTGCGCCGACGTGGGCGGCCAAGCCGGCCTTCTCCTGCTCGGAGAGGTTCTTGGCGACCGGGCCACCGAGCTCGCCGTCCTCCTGGACCAAGACGTAGGCGAGGCCGCGGGCACCGCGCTGCTTGGCCCACTCCTGCCAGGCGTCGAGCTGCTTGCGCGGCTGGCTCGCTCCTCCGGGCATGACCACCGCGCTGACGTACGGCGCCTGGAAGACCCGGAACGGCGTGTCCTTGAAGTAGTCCGTGCACTCGACGAGCTCCTGGCCCATGCGCAGGTCGGGCTTGTCGGAGCCGTAGCGGGCCATCGCGTCGGCGTAGGTCATGCGCGGGACGGGGGTGGTGATGTCGTGGCCGACGAGCTTCCACAGCGCGGTCAGGATCTGCTCGGCCAGCGCGATGACGTCGTCCTGGTCGACGAAGCTCATCTCGACGTCGAGCTGGGTGAACTCCGGCTGGCGGTCGGCGCGGAAGTCCTCGTCGCGGTAGCAGCGCGCGATCTGGAAGTAGCGCTCCATGCCGGCGACCATCAGCAGCTGCTTGAACAGCTGCGGGCTCTGCGGCAGGGCGTACCAGCTGCCGGGCGCGAGGCGGGCCGGCACCAGGAAGTCGCGCGCGCCCTCGGGGGTGCTGCGGGTCAGCGTCGGGGTCTCGATCTCGACGAAGGAGTTCGCGTCGAGGACGTCGCGCGCGGCCTTGTTGACCCTGCTGCGCAGGCGCAGCGCGCTGCCCGGGCCGGTGCGGCGCAGGTCGAGGTAGCGGTGCCTGAGCCGCGCCTCCTCGCCGACCTCGACGTGGTCGGAGATCGGGAACGGCAGCGGTGCAGCGGCGCTGAGCACCTCGACGTCGCTCGCGACGACCTCGATCGCGCCCGTGGGCAGGTTCGGGTTCTCGCGCTCCGCGCCGCGTCCGGTGACCTCGCCGACGATCTTCAGGCAGTACTCGGCGCGCAGGCTGTGCGCGACGTCCTCGTCCCGGATCACCACCTGTACGACGCCGCTGGCGTCACGAAGGTCGATGAACGCCACTCCACCGTGGTCGCGGCGGTTGGCCACCCACCCGGCGAGGGTGACGGTCTGGCCGGTGTCGCCGGCACGGAGGGTGCCGGCGTCATGGGAGCGGATCACTGCTTCTCCTTCAAGTGGTTCACGACTTCGTCCAGAGGTACGGCGACCTGGTCGCCGGTGTCCATCGACTTCACCTGCGCCACGCCCTCGGCCAGGTCGCGCTCGCCCACCACGACGACGTACGGCGCACCGCTGCGGTCAGCCTGCTTCATCGCGCCCTTCAGGCCGCGCTCGCCGTACACCTGGTCGGTGCGCAGGCCCGCCGCGCGCAGCTCGGCCACCAGCATCGGGGCGCGCTCGCGCGCGGCGCCGAGCGGGACGACGTACACGTCGAGGGGGCTGGCGGGGCCGACCTGCAGGCCCTCGGCCTGGCAGGCCAGGAAGGTGCGGTCGAGCCCGAGGCCGAAGCCGATGCCGGACAGCTCCTGGCCGCCGAGCTCGGTCATCAGGCCGTCGTACCTGCCGCCGCCGCCGATGCCGGACTGGGCGCCGAGTCCGTCGTGGACGAACTCGAAGGTGGTGCGCGTGTAGTAGTCGAGGCCGCGGACCATGCGTGGGTTCACGACGTAGGCGACGCCGTGCGCGTCCAGCAGACCGGTGACCGCCGCGAAGTGCTCGGCGCAGGCGGCGCACAGGTGGTCGAGCATCAGCGGCGCACCCGCGAGCTGCGCGATGACCTCGGGCCGCTTGTCGTCGAGGACGCGCAGCGGGTTGATGTGCGCGCGCTCGCGGGTCGCCTCGTCGAGGTCGAGCCCGTCGAGGAAGGCCACCAGTCGCGCGCGGTACGCCGGGCGGCACTCCCTGCAGCCCAGGCTGGTGATCTCGAGACGGTAGCCGGTGAGCCCGAGGCTCCGGAAGCCGGCATCGGCGATGGCCACGACCTCGGCGTCGAGGGCAGGGTCGTCGGAGCCGATCGCCTCCAGGCCGAACTGCTGCAGCTGCCGGTAGCGGCCGTGCTGCGGGCGCTCGGCGCGGAAGAAGGGACCGGCGTACCAGAGCTTGACGGGGAGCTGCCCGCGGTCGAGGCGGTGCTCGATCACGCTGCGCATGACGCCGGCGGTGCCCTCGGGTCGCAGCGTCAGCGAGCGGTCGCCACGGTCGTTGAAGGTGTACATCTCCTTGGAGACGACGTCGGTCGACTCCCCCACCCCGCGGACGTAGAGCGAGGTGTCCTCGAAGATCGGCAGCTCGATGTAGCCGTAGCCCGCGAGCGTCGCGGGGCGCGCGAGCGCCTCCTTGACGGCCAGCCAGGTCGCCGACTCGGGCGGGAGGTACTCCGGGACGCCCTTGGGCGCCGAGATGGTGTCGCCCATGCTCACAGACCTCGCGTCGGTGCGCCGTGGCTGCTGCCGGGCGCGATCAGGTCGAGCAGGAACGGGTTGGTGGCGCGCTCCTGGCCGATCGAGGTCTGACCACCGTGACCGGGCAGGACGGCGATGGCGTCGTCGAGCGGCAGCACCTTGGTGCGCAGGCTCTCCAGCATCGTCGCGTGGTCGCCGCCGGGCAGGTCCGTGCGGCCGATCGAGCCCTGGAACAGGACGTCGCCGGAGAACATGACCTCGGAGATGTCCGCCGAGGCGTACGGCGACCGGAACATCACCGATCCCTCGGTGTGGCCGGGCGCGTGGTCGACGGTGAAGTTCAGGCCGGCCAGCTCGAGGACCGTTCCGTCGCCGAGCTCCTGGACGTCGTCCGGCTCGGTGAACTCGTACTTGCCGCCCAGCAGCATGCCGGCCGACTCGGCCGACAGACCGGCCACGGGATCGGTCAGCAGGTGACGGTCGGCGGGGTGGATCCACGCGGTGGCGTCGTACGTGCCGGCGACGGGGGCGACGCTCCACATGTGGTCGACGTGGCCGTGGGTGAGCAGCACCGCGACCGGCTTGAGCCGGTGCTCGCGGACGACCTCCGCGACGCCATCGGCGGCGTCCTTGCCGGGGTCGATCACGACGCACTCGGCACCGGCGGCGGTCGCGGCGACGTAACAGTTCGTGCCCCACGGTCCTGCGGGGAAGCCGGCGATCAGCACCGACCCAGCCTATCGGCCGCATCGGGTCGCACTAGCATTGCCCACTGTGACTACCTCCGACTGGGGACGCGTCGACACTGACGGCACCGTCTACGTCAAGACGGGCGACGGCGAGAGGGCCGTCGGACAGGTGCCGGACGTGACGGCCGACGAGGCTCTGTCCTTCTACACCAAGCGGTACGACGCGCTCGCGCTCGAGGTGGACCTGCTGCACAAGCGGGTCTCGTCGGCGCTGCTGTCGCCCGAGGAGGCGACCGCCGCGATCAAGACCGTGCGCGAGCAGGTGACCGACGCCAACGCCGTCGGCGATCTCGCCGCGCTCGCGGCACGCCTCGATGAGCTGGGTCCCGTGATCGCAACCCAGCGCGAGACCCGCAAGGCCGAGAAGGCGCAGCGCAGCACCGAGTCGCGCGAGGCCAAGGAGCGCCTGGCCGCCGAGGCCGAGAAGATCGCCGGCGGGCGCGACTGGCGGGGCGGCGCGAACCGGCTGCGCGAGCTGCTCGAGCAGTGGAAGCAGCTGCCGCGGCTCGAGCGCGCCGTGGACGACGCGCTCTGGAAGCGGTTCTCGTCCGCGCGCTCGGCGTACACCAAGGCGCGCAAGGCGCACTTCGCCGAGCAGGACGCCAAGCGGGCCGACGCCCAGGTGGTCAAGGAGCGCTTGGCGACCGAGGCCGAGAAGATCGCCGACTCGACCGACTGGGGCCCGACCGCCGGCCGCTACCGCGAGCTGATGCGGCAGTGGAAGGCCGCCGGCCCGGCGCCCAAGGGCATCGACGACCAGCTCTGGGCCCGCTTCCGCGGCGCGCAGGACACCTTCTTCGGCGCACGCGACGCCGCCAACTCCGCGCTCGACGAGGAGTTCGCCGCCAACGCCACGGTGAAGGAGCAGCTGCTGGTCGAGGCCGAGAAGCTCGTGCCCGTCACCGACCTCGCCGCCGCCAAGGCCGCCTTCCGCGACCTCGCCGACCGCTGGGACGCCGCCGGCAAGGTGCCGCGCGACCGGATCAAGGAGCTCGAGGGCCGCATGCGTGCCGTCGAGCAGGCGATCCGGAAGGTCGAGGACGACAAGTGGAAGCGCACCGACCCCGAGAAGTCCGCCCGTGCCGACGACATGGTCGCCAAGCTCGAGGCCGCCATCGCCGAGGCCGAGGCCAAGCTGGACAAGGCTCGAGCCGCCGGTGACGCCAAGCGGGTCCGTGAGCTCGAGGACAACCTCGAGGGCCGCCGGTCGTTCCTGGAGATGGCCAAGCGGGCCTCTGCCGACTTCTCCTGACCGAGGCGTCACCTCTCCACGCCCGAGGCGTCAGGTCTGCACGCCCGAGGCGTCACCTCTCCACGCTTGAGGCGTCAGGTCTGCACGCCCGAGGCGTCACTTGAGCGCGGGTTATCCACAGGCAGGCACCGGGCCCTGGCTCCTGGTCCCGCCGCGCGGCAGCCTCACGTCATGGAACTCGTCGGTTCGGGTCGCCCGTTCACCACCCGTCAGCTGCCCGACGTCGGCCTGAGCAGGGGACGACTCGACCGGCTCCTCGCGCACGGCGGCGTACGCCGCATCCTTCGCAACGTGTACGTCGACGCGACCGTCGAGGACTCCCTCGATCTCCGCGTCGCGGCGCTGCGGCTGGTCGTAGGCGCCAACCAGGTGATCGTGGACCGAACCGCTGCCTGGTTGCTCGGGGTCGACTGCTACACCACCGCCGAGCTCGCGACCGGGCCGCAGGTCGAGATCTGCGTCCTGCGCGGTGGCACACGCTCCCGCCAGCGCGTGTGCCGCGGCGGCTCTCGTGATCTCCGCGCGACGGACGTCGTCGACGTCGACGGCATCGCCTGCACGACTCCGGTCCGGACGGCGCTGGATCTCGGCTGCAACCTCCGGCGCCGCGAGGCGTACGCAGCCCTCTGCGGCCTCGCCCGCGCCCACGCCGTCGACCCCCGCCTGCTGGCCGGACAGCTGGCCCGCTTCCGAGGTCGTCGCGGCGTGATCCAGCTGCGCCAGCTGATCCCCTTGGTGGACGATCGCCTCGAATCACCACGAGAGGCGTGGACGCTCCTCGCGATCCGCGACTTCGGACTGCCCGCGCCTGAGCCGCAGCACTGGATCGTGATCGCGGGCGTCCCGACGTACCGCCTCGACTTCGCGTACGTCGCCCACCGCGTCTGCATCGAGTACGACGGGTTCGATGCGCACGAACGGACGCCGGAGCAGGTGCAGCACGACGAGGACCGCCGGGGGTGGCTGCGTGAGAATCACTGGACGGTGATCGTCGTACGCAAGGGTGACTTCGCGCCGGCGCGACTCGACCAGTGGCTCCGGCAGGTGCGGGCCGCGCTGGTTCCGACGTACTCGCCGCGCCGTTGGTGACGTCTCGACCGTGGAGACCTGACGCCTGGGGCGTGGAAAGGTGACGCCTCGCGGGTCAGGCGGTCACCCGGTAGACGTCGAACACCCCCGGCACCGACCGTACGGCGTTCAGCACGTTGTCGAGGTGCTTGGAGTCGGCCATCTCGAAGGTGAACCGGATCTTGGCGACCCGGTCGCGGGAGGTGGCGAGGTTGGCCGAGATCAGGCTCAGGTGGGCGTCGGAGAGCACCAGCGTGATGTCCGAGAGCAGCCGGGAGCGGTCCAGCGCCTCGACCTGGATGTTGACCAGGAACGTCGACTGGCCGGTGGGCGCCCACTCGACGTCGAGGACCTTCTCGGGCTGACCGAGCAGGCTGGCGGCGTTGGTGCAGTCCTTGCGGTGCACCGAGACTCCACCGCCCTTGGTCACGAAGCCCAGGATGTCGTCGGGAGGGACGGGGGTGCAGCACTTCGCGAGCTTCACCCAGACGTCCGGCGCACCCTTGACGATGACCCCGACGTCGCCGCCGCTCGCGACCCGTGGACGACCGCGCCGGCCGGTGATCGTGACGGCCTCGGCGAGATCCTCCTGCGCGCCCTGGTCGCCGCCGTGCATCTCGATGACCTTGCGGACCACCGTCTGCGCACCCAGGTTGCCCTCGCCGACGGCGGCGTACAGGGCGGAGACGTCGGCGAGCTTGAACTGCTCGGCGGCCTGGGACAGCGAGTCGTGCGACAGCAGGCGCTTGAGCGGCAGGCCCTCCTTGCGCATCAGCTTGGCGATCGCGTCCTTGCCGTGGTCGATCGCCTCCTCGCGACGCTCCTTGGTGAACCACTGGCGGATCTTCGAGCGCGCCCGCTGCGACTTCACGAACGACAGCCAGTCCTGCGACGGCCCGGCGGTCGGCGCCTTGGAGGTGAAGACCTCGACCACGTCGCCGTTCTCCAGCTGGGACTCCAGCGGCACCAGCCGGCCGTTGACCCGGGCGCCGATGGTGTGGTGCCCGACCTCGGTGTGTACGGCGTACGCGAAGTCGACCGGGGTCGAGCCGCTCGGCAGCGCGATGACGTCGCCGCGCGGGGTGAACACGTAGGTCTCGGTCTGGTTGATCTCGAAGCGCAGCGACTCCAGGAACTCCCCCGGGTCCTCGACCTCGTTCTGCCAGTCGAGCAGCTGGCGCACCCACGACATGTCGTCCAGGTCGCCGCGCTTGTCGGTGTCCTGGCCGTTGCGGCCGTCCTCCTTGTACTTCCAGTGCGCCGCGACGCCGTACTCCGCGCGGCGGTGCATCGCGAAGGTGCGGATCTGCATCTCCACCGGCTTGCCCTGCGGACCGATGACCGTCGTGTGCAGCGACTGGTACATGTTGAACTTCGGCATCGCGACGTAGTCCTTGAACCGGCCCAGGACCGGGTTCCAGCGGGAGTGCAGCACGCCCAGGACGCCGTAGCAGTCGCGGTCCTGCTCGACCAGGATGCGGATGCCGACCAGGTCGTAGATGTCGGAGAAGTCGCGGCCGCCGACGATCATCTTCTGGTAGATCGAATAGTAGTGCTTCGGCCGACCGGTCACGGTCGCCTTGATCTTCGCCTCGCGGAGGTCGGCCTCGACCTGGTTGATCACCTCGGCGAGGAAGCTGTCGCGCGACGGCGCCCGCTCGGCGACCATCCGCACGATCTCGTCGTAGATCTTGGGGTGCAGCGTCGCGAACGCGAGGTCCTCGAGCTCCCACTTGATCGTGTTCATGCCGAGCCGATGGGCCAGCGGGGCGTAGATGTCGAGCGTCTCGCGGGCCTTGCGCTCCTGCGTGGACGGCTTCACGAACCGCAGGGTGCGCATGTTGTGCAGCCGATCGGCCAGCTTGATCACGAGCACCCGGATGTCGCGCGACATCGCGACGATCATCTTGCGGATGGTCTCGGCGTCGGCGCTGTCGCCGTACACGACCTTGTCGAGCTTGGTGACGCCGTCGACGAGCTGTGCCACCTCGTCGCCGAAGTCCTTGCGGCACTGCTCCAGCGTGTACGGCGTGTCCTCGACCGTGTCGTGCAGGAGGGCGGCCACCAGCGTGGTCTCGGTCATCCCGATGCCGGCCAGGATCGTCGTGACGGCGAGCGGGTGGGTGATGTACGGGTCGCCGCTCTTGCGCATCTGATCGCCGTGCAGCCGCTCGGCTGTCGTGTACGCACGCTCGAGGAGCGCGAGATCGGCCTTCGGGTGGTTGGCGCGTACGGCGCGGAACAGCGACTCGAGCACCGGGTTGACGCTGTTGCGGCTGCCCATCCGAGCCAGCCGGGCACGCACCGCCGAGGGTCTCGGGGCGGTGCGTTCCTCGGTCATTGGTCCAGTCTAGTGACGCACCACGCCGAGGGCACCGGCCCGTGAGGCAGCGGAGGCGGTCAGACCGTCAGCAGAGCGGTGACCTGCTCGCCGGCCACGGCCTCGCGGCCGCGCAGGAACGACAGCTCCATGAGGAACGCCATCGCGGCCACCCGGGCGCCCGCCCGTCGTACGAGCTCGGCGGTGGCGGCGGCGGTGCCGCCGGTGGCGAGCACGTCGTCGACGACGAGCACCCGCTCGCCCTGCTGCAGGGCGTCCTTCTGGATCTCGAGGGTGGCCTCGCCGTACTCCAGGGCGTAGGAGACCGACAGCCGCTCGCCCGGCAGCTTGCCGGGCTTGCGGGCCGGCACGAAGCCGACCCCCAGCGCAAGCGCGACCGGCGCACCCAGGATGAAGCCGCGCGACTCCATCCCGATCACCTTGTCCACCACGACCTCGCCGGCGTGGTCGCGACCGACCGCGGCCAGCGCGTCGACGACGGTCCGCAAGCCTTCGTGGTCGGCCAGCAGCGGCATGATGTCCTTGAACAGCACCCCGGGCTCGGGGAAGTCCGGGACGTCGCGCACGAGCCGCTCGAGGACGCCGGTCACCGGGTCGGCCACCATGTCGAGGGCTACTTCCCGCGCTGCGAGCGGGTGTTGCGCTGCGGCTGGTTGCGACCCGACGAGCTGCTCTCGCCGACGGGGCGGTGCTGCTCGGGCAGCGTGCGGCCCTTGCCCATCGGCGAGGTCCTCGGCTCAGGACGCGGGGTCTTCGGCGTCTCGTAGCCCTGGTAGTCCTCGCCGGCATCCGGCGCATCGGGCTCGGGGCTCTGGACCGGCATGTCCTCGGCGAACGCGGGCACCGAGGCGTAGGGGTCGACCGAGGCCTTCGCCTTGGCCTTCGCCGCACGCTTGTTCTGCGCCTTCACCTCCGACTCGCGGCCCTTGAGGTGCACGATCACCCGGGGCGCGAGCATGATCGAGGAGTACACGCCGGCACCCATGCCGACGAACTGCGCGAGCGCCAGGTCCTTCAGCGTGCTGGCGCCGAGCTGTACGGCGCTGACCCAGAGGATCGCGCCGATCGGGATGAGCGCCACGATCGAGGTGTTGATCGACCGGACGAGGGTCTGGTTGACCGCGAGGTTGGCCGCGTCGCCGTACGACTGGGTCTTCTTGCGGAGCTTGGTGGTGTTCTCCTTGATCTTGTCGAAGACGACCACCGTGTCGTAGAGGGAGAAGCCCAGGATCGCCAGCAGGCCGGTGACGGCCGCGGGAGTGACCTCGAAGCCCGAGAGCGCGTAGACGCCGATCGTGAGGCCGCAGTCGTGGACCAGCGCGACGATCGCGGCGGCCGACATCTTCCATTCTCGGAAGTACGCCCAGATGAAGATGACCACCAGCACCAGGAAGATCGCGACACCGAGACCAGCGCGGTCGGCGACCTCCTTGCCCCAGCTGGGGCCGATGTCGCTCTTGGAGATGTCGCTCGCCTGCACCTGGGGGAACTGCTGGGTGATCAGCTTGTCGACCGCGTCGTTCTGCGCGGTGGTCAGGTTCTGGGTCTGGACGATGAGGGCCTTGTCGCCGGCGGTCGTGACCGTCGGGTTCGCCGCATTGGCGATCGACGCGCCGCCGATCGTCGACGCGAGCTTGTCCGCGTTGGCCTGGGTGGCGTTGCCGGATCCGACGTTGTCCGTGATGGACGAGCCGCCGGTGAACTCGACGCCGAAGTTGAGGCCCTTGAAGGCGATCGCGCTCAGGGCCAGGGCGACGAGGACGACGGAGACGGCGTACCAGAGCCATGGCTTGCCGACGAAGTTGATGGACTTGCGACCCTGGTAGAGGTCGTTGCCCAGCCGGGACATCTTGCCCATCAGGCCTCCCCTCCTGCGGTGCGGGTTCGCGGCGAGTCCATGCCGAGGGTCTCCTTGCTGAGGCCGGACCACTTGCGGCCGGAGTTGAACGCCTTGAACTGCGCGAGGTAGGACACCATCGGCTTGGTGAACCAGAACAGCACGGCGAGGTCGACGATGGTCGAGAGGCCGAGCGCGAAACCGAAGCCCTTCACCTCGCCGCTGGCGAAGATGTAGAGGACCAGGGCCGAGAGCACCGAGACCGTGTTCGCGGCGAGTCGCGTGATGCGAGCGCGGTGCCAGCCGGACTCGACCGCGACCCGCATCGACTTGCCTTCACGCATCTCGTCACGCATGCGTTCGAAGAAGATGACGAACGAGTCCGCTGTGATGCCGACGGCGATGATCAGACCCGCGATGCCGGGCAGCGTGAGCGTGAAGCCGGCCGTCTGGCCGAGCAGCAGCACCATCGCGTAGGTGATGGACGCCGCCACGAACAGCGACGCGACCACGACGCCACCGAGGCCGCGGTAGTAGAGCAGGCAGTAGAGCATGACCAGGGCGAGACCGATCGCCCCGGCCAGCATGCCCGCGTGCAGCTGGTTGCCCGCGAGGGACGGACCCACCGTGACGACCGTCGGCTGCCCGAAGGCGATCGGCAGGGCGCCGTACTTGA
The DNA here is from genome assembly GCA_009780515.1 of Nocardioidaceae bacterium. GTDB lineage: Bacteria > Actinomycetota > Actinomycetes > Propionibacteriales > Nocardioidaceae > Nocardioides. The sequence continues at coordinate 24,016 of WQZX01000006.1, read as the reverse complement.
GGCTGGTGGCGAGCGAGGTCGCGGACGTCTCGCTGAAGCTGCCGGAGATCTGCGACTTGCCGTCGTTGATCACGGCGTTGAACGTGGGGGCCGAGATCACCTTGCCGTCGAGCACGATGGCGAACTGCTTGTTGGTGCCGTGCAGCTTGCCGCTGATCGTGGCGAAGTCGTCCTGGGCGCCGGGGCTGCCGGGCGGGTACGCCTTGCTCGTGTCGTTGCCCATGGTCAGGTTGACGACCCACCCGAGCTGGCCCGTCGGGATGCCGGCCGACGCGTCGGTGAGCTCGCGGCCCTCGACGACCGACGGGGACAGGAGGTACGGCCCCCCGGCCGAGTCGGTGCCGGGCGCGCCGCAGGTGATCAGCGGCTTGGAGGGCACGTCGGGCAGGTTGGCGGGCTTGCCGTCGGATCCGAGCAGGACACCGTCGTTGTTGCAGGTGTACTTCTGGAAGGCGGCGATCGAGGCAGCATCAGGGGATGCGGCCCACGCCATCGCCGCCTGCGCCGAGTTCGGATCGGAGCTGGAGCCCGACGTCGTGCCGGCACCTGCCGTTGCCGGCGCGGAGGCGGACGACGTCGCCTTGGGCTGAGCGCTCGTGGTCGCCTTCGGTGCGGAGGACTTCGCAGTCGTGGTCGCCGACGGCTTCTTCGGCTTGCCCGCGACCTTGCCGAAAGCAGGCGCGGGCCGCGGGTTGCCGGCCGGCGCGGTGGGCGCAACCGGCGCTCCGGCGGACTGTCCCGCCCCCTGGCTCACGGCCGAGGAGCACGGGTCGCCGCCGTTCGGACCACAGGCGACGAGGCGGAACCGCAGCACGGCCTGGCGCTTGGCGGTCGCCTCGAGCTGGTCGGCGTTGCTGGTCGACTTCGGGATCGACACCACGATGTCGGAGTTGCCCTGGGTGGTGACCGTCGCCTCGGAGACGCCCGAGCTGTTGATGCGCTGGTCGATGATCCGCTGGGCCTCGTCGAGGTTGGCCTTGGTCGGCGTCTTCGTCGCCCGCAGGGTGATCTGGGTGCCGCCCTCGAGGTCGAGGCCGAGCGCGGGCTTCCACGTGGAGCCCTTGCCGTTGCCGGAGATCCCGGCCAGGGCCACGAGTCCGTAGAGCACGGCGATGCCGAGGAAGAAGATCACAAGGGTCCGACCGGGTCGGGGGCGTCGGGCCGCCATGGGTTCAGTCCTCTCCGTCGACGACGTCGGGGTCGTCGGTGGTGTCGGCCGTCGCGGCCGTGTCGTCGGCGGCTGCGGGCGTGTCGCCGCCCTCGTCGGTCTGGTCGTCGGTCTGGTCGTCGGTCTGGTCGTCGGTCTGGTCGTCGGCGCGCTCGGCGTCGCGGTCGAGCTTGGAGCCGATCGCGCCCCGGAGCACCCGGATCACGACGCCCGCGGCGATCTCGACGCCGACGTGGTCGTCGGTGAGCTCCACGACCCTCCCGAAGACGCCCGAGGTCAGGACGACCTCGTCACCGACCTCGATGCTGCGCTGGAGCTTCGCCGTCTCGGCCTGCCGACGGCTCGCGGGCCGCACGAAGAGGAGCCAGAAGACGATCGCGATCGCAAGGATCCAGAGCCACGGCACGATCTGCTTCACGAACGAGGACCTCTTCCTGGGTTGGACTTCTACGTCGGCGGTCGGACCGACGCGCAAGTCTAGCCAGCGATCCGTACGTCGACGGGGTCAGTCCGTGAACAAGGGTGTGTCCGCCCCCTCGGGCGGGACGGCGGGCGGCGTGAGCCCCAGGTGCGTCCACGCGGCCCGGGTCGCGATCCGGCCCCTCGGCGTACGAGCCAGGAAGCCGTTGCGGACGAGGAAGGGCTCGGCCACCTCCTCTACCGTCTCACGCTCCTCGCCGACCGCGACGGCGAGGGTGGAGATGCCGACCGGCCCACCGCCGAACCGGCGGCACAGGACGTCGATGACTCCACGGTCGAGCCGGTCGAGGCCGAGCTCGTCGACCTCGTAGAGGTCGAGCGCGGCCTCGGCCACTCCCCTGGTGACCACGCCGTCGGCGCGCACCTGGGCGTAGTCGCGGACTCGCCGTAGCAGCCGGTTGGCGATGCGCGGCGTGCCGCGCGAGCGGGAGGCGATCTCGGCGGAGCCCTCGTCGGTGAGCTCGACGCCGAGCAGCCCGGCGGAGCGGTGGACGATGAGGTCGAGCTCGGCGGGCTCGTAGAACTCGAGGTGCGCGGTGAAGCCGAACCGGTCGCGCAGCGGGCCGGGCAGCAGGCCGGCGCGGGTCGTGGCGCCGACCAGGGTGAAGGGCGGGATCTCCAGCGGGATCGCGGTGGCCCCCGGTCCCTTGCCGATGACGACGTCGACCCGGAAGTCCTCCATCGCGAGGTAGAGCATCTCCTCGGCCGGCCGTGACATCCGATGGATCTCGTCGACGAACAGCACGTCGCCCTCGTTGAGCCCGGACAGGATCGAGGCGAGGTCACCGGCGTGCGTGATCGCCGGACCGCTGGTCACCCGCAGCGCCGCGCTCATCTCGGCGGCGATGATCATCGACAGGGTCGTCTTGCCGAGCCCGGGCGGCCCGGAGAGCAGGACGTGGTCGGGGGTCCGGCCGCGCTGACGCGCCGCCTCGAGCACCAGACCGAGCTGGTCGCGGACCCGCGCCTGGCCGACCACCTCGTCGAGCGTGCGCGGACGCAGAGCCGCCTCGACGGCCCGCTCGTCGCCGTCGGCGTCCGCGGCCGTCAGCGACCTCAGGTGGGACTGCTCGGCCTCGGCCAGCTCGTCCTCGTGGAAGGGCATCGGACTACCTTGCCAGGGCGCGCAGCGCCGAGCGCAGCAGCGCGCTGACGTTGGGTACGCCGGACGCGGCCTCGTCCGCCACGGCCTCGACCGCCTTCTCCGCGTCCTTGGCGTTGTAGCCGAGGCCGGTCAGGCCCTGGAGCACCTGGTCGCGCCACGGCTCGGCCGCCGCCGCGACGGGCTGCCGGCCGCCGGCGCCGACCGGCGCTCCGATCCGGTCCTTGAGCTCGAGGATGATCCGCTGCGCGCCCTTCTGGCCGATGCCGGGGACCTTGGTCAGCGTCTTGACGTCCTCACCCGCGATGGCGGTGCGCACGCCGTCGGGCGACAGCACCGCGACGATCGCCTGGGCCAGCTTCGGGCCCACGCCGGAGGCCGTCTGGACCAGCTCGAAGATCGTCTTCTCGTCCTCGTCGGCGAAGCCGAACAGGGTCAGGGAGTCCTCGCGGACCACCATGCTCGTCGGCAGCGTGGCCTCCTGGCCGGTGCGCAGCCCGGCGAGCGTGCCGGGCGTGCACATCAGCTCGAGCCCGACTCCCCCGACCTCGACGACGGCGCTGCTGAGGGTCAGCCCGGCGACCTTGCCACGGACGAACGCGATCATCGTGCTCCCATCGTCGAACGAGCCTCGGGCGAGGCCGGTCGGGCCGGTCGAGCCGGTCGAGACCTGGCGAGCGCCTGGTCGATGCGCGCCTGGGCGCCCCCACGCCAGATGTGGGTGATGGCCAGCGCGAGCGCGTCGGCGGCGTCGGCGGGCTTCGGCATCGCCTCGAGGCGGAGGATGCGGGTCACCATGGCCCCGACCTGCGCCTTGTCGGCACGACCGCTGCCCGACACCGCCGCCTTGACCTCGCTGGGCGTGTGCAGCGCGACGGGCAGCCCGCGCCGTGCGGCGCAGACCATCGCGATGCCCGCAGCCTGCGCCGTGCCCATGATCGTGGAGACGTCGGAGCGCGCGAAGATCCGCTCGATCGCCACCCGGTCGGGCCGGTGCTCGTCGAGCCACGCGTCGATCCCGCGCTCGATGGTCACGAGCCGATCGGGCACGGCGATGTGCGCCGACGTGCGTACGACGCCCACGTCGACCAGCGACAGCGGCCGGCCGACGTCGCCCTCGACCACGCCCAGACCGCAGCGGGTCAGGCCGGGATCGATCCCGAGCACGCGCACATGCCACCTCCGTATCGAACGTCTGTTCGCAGAGTAGATGAGTCACGTCACGACGGAGGGGCGACACGCGGGCTCAGCGACGGATGCGCAACCACCGTCGCTGAGCGCTGTCGTCCCAGCCGACCGAGAGATGACCGTCAGCACAGGTTCCGTCCGAACCGACGTCGTAGGTCGTGATCCTGTCAGGCAGCACACGACGCGGAGTGACGATCGTGGCCACATCCCGCGCCGGCGACGCATGCGCCGACACGGCGGCGTACCCGGCCATCGCGTTGTCCATCGTGCCGTCCGCCCGCAGGAAGAACTCGTCGTCGACCAGGTTGCGCGGGATGGCGCGCCCCGCGAAGTACTCGAAGCGGCAGGAGTTCTTGCCGGGCGGAAGCACGAGATTCCTGAAGTGGATGTGCACGACCACCCAGGGTCCTGCGTCGACCACCGACCAAGCGGTGATGTCGAGCGCGTCGCGTCGAGCCTGAGTGGCTTGGGCACGATCGCCGCTCGGATCGTGCACGTACACCTCTCCGAACGCATGCGCAGGCGCCGTCGTGGGCCCAGCACGGCCGTGGCGAGCAGAGCCGCTACCCACGCGGCGATGATTCGAGAGCGCATGGCATTCCCCTGACCCGTGGAGCGCGCTGGTCGACAGACGCTAGACCCGATCCGCAGTCGCAGCACCGGATTCGAGGGGATCGGCCCTCTCGTCAGGCGTCGATGGTCTCCAGGACCTCGTCGGGGATGTCGGCGTTGCTGAAGACGTTCTGCACGTCGTCGAGGTCGTCGACCGCGTCGACGAGGCGGAAGACCTTGGCTGCGGCGTCGGGCTCGGCGACGGGGATGTCCATGCTGGCCACGAACTGGACGTCGGCGGAGTCGTAGTCGATGCCGGCGTTCTGCAGAGCGGTGCGTACGGCGACGACGTCACCGGCCTCGGACTGGATCTCGAAGCTCTCGCCCTGGTCGTTGACCTCCTCGGCGCCCGCGTCGAGGGTGGCCTCGAGGACGGCGTCCTCGTCGACCTCCTTGCCCTCCTGGCTCTTCTGCACCACGACGACGCCCTTGCGGTTGAACAGCCGCGAGACCGAGCCGGGGTCGGCCATGGTGCCGCCGTTGCGGGTGACCGCGGTGCGGACCTCCATCGCGGCACGGTTGCGGTTGTCGGTGAGGCACTCGATCAGGATCGCGACGCCCTGAGGGCCGTAGACCTCGTACATGATCGTCTCGTAGTCGACGCCGCCACCCTCGAGACCACCGCCGCGCTTGACCGCGGAGTCGATGTTCTTGTTCGGAACCGACTGCTTCTTCGCCTTCTGGATGGCGTCGTACAGCGTGGGGTTGCCGGACGGGTCGGGACCACCCATCTTGGCGGCGATCTCGATGTTCTTGATGAGCTTGGCGAAGAGCTTGCCGCGCTTCGCGTCGATCACGGCCTTCTTGTGCTTCGTGGTTGCCCACTTGGAGTGGCCCGACATCAGTCCCTCGTTCCCTGACTTCCCTGCTTCGTTACCGAACCGGACAATCCTATCCGGGCACCAGATCGAGGAAGAGGCGGTGGATCCGGCGGTCACCGTCGACCTCGGGGTGGAACGACGTCGCCAGCAGCCGCCCCTGCCGTACGGCGACGGGGTGGTCCATCGCCGAGGCGAGGACCTCGACGTCCGGACCGGTCTGCTCGACCCACGGCGCGCGGATGAACACCGCGTGCACCGGGTCGTCGAGGCCGACGACGGCCAGCTGGGTCTCGAACGAGTCGACCTGCCGGCCGAACGCGTTGCGTCGTACGGTCACGTCGAGGCCGCCGACCGTCTCCTGGTCGGGCATTCCGCCGACGATGCGGTCGGCGAGCATGATCATGCCCGCGCAGGTGCCGAGCGCCGGCATGCCGGCCTTGATCCGGGCCCGCATCGGCTCGAGCAGGTCGAAGGTCCGGGCGAGCTTCCACATCGTGGTGGACTCGCCGCCCGGGACCACCAGTCCGTCGCAGCGCTCGAGCTCCTCGGGGCGCCGTACGGCGAACGCGTCGGCACCGAGCTCGGTGAGGGCATGGAGGTGCTCGCGCACGTCCCCCTGCAGGGCGAAGACTCCGATCGCTGGCACGAACGCCAAGCCTACGAGGCGGCCCTGCGCCTCTTCGGCTCGACCTCGGACGGCAGCCCGACGACGAGGGTCCACAGCGCCGGCACGAAGCACGCCAGGACGAGCACCAGCCACCACCAGGGCGGGATGTGCGGGCGCATGGTGATGCCGTAGCGGCCGTTGCCGTCGCGCTGGGTGACCAGGACCGTGCCGACGTGCCCGTCGCCGAGGTCCGCGTGCTCGCCGCGGTAGGCCTGCAGCCGCACCGGCAGCAGCCCCGTCGAGACGTACGTCGCCCGCGCCCCGCCCGGCACCGAGCTGAAGCCCAGCTGCTCGGCCTGGATCAGCGGGCGGTAGACCACGATCGCCAGGCTGAGGATCAGGGCCGCACCGACGACGGTGGTCGGCAGCCGCCAGCGCGGCTCGCGGATGCGCCAGACGGCCAGCCAGAGCAGGAGTCCCCCGACCAGCAGCAAGGGCGCGGCGACGACCAGCCAGCCCACGCCCTTCCAGCGCATGACCACCTTGCCGACGAGGTCCTTGCTCGTGATCGTCCACGGGTCCGGCGGGGTGATCTCGCCCTTGGTGCCGATCGTGCCGTCGGGGTTGATGACGTGGACGCGGTGGCTGTAGGTCACGTCGGGGTGACCGGGCGGGTGGAACGTGATGAAGTCGCCGACCCTGAGGTCGGAGAACCTGGCCGGCTCCACCCACAGCAGGGTGTTCACCGGCGCGACCGATCCCATGGACGCGGTCTCGACCCGCTCCCAGCGACCGCCCTCGAGACGCCAGATGCCGGCCCAGGCGATCCCGCCGACCAGCAGCGCGAGCAGCGCCCAGCTGAGCATCCTCAGGAACCGCGACTCGCTCATGCGATCACCACGTCCCTCGCGTCGCCCGCCCACTGCATCATCAGCGTCCAGCCCGTGGCCGGGCTGGTGCCGTAGCTGAAGACCAGCGGGACGTAGAGGTGCAGCCCCGCCAGGTCGGAGGTGTAGCCCGGCCCCTGGCTGGTCGTGATCGTCATCGTCTGCGTCGCGCCCGCGGCGGGAGCGGCGATCGGGTAGGTCGTGGAGGCCAGCGTGCCGAGCCCGACCATCCCGGTGCCGGCGGAGGGGCTGGCGAAGGTGAGCGCGGCGGCGACCCGCGCGCACGGAGTGGTCATCCCGGTCGGCATCGTCCCGGCGTACGTCGAGTAGCCGCTGTCGTTGAGCGGCCACACGTCGGTCGCGCCGGAGTACGGCGATGCGGGCGGGCTGGTCGGCGAGCTCGTGCCGTTGTAGTCGGCGAAGCCGGACAGCGAGCCGGCGAACCCGCCGCCGACGCTCCAGTAGCCGGTCGGCGTGCTCAGCGAGCTCGAGCCCGAGGCGCTGCCGACCGAGCTGCCGTCGACGTAGACGGTGTCCTTGGTCGTGACCGTCAGGCCGAGGACCAGCGTGATGGCGCTGGACGTGAGCGACACGTAGGCGTAGTGCCAGCTGCCGTCGTTGACGGTCCCCGAGCTCGTCACCGCAGGCGCACCGGCGGCCGCGAAGACCAGCTTGCCTGCGGACAGCGAGAGCGTCCGGTCGTAGGTCGTGGTCGAGGTGGACGAGGTGTTGCTCGGGTTCGACGCGAGGCCGAAGAGCCGGCCGGTGGTCGCGGTCGTCTTGAACCACACCCCGTAGCCGTAGTCGTACTCGACGAGGGAGATGAGACCGCCGGGAGTGCCGCCCACCGTCTGCGCGGTGGTGTCGGTGGCGTAGCCCGTCGTGCCGAGCGCCACCGCGCCGCTCCCGCTCACCGATCCCGGACCGCCGCCAGGGCTGAAGGCGATGTCGTTGCGCGGCAGCAGCGGGTTCGTGGACGTCGCGGAGTCGGCGAGCTGGACGGGGGCGCACGACCTCGCGGTGACGCTCTGGGTGATCGACCGGCCGCTGTCGTTGGTGATCGAGTCGGTCACGGACGTCGCCGGCAGTGCCGTGGCCGGGGTGAGGGACGCGGCGCAGGCCTGGGACGCCGTACGCATCGCTCCGACGCAGGTGCTGCCGTAGGCGTGGGTGACGGCGATGCCGCCGGTCCCCGCGGTGTCGGTGGAGTCCAGGACCTGACCGGCGGTCCAGGACGACAGCGTCCCGGAGGTTCCCCACGCGAGGCCGAGCAGGGCCGTGCCCGCCACGGCGACCACCCAGCGGCCGGGGCCGCGAGATGGTCGCCGGTGACGGGGCCGGGTCACTTGTCCAGGGTCCAGGTGAGGGGCTGGCTGACGGTCACGCCCTGGTCGAGCACGGAGGCGCCCGAGGGCAGGGCGACGGTGAAGCGGCAGGTCGCCGACGCGCCCGCCGCCAGGCCCGCCGCGTGGGTGAGCGTGGGGATGGTGCCCGCGGGACCGGCGCCACGGACGAGGTCGGTCCAGGCCGACCCGGCGGCGTACGTCGAGCCGCCCGAGCAGCTGATCGCGACCGTCAGGTCGGTCGTGCACAGGTTGTTCGGGGTCGGCGTTCCGGTCGACGGGGACGACGCGCAGGTGCCCGGGGTGAGCACGAAGCTCGACGCGTCGGCCGCACCGAGGTTGGTGAAGGTGACGTCGGTGGCCTGGCTGCCGCCGGGCACCAGCGGCGAGCTGGTGCCGCCGTACTTGTTGATCGTCGAGCAGGTGGCGGAGTTGGACGCGCCGTCGCTGGAGCGGCAGGTCTGGGACGTGTGGGCGGCGGTGCCGTCGGGCCCGACCTCCTGCAGGATCACGGCCGCGGCCGTGGCGACCGTGTCGGTGCTGTTGCCGATGATCGCCGTCGACCAGTCCGACAGGGTTCCGTCGACGCTGAGCGTCAGCATCGCCGCGGCGAGGCCGCAGGCGCCGACCAGGATCGCTCCCGGTCCGGGCCGGCGCCGGCGTCCACGACGGCGAGCCCGCCCCCGAGACGCGTGCTTGGGGGCCATGGATCAGGGGGTCGCCGTCAGCGTCCAGACCAGGGGCTGCGAGGCGACCTGACCGGCGATCTGCGGCGAGGCGTCGCTGGGCAGCGCCACGTCGAAGGTGCAGTCGGTCGAGGCGCCGGCGTCCAGCGTCGCAACCGACTGCGCGCCGCCGCCGGTGAAGTCGTCGAGTGTGGCCGGCGTGGCGGTGGTGTCGAGGGCGGACGGCGAGGTGCAGCTGACGGTGACGGTCGCGACGGCGCAGATGCTGGAGCTCGCCGTGGGGCTGCCGCCGGTCATGCCGCACGCACTCGGCTTGAGCGTCAGCGAGCCGGACGCGGTGCCGGTGTTCGTCATGGTGACCGTGACGCTCTGGTCGTCACCGGGCTCGAGCGGCGTGGCGGTGCCGCCGTACTTGTTGATGGTGGAGCAGGTGTACTCGTTGGACGCGTCGGCGGAGTCGGTCGAGTTGCACACCGCGCTGTTCGGGCCGGACTCCTGCAGGATCACCGAGTCGGCCGCCTTCACCGTGTTGGTGTCGTTGGTGATCTTCGCGGTCGCCCAGTCCGACAGGGTGCCGTTGACGCCCAGGACCAGCAGCACCGCGGCGACGGCGCCGCTGGCCCACATCAGCGGTGCGAGGTGGCGGCGACGGCTCCGGTGCTTGGTCGCGGGCGATTCGGTCTTGCTCATCGTTGGTGCCCCCGTAGGAAGTGACGATCGCGCGGCAGATCCGCGTCGACACTCGCGACGCTAGGCGCGCATCTGACCGAAAAGTCGCTAATGCCGGGACTTCTGCCCTCCTCGGCCCAGGTCCGACCGAACGCGCCCGGGACCCTGGTCCCGAATGACTAGGAGGCCCTGTCCGGACTCACGAGTGACAGGTCTGGTTGGAGCCGCCGCCGCTGTACGTCCACCCCGCCGAGGTCACCTGGCCCGTCGGACCGACAGCGGTCACCTGGACCGTGCCGGACGCGTTCTTGCCGACGTTCAGCGTGACCGGCGGGTTGGCGTTGGAGCCGACGCCGGGCGACGAGCTCTGCGCGCTGTACGACGTCGCACCGGCGACCGGGCTCCAACTGATGGTGATCGCCCCGCTCGAGGTGTTGCGCGTGCAGCTGCTGATGACCGGGCCGACGCTGAAGCCGACCGAGAGCGTGGACTGGTTGCCGGCGACGTCGGTCGCGGTGAAGTTCGCCTGGTAGGTCCCCAGCACCATGATCCCGGAGGCGAGACCGCTGGAGGCGTACTGGCTGCCCGCGGCGACGGACATCGACCGCGCCGCGCATGCGGTTCCGCTGACGAAGACCGATCCGTTCCAGCACTGCTGGACCGTGCCTGTCCGCAACATCTGGACGGTGACCGTGCCGACGCCCGACCCGACGTCGGTCGCGTTGACGCAGAGCTGCGACGTGCCGCCGCACCCGAGGTTCGACCAGGCCGTGTCGTAGGCACCGTCCGCCGGCGTCGGGCTGCTCAGCGTCGGCGGCGTCGTGTCGACGGAGCCGGCGACGCTCGCGTCGACGGTGGCGGTCGCGGAGTCGGTCCAGTAGGCCGAGGTGAAGGCCCACGGTGCGGCGCCGCTCGCGCCGGCGACTCCCCCGACGACCAGCGCCGACACGACGCCGACGGGCACGAGGGTGCGGACGCGGCGGCGGTTGGCCGATCCGGCCGATCCGCCGAAGGCGAGGAGCAGCAGCCCCATCACACCGGCCGCAGCGACGGCCACGCCGTACGGGCTGGCGACGGTGTTGAGCACGTAGCCGGCGTACGGGACGTCGAGGACCACACGGGGTGCCGAGGCGACGCGATAGGTCTGGCCGTCGGGCGTGTTGTTGGCGTCGCCCCGCAGCGTCAGCACGGCGTCGCCGCCCTGGTGCGCGACCGCGACGACCCGGTGGGTGACCCGCAGGCCCTGGTCGTTGACGACGCTGACGACGTCGCCGACCCTGATGTCGGACGCCGCCTCCTGGTGGGCGATGCCCAGCGAGCCCACGCCGTACGACGGCGTCATCGACCCGGACGCGAAGACCAGCGGCGTCACGTGGAGCACCCATCCCGCGAGCAGCGAGACCAGGCAGAGCGCGCCCAGCAGCCCACCGGTCCAGAGGGCTGCCTCGCGTGCGATCCGAACGATCCTGCTCATGAGTGCACCTGCGTCGCGGGGAAGGTGAAGGTGACGGTCGACGTGGAGCCTGCCGCGACGCCCGTACCGGTCGGGAGGCCCACCTGCACGCAGAGGCTCGCCGACTGCCCGGGCGCCAGGTCGGCCGCGGCCGGCTGGTCGAAGCCGTTCAGCGTCGCGCCGCCCGAGCCGATGGCGGTGCCGCCGGTGCAGGTCGATCCGCTGACGGTGCCGCCGCTCAGCACCGTCAGCCTGAGCGCACCGCCCAGGCCCGAGGCGTTGGTCGCAGCCGCCTGAACGCGGTAGGAGAAGGTCAGCGCGCCGGTGGAGTTGTTGGAAACCTTCAGCACCGCGGCCGCGGTCGAGCCGGCCGTCATGCCGGCGAGGTTCAGGCCCGACCACGTGTAGGTCTCGGGCTTCACGGCGACGTCGTTCGCCAGGTCGATGTTCATCGCGCCGGCGGTGATGGTGGTGCCGGTGACCTTCGCCGACGAGGTCCAGTACGCCGACGTGGCGACCGCGCCGGCACCGAGCAGGAGTCCCGCGGACAGCAGAGCCCGCGTGCGGCCGCGGCCGAACCAGGTGGATCTGGTCTCAGTCATGGCGCACCTCCCGCTTCCGTCGTACGACGAGCGCGAGGCCGGCCCCGATGAGCCCGGCGGCGAGCCAGATCCAGCCGACGGCCACCGGCGACCCGGTGTTCGGCAGGCCCGATCCCGCGCCGCCGACGCCGCTCGCCCCCTGCCCGTTGCCGCCGTTGCCGTGGCCGTTGTGCAGGTGGATGCCCTCGACGCCACCTTGGAACATCGTCACCTGGAGGTGGAACGAGGTCTTCAGGTCCTCGCCCACGGTGGCCGAGGGAGCCAGCGCCACCCGCACCGTGACCCGATCGGCGGCGGAGCGCGCGATGCCCAGGACGGCCGGGGTCACGCGGGTCTTGCCCGCGTGCACGTCGACCCAGCCGCCGGAGCCGACACGTGCGGCGATCGTCACGTCGCCCGAGGAGAGCAGCTGGTGCGCGTCGCCCGCGACCACGTCGACGACCATGTCGCCGTCGGTCGGCCCCTGGTCGCGGACGTAGAAGGAGGCCTGCCGCGAGTCACCCGGAACCCAGCGCACCGCATCGTCGAACAACGGCTGGGTGAGCTTCGACGACCAGTGCACGCCGTCGGGGCTGAAGCCGATATCGGGAGCCGCCGCGTGCGCCGGCTGCGCGCCGACGACCACCGCGAGGGCGGCCGCCAGGCAGGCGACGAGACGACGGATCACGACGGATGGCTCCTTCGGCGTCATTCGATGGGAGGAGAAGGTGTGGGTGAGGCGGGCGGCTAGCCGTGCAGCCTGGCCACCGATCGGCGGTGGACCAGCCCGATCAGGCCCGAGGCGAGCAGGAAGGTGACGACTCCCCCGCCCATGACCAGCAGCGGCGTCGTCTCCGGTACGGCGGCCACGTGGGCCGGCCGTGCCGGCAGCCGCTCCGGATCGCCGCCGCTCCCGGGCCGCCGCCTCCGCCGCCGGTCCCGGAGGGCACCGGCGAACATGAGGACGGCGTACCCGATGAGCAGCCCGGCCACGATCACCACGGCGACCTGCCGCTGGTGACCGGTGAGCACGTTGTTGGCGTAGCCCAGGTACGGCACGGCGTACCAGAGCTGGCCGCGGATCTGCGCCGGCTGAACCGGCGCTGGGTCCGGCGAAGGATTGGCGTCACCTTTGAAGGTGAACACGTGCTGCCCGGTGAGCGTGGTGCCGATCGCAACGATCCGGTGGGTCGCCACGGCGGGCTCCCCCGACTGGATCTGGTAGGTCGCCACCTGGCCCACCGACAGGGTGTCGGCATCGACCGGCTTCACGACCACCAGGGTTCCTGGCGGATAGTGCGGTCGCATCGATCCGGTGAGCACCGTGTACGGCGTGGCGCCGGCGAGCCGCGGCACTATGACCGCGACCGCCAGCACCAACGCCACACACAGGATCACCAACCAGGACATGACCTGTCCCAGCCAACCGAGCACCTTCATGGGAGTCGACCCGTCCTTCATCCGATGACGAGATCAGATCGCGACTGCTCAGGTAGCCGGGTTGGCCGCGGTCTGGATCTGCGTGAGGCTGACCGTGAGGTCGTCGAGCGAGGCCGTCCAGCTCTGGGTGTCGTTCGCGTTGACAGTCTTCGACGCGCTCTCGTCGGTGCCGAACGGGAAGCTGACCTTGATGACGGCAGTCAGGGTCTTGGCGTTGTCGGCGGACGTGATGGTGTCTTTGTCCAGGATCGCCCCGCTGGCACCACCCGCGCCGCTGAGCGAATAGGTCGCGGCGACGGTCGCCGAGGCGGATGTCGGGTCGGTGCCGCTTCGCGACACCGACGCAGGCGCGGTGACCTTGGCGCTCAGGTTGTCGCCGATCGCGGTGATGCCGAAGGTGCAGGTCTCGGACACGACGTCGCCAGGGACGAAATTGGTGACGCTGGTGGACGTTCCGTCGTACACCCAGCCGCCGCACGACGGCGCGCCGAGCTTGAGCTCACCCGAGGTGATGGAGGTGCCGGCAACGGTCTGCGAGCCGGTCCAGTAGGCGAGGGTGCCTGCGCCGCCCATCAGCAGGACAGCGGCGCCGGACGCTGCGATGGCGCCCTTGGTGGTCTTCTTCATCGGTGAATCCCCGTTCCGTCCCGCCGAGCCGGAAACGTCGATTGTTGGGACGCCTTGGGGCGTCTGGAGCGAGGCCGACGCTAGGCGCGCGGGGTCGGGGCGCGTGGTGGAATGCGGGACTTTGTGCCCATTCCACCTGGGATTTTGCCAAACCGGTCCGGGGACCGAAGTCCCAAGGAAAAGGATCTCCTGTTCCTCTGCACGAACCGCCGCGAGCGCCTACCGTGACCCGCTCCACGGCTCGTCGAGACCCGAAATGGGACCGGGTCCGCAGCCGTAGGCTGCGGACCCGGTGGCGACGGGAGTCGCTGAGCTACCAGCCGCGCTCAGCGAGGCGGTGGGGCTGCGGGATCTCGTCGACGTTGATGCCGACCATGGCCTCACCGAGACCGCGGGAGACCTTCGCGATCACGTCGGGGTCGTCGTAGAAGGTCGTGGCCTTCACGATGGCCTCGGCGCGCTGGGCCGGGTTGCCGGACTTGAAGATCCCGGAGCCGACGAAGACGCCCTCGGCGCCGAGCTGCATCATCATCGCGGCGTCGGCCGGGGTGGCGAGGCCGCCGGCGGTGAACAGCACGACCGGGAGCTTGCCGGCAGCGGCGACCTCCTTGACCAGCTCGTACGGCGCCTGCAGCTCCTTGGCGGCGACGTACAGCTCGTCCTCGTTGAGGACGGTCAGCCGGCGGATCTCCTGGCGCAGGGTGCGCATGTGCGTCACCGCGTTGGAGGCGTCACCGGTGCCGGCCTCGCCCTTGGAGCGGATCATGGCCGCGCCCTCGGTGATGCGACGCAGCGCCTCGCCGAGGTTGGTGGCACCGCACACGAAGGGCACCGTGAAGGCCCACTTGTCGATGTGGTTGGCGTAGTCGACCGGCGTGAGCACCTCGGACTCGTCGATGTAGTCGACACCGAGGCTCTGCAGCACCTGCGCCTCCACGAAGTGGCCGATGCGCGCCTTGGCCATGACCGGGATCGAGACGGCCTCGATGATGCCGTCGATCATGTCCGGGTCGCTGGCGCGCGAGACGCCGCCCTGGGCCCGGATGTCGGCGGGCACGCGCTCGAGGGCCATCACCGCGACAGCTCCGGCGTCCTCGGCGATCTTGGCCTGGTCGGGCGTGACCACGTCCATGATCACGCCGCCCTTGAGCATCTCGGCCATGCCGCGCTTGACTCGGGACGTACCGGTGCCGCTCTCGGCGGTGTGCTGCTCGCTCATAGCGCCGATTCTACGGCGCGAGCGGCGTCGATCAGGCTTCGGGGCGGCCGTCCGCATCGTGGGTCGGCTCGACGACGGCCTCGATGACGACGGCGTCGGCGCCGGCCGCCGCGGTGACCTCGACGAGGCGCCGCTCGGTGTCGCGCGCGATCGCCTGCCGGTAGACCTTGAGCACGCGGAAGAACACCGTGTAGGTGCTGGCCGCGGCGAGCGCCCACAGCGTGACGTACATCAGGATCGGCAGGCCCAGCAGCGCGCCGAGGCCGGTCATCACCAGCGTCGAGACGAGGCGGTCGGCGCGCTCGGCCAGGCCGCCCTTGGCGTCCATGCCGAGCGACTCCGCCTTGGCCCGGGCGTACGACGTGACGTTGCCGGTCACGAGCAGGTAGAGGCTCACGCACAGGTAGAGGTAGCTGTCCCCCGGCCCGGCGAAGTACAGGGCGAGCCCGCCGAAGATCGCGGCGTCGCCGATCCGGTCGAGCGTGGAGTCCCAGAACGACCCGAACGACGAGACCTGTCCCGTCGTACGGGCCATGTAGCCGTCGATGAGGTCGCTGAACACGAACACGGTGATCACCAGCACGCCGATCAGCAGGTGTCCGGTCGGGAAGAAGACCAGCGCGGCCGCGGACACGCCGAGCGTGCCGACGAAGGTGACCATGTTGGGGGTCACCCCGAGCCGGATCAGCAGATGGGCGACGGGGGCCCACAGTTTGGTCCAGAAGGCGCGGAACCGTTCGAGCACTCGCAGGAGGCTACCGGCCCCAGGCGTCCATCAGGAGATCGCGGGTGCTCTCGAGCAGCTGCGGGAGCGTCTTGGTACCGCCCGTGACGGTCATGAAGTTCGCGTCACCGGTCCACCGCGGCACGACGTGCTGGTGCAGGTGCGCCGCCAGCGACCCCCCGGCCGCCGACCCGAGGTTGATGCCCACGTTGAACGCGTCCGGCGAGGACACGCCGCGGATCGTGCGCAGCGCCTCCTTGGTGAGCGCGGTCAGCTCGTCGGTCTCGTCGTCGTCGAGGTCGGTCAGGTCCGCGACGTGGCGGTAGGGCAGCACCATCAGGTGGCCCGGGTTGTACGGATACAGGTTCAGTACGGCGAAGCACGTGCTGCCGCGATGGACGACGAGCCCGTCGTCGACCGATGTCGCCGGGTCGGGCGTGATGCGGCAGAACGGGCACTCGGGCTTCGGAGGGCCCGCGACAGGCTCCTCGACACCACGGACGTAGGCCATCCGGTAGGGCGTCCACAGGCGCTCCAGGCCGTCGGGGTCGGTCATTCCGCCCCACTCAGCGGCTGGAGCAGCTCGGCGACCGGCAGGTCCGGGAGGCTGATCCCGCGCGACAGCGCCATGCCGTTGATCTGGACCCAGATCACCTCGGCCATCATCGCGACGAAGCCCTCGGTGTCCGGTCGGCGCTCGGGTCGGCCGAGCCAGCGTCGTACGGCCGCGAAGACGCCGCCGATCATCGCGAACACCCACGGCTCCAGGCCGGCCATGTCGTTGGGGCTCAGCTCCACGCCGAGCGCGCCGACGACGGTGCTGATGATGTCCTCGATCCCGGCCGCGATCTGCTCCATCGCCTCGGCGATCGGGCTCGGCCCCCACTCGACGAGGTCGCGGTCGGCGAACAGGAACAGCGACGGGTGGGCGACGGTCCAGCGCACGAAGGCGCTGACGACCTGGGTGACGATCTCGTCGGGCTTGCCGTCGATCGCGAGCGCGGAGAGCAGCTCGAGGCCGATCTGGTCGCAGATGGAGCGCTGCACGGCCCGGTCGAGGTCCGAGCGGTCCTCGAAGTGCCGGTAGATCACCGTGCGGCTCAGGCCCGCGCGGTCGGCGACGGCCTGGACCTGCGCCTCGTCGCCCGGCTGCTGGCTCTCGAGCACCTCGACGGCGGCCTGCACGATCGCCTGACGGCGCTGCTCGTTGTGCTCACGCCAGCGCAGCTGGCGCCCATCCGGCTTCACGTCCACCATCGTCCCCTCGTCCCCGCGTCGTCGTACCCCTGTCTCGCGCCGAGCGGTCAGCCCCGATCGAACCACTTGCTCAGGTCGCCCATGGCTCCCGGGCAGGTGAGGTTGCGATCGCGCCGCTCCTCCACCCACTGTCCCAGGACGCCCTGACCGCCCTGGATGGACCACGCGGAGCCGCACCTGATGGTGGCCTCGGCCTGCGAGGTCTGGCCCGCGGCACGCCACTCCGGGACGTTCCCGCCGAGCGTGAGCCCGCCGACGATGCCCTTCCAGATCGTCGGGGTGCCGTAGACGCCGACGGCGTACCCGGCCTCCTTGTAGCCGCGTGCCTCGCCCTGCACGACGGCGGCGTTGTTCGCGGTGTTGTTCGCGGGCCAGTCGAAGTCGGGCACGCTCTCGACGTCCAGCCACACCAGCGGGGTGTTCAGCCCCGCGCTCCCCATCGAGCCGACGTTGTACGTCGCCTCCTGGTAGCCCACATTCTTGAGCCTGCCGGGCAGCGTGGACGGGTCGTAGGGTCCGTCGGCGCCGTACTTGGCGAGGTCCTTGGCGTCGGGATAGCTGACGACGGAGTACGCCGACAACGGCAGCCGGTGGACCTTCACCCACTGGACCTGCGACTTGAGGCACGGGTTGGCCACGAAGCCCGGTCCGTCGGTGAGACCGACGACGACGAACTCGGCGTCGGGCAGCGGCATCGGCTGCCCGGTCGAGCGCTTCTGCGGAATGCCCATGCCCGGCGGGCACTGGGGCCAGCTGATGTCTCCGCCGAGCATGGCGCTCGGGTCGGTGACAACACCGGGTGAGTCCGCCGGGGCGCCGGTGCCGTTGTCGCGCGTCGCCATCTCCTGCGCGGCAGACGCCAGGCTGCTGGCGTCCGACGGCACCCCGGCTCCCCCGCCGTCGCCGGACGCGGAGGCCGAGCTGAGCGGCGCCCGCGGCCCCGCCTGGTCCTTGCCCGTGATGCTCGCGGGCAGCGCGCAGCCGCCGAGCAGCGCGACGGCCGCAACGGTGGCCGCCGCGCCGACCCGGAGCCGCATCACGACCTCACACCTGTTCGCGGGAGCGTACGGCGGCGACGACTCGCTCGATCGCCTCGGCGATCGGCACACCGTTGTCCTGACGGCCGTCGCGATAGCGGAAGCTGACCGCGCCTGCCTCCACGTCGGCGTCGCCGGCGATGACCATGAACGGCACCTTCTGCAGCTGCGCGTTGCGGATCTTCTTCTGCATGCGGTCGTCGGAGTCGTCGACCTCCACGCGGATGCCCTGCTTCCTGAGCTGGGCCGCGACGTCGTACAGGTAGTCGGCGTGGCGCTCGGCGATCGGGATGCCCTCGACCTGGATCGGCGCGAGCCAGGGAGGGAACGCACCGGCGTAGTGCTCGACGAGCACGCCGAGGAACCGCTCGATCGAGCCGAACTTCGCGGAGTGGATCATCACCGGCTGCTGCTTCGAGCCGTCGGACGAGGTGTACTCCAGCCCGAAGCGGGCGGGCTGGTTGAAGTCGTACTGGACCGTGCCCATCTGCCAGGTGCGGCCGATGGCGTCCTTGGCCTGGACGGAGATCTTCGGGCCGTAGAAGGCCGCGCCGCCCGGGTCGGGCACGAGGTCGAGGCCGGACTCGGTGGCGACCTTCTCCAGGATCTCGGTCGCGGTCGCCCAGTCCTCGTCGGAGCCGACGAACTTGTCCGGCTTGCTGTCGTCGCGCGTCGAGAGCTCGAGGTAGAAGTCGTCGAGGCCGAAGTCGCGCAGCACGCTGAGCATGAAGTCCAGCAGGTGCTTGACCTCGTCGGGCGCCTGCTCCGGGGTGCAGTAGGAGTGGCTGTCGTCCTGCGCGAAGCCGCGCACGCGGGTCAGGCCGTGGATGACGCCGGACTTCTCGTAGCGGTAGACGTGGCCGAACTCGAAGAGCCGCAGCGGCAGCTCGCGGTAGGACCTGCCCCTGCTGCTGAAGATGAGGTTGTGCATCGGGCAGTTCATCGCCTTGAGCTGGTAGTTCGCACCCTCGAACTCCATCGGCGGGAACATCGTGTCGGCGTAGTACGGCAGGTGGCCGCTGGTGTGGAAGACGCCGTCCTTGGTGATGTGCGGCGTGCCGACGTACGAGAAGCCCTCCTCGATGTGGCGCTGGCGGACGTAGTCCTCCATCTCGCGCTTGATCACACCGCCCTTGGGATGGAAGACGGGCAGGCCGGAGCCGATCTCGTCGGGGAAGCTGAAGAGGTCGAGCTCGCGGCCGAGCCTGCGGTGGTCGCGCTTCTCGGCCTCCTCGAGGCGGTGGAGGTGCTCCTCGAGCTCCTCCTTGGTCGGCCATGCGGTGCCGTAGATGCGCTGGAGCTGCTTGTTCTTCTCGTCGCCGCGCCAGTACGCCGCCGCGCTCCGCATCAGCTTGAACGCCGGGATGCGCTTGGTGGTCGGCAGGTGCGGGCCGCGGCAGAGGTCCTTCCACGCGACCTCGCCCTTGCGGTTGATGTTGTCGTAGATGGTCAGCTCGCCGGCGCCGACCTCGGCGCCGGCTCCCTCGGCTGCGTCCTCCGCGTTCCCGGAGCCCTTCAGGCCGATCAGCTCGACCTTGTACGGCTCGTCGGCGAGCTCGGTCAGCGCGTCCGCGTCGTTGGTGACCCGGCGCTCGAAGCGCTGGTTCTCCTTGATGATCTTGCGCATCGCCGTCTCGAGCTTGGCGAGGTCCTCGGGCACGAACGGGCTCTCGACGTCGAAGTCGTAGTAGAAGCCGTCGGTGATCGGCGGGCCGATGCCGAGCTTGGCGTCCGGGAAGACCTGCTGCACTGCCTGGGCCAGGACGTGGGCGGTCGAGTGGCGCAGGATGTCCAGCCCGTCGGGGCTGCCGATGGCGACCGACTCGACGGCGTCACCGGCGGCAAGCTCGTAGGACAGGTCCTTCAAGGCGCCACCGACGCGAGCCGCGACCACGTCGGGATCGTCGGCGAAGAGCTGCCAGGCCCTGGTGCCGGCCTCGACGGTCCGCTCCTCCTCTCCGGCGTCGTTGCGGATGAGGATCGAGATGTCGGACACGGGAGCCACCAATCTAGGGATCGCACGGCGACCCCTACGGCTGGGCCGCTCTCTTGGCGCAGACTCTACCCAGAGGCGAGAGGGCCCCGCGGCCGTATATCCGGATGAGCCGGCCCGACATTTCGTGGATGCTGATCCGGTGACGCCACCACCCGCCCGGCCCGCGCTACCACCCGATTCCAGAACGGTCAGGGCCACCCGCCCCTCGACCTCAAGGCGGACTGATCTGAGCGGGCCGGCCTGGCGCACCGCATGACCGCTCCGTTCTCTCCGGAGGGCGGGGCGGCTGTGACGTTTGTGCCCGGGGTCGAGATAGCGATTCCGTAGCATGCCGGTGAGTTTCAAAGGCCCCGTGATCTGCATTCCTGCAGGTCACGGGGCCTTTTTTGGGTGGTGGGCGATACTGGGTTTGAACCAGTGACCTCTTCCGTGTCAAGGAAGCGCGCTACCGCTGCGCCAATCGCCCTAGCTGTTGAGTTGTAGCGAGGTGGGTACGGGATTTGAACCCGTGTACACGGATTTGCAGTCCGTTGCCTCGCCTCTCGGCCAACCCACCGCGGTGGTCTACCTGGCCTGGGTCAGCCAGTGGTCTGACCACTCAGAGCGGACGACGAGACTCGAACTCGCGACCCCGACCTTGGCAAGGTCGTGCTCTACCAACTGAGCTACGTCCGCATCGCACCTGCTTCTCGGCCCTTTCGGACCGGTTTGCCGGTGCGGTTGAGAACACTAGCCGATCCCCAGGAGACCACCAAAACGGGGTCGGAGTTCGGGGCGTCGTCACCCTAGAGTTGCCCGCGTGCAGGCCCTGTTCGAGACCGTCCGGGTGGTGGGTGGGCAACCGTTCGCGCTCGACCTCCACCTCGCCCGGCTCGAGCGCTCCGCAGCGGCCACGGGGCTCGCCACGCTCGACGTCGCCGACGTTCGGCGGCGGCTGATCGACGTGCTCGCCCGCGACCCACTCCCCCTCGGACGCGTCCGTGTCACCGCCGCCGGCGGCGACCTCGCGATCACACCGGCACCGACGCCACCGCCGGCCGAGAGCATCGCCGTCGTCACCGCTCCGTGGCGCCTGAACGAGCACGGACCGCTCGTAGGCCACAAGACCACGGCGTACGCCGACAACGTGGTCGCGCTGCGGCACGCCGTCGCCCGCGGAGCCGGCGAGTGCGTGCTCGCGAACGCGGCCGGCAACGTCTGCGAGGGCACCGGCGCCAATGTCTTCTACGTCGTCGACGGCGAGCTGCGCACGCCGACCCTCGCCAGCGGCTGCCTGCCCGGCGTCACCCGGCACCTCGTCCTCGACTGGTACGGCGCCCGCGAGGTCGACGAGCCGTTGGAGGTCTGCGCTTCGGCCGAAGAGGTCTTCCTGACCTCGAGCATCCGGACGGTCCAGCCCGTCCACCGATGGGACGACCGCGACCTGCCGGTCCCGGGACCTGTGACACGCAGGGTCCTCGAGACGTGGCGCACCCGTGAGCACGAGATGATCCGCGGGTGACCAGCACCCGCGCCCGAGTCGCGCTCGCGGCGTACCTCGTCGTCTCGGTCGTCCACCTGACGGCACAGCTCGTCCACGCGCACACGCTGGCGGACGCCAGCCAGGTGCTGCTGATGCCGGCGCTGGTGCTCTTCGTGCTGGCGGCGACCCTCGGGCCCCGCCCTCGCCTGGTCCGTGCGCTGCTGCTCGCCCTGGGCTTCTCCTGGCTCGGCGACACCGCCCCGCGTCTTCTCGGCGGCGACCCGGCGTTCCTGGCGATGATCGCGTGCTTCCTGCTCGCCCAGGTCACCTACATCTCGGCCTTCTGGCCCTACCGGCGCCACAGCGTCCTCCACCGGCGCCGTGGCTGGACAGCGGCCTACCTCGCCGCGTTCCTCGCTCTCGTCGTCGTCTGCCTGCCCGGAGCGGGCGCGATGACCCCCGCCGTCGTCGTGTACGGCGGCTGCCTCACCGCGATGGCCCTCACCAGCACCGGCGTTCACCCGCTCGCCGGGGCCGGCGGCGCGCTCTTCTTCGTCTCCGACGCCCTCATCGCGCTCGACGCCTTCACCTCCGGCCTCCCGGCCCTCCAGTCCTTCACCGTGATGGCGACCTACATCGCCGCACAGCTGCTCATCACCCTCGGCATCCTCCGCCGCCCCGAATGTGAACGCCCGGTGTCGATGCGCTAATCTCGACCACCGCACGGGTGATTGGCGCAGTGGTAGCGCGCTTCGTTCACACCGAAGAGGTCACTGGTTCGAACCCAGTATCACCCACCGTCACGAAAACATCTCCTGACCTGCGCAGACGCAGATCAGGAGATGTTTCGTTTTGGATGCTTGCCTACTACGTGCCTACTGGCAGGACTCTTTGGGGCGACCCGAGAGGCTGTTCCGCGATGCAGTTGAGGACCGACGGCTCAAACTCGCGGGGTATCAGGTCTTCCGATTCGGCGGATCCGAGCTGGGGCCGCCGGGGGCGGAGGCGATGCTCAACGAGCTCTTCGACGAGGTCCACTCTCGGATGAGTTGAGCGAACGGGGCTATGCGCTCAAGTCGTCGTTCGGGTCGCACGCAACTCGCCGTGAGTGCGACGTACGTCGGGGTCTCGGCGGGTCTCTGCGTGGTCGACCGTGAAGCCGCATCGGTGGAACAGATCCGTCAGCGCGACCGCGGACCAGTAGTACGCCGTCGTCACCGCATGGTCGAACGCGCCGCCGGGCTCGCCCGCGAAGAAGCCCAACAGGAGCGAACCTCCCGGCGCGAGGGTGCGCGCGAACTCGTCGAGGATCTCGGGCAGTTCTCCCGGCGGCGTGTGGATCACCGAGTACCAGGCCAGGATGCCACCGAGGGATCGCGAGGTGACCGGGAGCGCTGATAGGTCGCCGACGACGAACCGATTGCCCGGAAATCGTTCCCGTGCGGACTCGAGGAACCGAGTGGACCCGTCGATCCCCACTACGTCACGGCGACCATGCTCAGCCAGCACCTCGGTCCAGTGCCCCGGACCGCACCCAGCGTCCAGCAGCCCGCCTGCCGTGCTGTCGCGCCACTCCTCGATCGTGAGCCGATCTCGGTCCGCCATCTGGTGCACCGATCCCAGCTTCTCGACGTACTCCTCGGCACGGGAGTCGTACGCCGCCGCGACCTCAACTCGTGACACCCGCCGAGGCTACTGACCCGGGCAGTCAGCTCGCGCGACTACTCACGCACGCGCCGAACTCTGCTCGATGACCTTGCCGTGGCTCGGTCCGCCAAGGTTCGCCACCTCGTCAACCGTCACTGCATCTCGACAGTTGTCGCTTCGGGCGGTCTAAAGTCGGCGCGCCGCGATGTATGCGCCATCCATGAACTGCTTGCACTCGTCGCACTTGAGGCCGACGAGGTTGTGGCTCACACGGATGTCCCGCGCATCGAATGTGAGTCGCCAGCGCGCGGGGTTCGGGCACCGTCGACGTCCTGCCTCGTCCCCGGGCTCGATGGGCGCTACGAGAATGCCGACAGCGCCGTTGTCGTAGTCGGCGAAAAGGCTGTCGCACTGCCACTCGGGCGGGGCCCCTAGGCAGACAGTCGAGGTGTCGGTATCCGCGATTGCTGTTGCTATCACGAGTCGCATCGTGTCGGTTGCCCCCGACACATCAGGTCAACTCTCATGGTCCTTCCGGGCTACCGGACCGCCAATTCCCGCCCCAGCGACGCCCTATGCGCATAGCGTGCGGCGACGGGAAGCGTCGGAGCCAGGGAGCACGGTCAGCGCCATGAAGAACGAAGCACGCATCGCCGGCCTGAACATCGAGCGGCGGACCGCCCCTCGCCGTCAAGTAGCGTGAATCCATCAAGAGAACGGAGCTCGAACATGGTCGACTTCGGAGACCTTCGCTACGACCGGACCGTCAGCGAGAAGTTCCTTGCGCACTTTGTCGAGGCCGGATTCGCCTCCGCCCTGGTCGACTACGCCAGAGCGCCGTACCCCATCGATTTCCAGCTCCGCAAGGAGGTCAAGCGCCCCTCGAATCAGCCCGGATCCACCGATGAGGTTGCCGGTGTGAGCGTGGCGTAGGACGAGAATGCCCTTGCTGGGCGGGAGAATCGGAGTTCTCACACACACGATTCGACGCCGAGCAAAGGACACCTCGT